>JBKDQC010000414.1:0-14836 GCA_046342295.1 Deltaproteobacteria bacterium | reverse complement strand
CGCTGATGCTGGGGTGAGCGAGGTCGTGAACCGGCCGTCCGCCGGGGTGACAACCGGCGGTCCCGAAGAGCCGTATGTGAACGGCACAAGTACGGTTCTGTGAGAGCCGCCCCCCGGCAACGGGGGGCGGCTACTCGATGGTCTGCGGCCAGACCCTCCGGCAAGAAACGTCAGAGCATGAGTCAATCCAAGTGACTCATGCTCTGAGAGTGTCGGCTCTCGGGAGGCTCGCCCTCAGGGCGAGCCCTGGGTCGCGCGCTGCGCGCACAGCGCCCAGGCCTCTTCGAGCGCCTCCTCGCCGAGCGGAAGGTGCGCGACCACGCGCGCCCCGTCACCCACACCGAGCGCGTGGGCCAGGGCGGGCGCGAGGCTGACGTCCGTGCCCCGCGAGGCCCGGCACGACACGATCCTCTCGCCGCGGCTCACGACGAGCGGGCGATCCTCGAGCGCGTGATCGAGGCGTGCGTCGACCATCGCCGCGGCGTGGGGCGCGAGCACGAGCGGCTCTGCGGTGCCGAGGTCGCGTGCGCAGCCGTCGTCGACGAGGATACCGGCGACGAGCGGTGCGAGCAGCGTCGCGAGCGCGTCGCGCGGCAGCACGAGGCCGTGCGTGGCCGGGTCGATCGCCACCTCGAGCTCGATCGCGAAGTCGAGCGGCCAGAGCGCCAACCGCCCGCGCGGGTTGCCGTCGTGCGGCAAGGGACGCAGCCGAACGGCGTCGACGTCGGTCGCCGAGGCGAGCGCGCGCCACACGAAGGGGCGACGCACCGCGTCGGTCGATCGCAGCCCTTCGAGCTCCTCGGCGAGGGCAAGGAGGCCGCGTGCACGCATCGACGCGGGCGTCTCGTCCGGCACCGAGGGCGCACCGAGCGGCAGCCCCGAGGCGTCGTACGCGCCGACGTTGCGCGCGCGAACGACGCGTGTGCGCGGCGCGCCGCTCACGCCTTCGGGCTCCCGAGGAGCGCCGCGAGCCCCTCGTCCACGCTGGCCCGCTCGAGCCAGCCGCCGTCGATGGAGCGCGAGGCGACCGCGGCGTAGCGCGCGTCGCGGAAGGCGAGGAGCTCGGGGTACAAGCGCTCCAGGCTGGCCCCCGCGGGCTCGTCGTCGCGCGGGGCGAACGAGCTCGACCAGACCACGGGCTTGGGCTCCGCGAGGTAACGCGCGAGCATCGCCTCGCGCCGGATCTCCGGCGTGCGCAGGTCCACGGGCTCGGTCTCCCGGGCGAGCCGATCGAGCACGCTCGGCCCGAGGTAGATCACACTTCCGGTGCAATCGATCACGACGTCTCGGCCGCCTGAGGCCTCCTCGCGTGCCCGATCGAGCGCCTCCTGCGTGACGATGCCCTCGAGCGCGAGGTAGGCGGCCTCCCGCTCGCGGTACCCCTCGGTCCACGGCATTCCCATCCAGGTCCCGAGCGCGTTCACCGGCTCCTGGCCTTCGCGCACCGGCACGAGCTCTCCGAGGCGCGAGGCGATCTCGCCGTCGCAGTCGATGCGCAGCCAGCCGCGCGCGACCAGGTGCTTGGCCCAGTGGCTCTTACCGACGCTGGACATCCCGAGAAGAGAGAGCACGCGCATGGCCGGCGGAGCTTGCACGCTCCACGTCCGCCGCGCGAGGTCGAGGGCGAGGTCGAAGTCTGTTGGTCAGCGGCCTGCGAGGACCTCGAAGGACCGCGCCGCGAACGAGGCGCCCGCCTGTCGTCGGGCTCCCCAGGAGGCCTCGGCCACGAGCAGCGGGAGCGCGTCCGCGATGCGCAGGACCGCCGCGTTGCGTGAGGCGAGCGCCGCGTCGGGCGCGGGCGCGGAGGCCGCGGCGAGGGCCACGTGGGCTCGGAGC
Source organism: Deltaproteobacteria bacterium (assembly GCA_046342295.1). Lineage (GTDB taxonomy): Bacteria > Myxococcota_A > Polyangia > Polyangiales > Sandaracinaceae > JAFLCL01. Next base: position 13,000 of record JBKDQC010000414.1, on the reverse strand, counting down.
GCGGAGGCCGCCGCGGGGCCCTGGCCGTTCTCGATGTGCTGACCCGCGGCACGGAGCGCCTCCGCGAGCCCGAGATCGAGCATGGCCCCGAGTGCCCCCGTGGCGACGGGCGCGTGCGCCTCCCCCAGAGACAGAGTCGCCTCGAGCTCGTGCGGGCGGCCGTCGGCGAGCACGAACGAGACGCGCACGCGGGCGAGCGGGCCGGTGCGCGTCGCCTCCATCGGCACCACGAAGGAGCGCGTCTCTCCGGCCGCGAGCGCGCCGTGGTGAAGGTGGCTCTCCCCGCGGAGCGTTGCGCCAGGGAGGGCGGTGACCGTCGCGTCGAGCTCGCTGGCGACGACTGCGCCGCGCGCTCTGAGCGCGCGCTCGAGCAGGAGCGACAGATCGCCCGAGCGCGGAGCGAGCAGGAGCTCGCCCCCGCCGCCTTCTCCGATCGCCGTGAGGATGCCCGTGTGGAACTCCATCCCCAGCCCGATCGCGAGGGTCACCGCGCCCGTGCTCGCCTGGGCCGCGGCCGCGAGGGCGCCGAGCTCTTGGGCGCCGGAGAGACCGCCCTGCGGAACTCCGTCGGACACGAGGATCACGAGCGAGCGACCCGCAGGTCGGCACGCGCCGTACGCGAGGCGCAGTCCCGCCTCGATGTTCGTACTCCCTCCGAATCGCATCGTGCGGATCGCCTCGCGCGCTGCGTGTCCGCTTCCGAGCGGAGCGGGGGCGAGGACCTCCTGCGCGCCCGTCCCGTAAACGACGATCTGGAGCTCGTCCACGGGTCGCAGCTGCTGCACGACGGCGAGCGCGGCTGCTCGGGTGTCCTCCCACGAGCCCTCCATCGAGGTGCTCGCGTCGAGGACGAGGTGCACGCGCAGCGGCGCGACCGCGGCCGGAGGAGCGCGCCCCTCGACCTCGATCACCACGCCGGTCGCACTGCCTTCGGCGGGGAGCGCGTCGTGGGCGAGCGCGGCCGAAACGCGGACGTTCGCGTCGGCGTAGAGCGTGTGCGCCGCTGTCGGTGAGGGCAGCGCGTGGAGGTCCGCGAGCCGCGCGATTCCACCGTCGCCCGGGGCTCCCGCACCGCACAGCCCGCCGAGCGATGGCACAAGCCCCTCACGGAGGGTCCTGCTCACCGCGTCTGTGAGAACGCTGCCGTTCGCCGCGCTGTCGTTCGCCGCGCTGCCGTTCGCCGCGCCGGCCCCCGCGGTGCTCGCTTCGATCTCGATGCTCGAGGCAGCGCCGGCGCCCGGCGCTCCAACGCTCGACGCGACCTCGAGCCCAGCGACGGCTGAACCCATCGAGACCGGCGTCGCCATGCTCGACCCGGACACCCAGACCGTGCCCTCCGCGACCACGACCCGAGGAGCGCCCCCCGCACTGTAGCCCTCCGTCATGATGCGCGACGCACTCCAGGTCGCACCGGCGTAGTAGCGAACGCAGCCACCGAGGCACAGGCTCGCCATGGCCAGAATTGCTCGGAAGTAGGGCCGTTTCGCGCCGACCGTGTCACTCATGGCGAGCACGGACGTGCGCTGTCAGCCGCTATTCACGGGCCCGCCCAGCGCCGTGAAGCGAGGCTCACTCGGGTGCCGACCACACCGCGTCGGCCTCGCGCAAGACCCCTGTGACTGCCCACGGCGCTGGGTCAGAACCCGTTGGCGGCTTCTCGGATCTTCTTCCGTTGCTTCGCGTCGAGGGGCCCGACCGCCACGAAGGACAGCGCCTCGCGGCGGAAGATCGCGCGGGCGGCGTCCTCGAGGTCGGCCCGCGTGAGGCTCGCCGCGCGCGCGGCGAGCTCGTCGAGCGAGGCGGTCTGACCGTCGCGCTCGTGGCCGAGGAGGAGATCCACGTGCGCCTCGGGCGACTCGCGCGCGAGGTCGAGCTCGAAGAGCACGCGCGTGCGTACCCGGGTGATCTCGGCGTCCGTGATGTCCTGGCCCGCGCCCCGCGCGAGCGCGAGGAGCGCTTCGGCGGCGTCGGGAGCGCTCTCGGGTCGGCACGCCGCGCCGAGCGAGAAGGAAGAGACATCCGAATACGGATCCAGATCCCCGAAGGCCTCGTATGCGAGGCCGCGGTCTTCGATCATCGTTCGGAAGACGCGCGCGCTCATGCCATCGTCGAGGATGCGCGTCAGCATGGTGATCGCCGGCCAGCGCGGATCGCGCACACCAGGCACGAGGAAGGAAGCGCGCAGATCGACCTGGCTCCCGGTCGTGTCCACGAGGCGAGCGCGCGTCGCGGCGGCCGTCGCCGCGAAGGGGGCAGCGGCGCTGCGTACCCCCGCAGGCACCGCGTCGAAGGCGCGCCGCGCGGCGCCGAGGGTGGCGTCGTCCACCGCACCGGCGATGGCGACCACCAGGTTCTGACCGACGTAATGCGTGCGATGCCACGCGCGTAGGTCGGCCTCGGTGAGCGCTCCGAGGCTCGCGACCGTTCCGCCGATCGCGTGCCCGAGCGGGTGCGGACCGTAAAGGGCCTGCGCGGCGAGCTCGTCGGCGTCGATCAGCTTCTCGTCCTCGTCGAGCGCGTCGAGCAACTCCTCTCGCACGACGTTCCGCTCGAGCTCGAGGTGCGCCATCACGGGCTCTCGGAACATCTCGGCGACGAGCGCCAGCGCGGCCGGCGCCGCCTGGCGCGGCACGCTGGCGGAGAAGACCGTGGTCTCGGCGCTGGTGGCTGCATCGAGCGTCCCGCCGAGCGATTCGAACGCGAAGTTCTGCGCGAACGAGGTCGGATGCTCCGGGGTGCCACGGAAGAGCATGTGCTCGAGGAAATGAGAGATGCCCCCGAGCGACTCTGGCTCGTGCCGCGAGCCCACGCGCACCGCGATGGCGAGGGCCACGTGCCGCACGTGGGGCAGGGCCAGAGACGTGAGTACCGCGCCGTTGGGCCGCTCTTCACGCGACGAGCCGCCCTCGCGCAGCGCGCGTGGGGCGGCTCGTGGTCGTTCCCGGCGGATCCGGGGAGCGCTCATCGAGACGCGCTCAAGCGGGAATCGCCTCGCGCACGCGCGGTAGCGCAGACTCTTCTTGAGCTGGCTCGCTCTCCTCTTCGGCCGGCTCGCCCTCGTCGCGGTCCTCCTGATCCTCGGGCTGCTCGTCGCCGTAGCGGAGGATGCGGTCGTCGATGCGGATCTCTCCGCGGTCCTGCGCGGCCTCACGGAGCTCGTGCACGTACACGCGGAGAGCCTCGGTGCGCTTGACCGTGAGCAGCTCGTCCGTGATGCGCTGGCGGACTTCGTCCGTGAAGCCCTCGTCGGTGGCCTCGGTGCGCTCCTTGAGGCGGTAGACGAACCAGTCGTCGCCGAGCTGGATCGGCTCCTCGGGGAGCGGGGACTCGAGGCTCATCTCGAAGGCAGCGCGTGTCAGCGGGCCCGAGTCGAACGCTCCGGAGATGGGCGTGTCCGTGCGGCCGAAGCGGCGGGTCTCGCGGACCTGGGGCGCGAGCGCGTCGCGCTCGGGCGGGGCCGTAGGAGCGGCTTCGGTCGGTGGCGTCGTGGCGCCAGGCGCGGCCGCGGGATCGACAGGCGCCGCCGGCGGGGCCCAGTTCTGGGCGAGCTGTGCGTCGAGCTCCGCCGTCGTGTGACCGTCGCGGAGATAGGCGAGGGCGCGCACGGCCTCCTCGCGGGCGAGCTCGCTCGCGCGGGCCCGCACGTAGAGGCGCTCGGCGATCTCGAGCTTGGCCTCGGCCTCGGGCACGTCACCCTCGCGGCGACCCTCGACCTTGATCACGTGGAAGCCGAACTGGCTCTCGACGATGTGGTCCGTGATCTGCCCCACCTCGGTCGCGAACTGGGCCTCGTCGAAGGGCGCGACCATGCGGCCCCGGGGGTTGAAGCCGAGGTCGCCGCCGCGGCGCGCGCTGCCCTCGTCCTCGCTCTCGGCGCGGGCGACGGTCGCGAAATCTTCACCACCGCGCCCGCGCGCGAGGATTGCCTCCGCGCGTGCACGAGCCGCCGTGCGGTCGGCCTCGGGCGCTTCTTGCGCCGCCTTGATGAGGACGTGCCGCGCGCGCACCTGGAGCTCGAGCCCCGTGTAGTTGTGGCGCTGGCGCGTGTACTCCTCGTCGACCTCGCTCTGGTGCGCGCCCATCCACGTGGTGACGTCCGCCACCGCCGGCTCGATGCGGTCGCGGTAATACGAGGGTCGGAACTGCACGTAGTCGAGCAGCGCGCGCTCCGTATCGCGAACGTAGACCGCCCGGACTTCGTCCGGGCTCACGCTCACCTGCTCCGCGATCGCGTCCCGCGCGAGGCCCGCCAAGCGCTCACGGACCTGCCACTGCACGAACTCGTCGGTCGAGCGGCGGAGCGCGTTCGAGATGAAGCCGCGCATCCGGCGCGCGGAGAAATTGCCGTTCCGGTCCTCGAAGGCGCTGGAGACGTCGAATTCCGGGCCCGGAAAGCCGGGCGGCGCATCGACCGACGGGTTCAGGTAGATGACGCCTGTCTCGAGGAGATCGTCCATGACCTCTTCGTCCGCGACGCGAAAACCCATCTCGAGCGCGGCGTTCGCGAGCAGTTCGCGCTCGATGAGCCCGTCGAGGGTGAGCTCGCGCAGGCGCAGCGTGCGCGCCTGCTCGATGCGGTACTGGTTGAAGCCGGGCACCGCGTACGCGGCGCGGAAGTCGCCGTTCGTGAGGGTTCGACCCTGCACGCGCGCGGCGTATCCCGAGTTGTCGAACATCGAGGAGCAGCCCTGCGACTGCGGTCCGCCGAACTGGAGGACGAAGACGGCGCTCAGCATGAAGACGAGCACGACGAGGACGACCGTCTGGAAACGCTGTTGAATGAGCTCGAGCATCGGGGGACTCGCGAGGAAAGGGCGCCCACTGTCGGGCCGCCTCGGCGTGAGGAGGCCCGCGAAAAGGGGCCGGAAGGTAGCCAAGCGTTCCCGCCGCGGCAAATGGACTCGGGTGCGGGGGACCGCACGCCGCTTCGGCTCCCGCAAAAGATCGAAGGCGGCGCTCGAGGAGCGCCGCCTCCGCGGAAGCTAAGTGGGTCGGGTCGGGAGTGCTGCGGACTTGGCTGGCCACCTTCGCCCGCGAGTGGAGTCGTGGTGCGAGCGCGTCGCTCAGCACCACTCCGGCCGGAGCAACGCGCGGGCCAGCGGTCCCGGGCTCGCCGCGACGCGGTGGACTCTCGATTCACGGGGGAAACCACGGTCGCTGCGGGCGGGGTGGCGTCTCGAGTGGCCAGGCCAGCGGAGCAGGTGGCAAGTTGGGTCGCCAGCGGGCCGGGCGCGCCGCGTCGAGGCTCCGTGCTAAGCCCCGCGCCCCATGCGCTATTCCCAAGCTTTCATCCCCACGCTGAAGGAAGTCCCCAAGGACGCGACGACGCCCTCGCACGTGCTGCTCCTGCGCGGGGGCTTCGTGCGCATGGTCGGCGCCGGCATCTACGAGATGCTGCCGCTCGGTCTGCGCGTGCTCCACAAGATCGCGGGCATCGTGCGCGAGGAGATGGACCGCTCGGGTGCCCAGGAAGTGCTCATGCCCGCGCTCCTGCCGCGCGAGTACTTCCAGGAGACGGGCCGGTGGGAGCTCTACGGCGACGTGCTCCTGCGCCTGAAAGACCGCAAGGGCGGTGAGTACCATCTCGGCCCGACGCACGAGGAGATCATCACCGACATGGTCCGGCGCGACGTGAAGTCGTACCGGCAACTGCCGCAGAACCTCTACCAGATCCAGATGAAGTTCCGCGACGAGCCGCGCCCCCGCGCGGGCCTCCTGCGGTGCCGCGAGTTCATGATGAAGGACGCCTACTCGTTCGACGTGAGCGAGGAGAGGGCGTTCGCGAGCTATGCGGCGATGCGGGAGGCCTACCACCGCATCTTCCGGCGCCTCGGCCTCGAGTACCGCATCGTGGAGGCGGACTCGGGGGCGATCGGAGGCAAGACGAGCGCGGAGTTCCAGGTGCTCGCGCAGACCGGCGAGGACGCGATCGTGGCCTGCGGCGCGTGCGAGTACGCCGCCAACGTCGAGGTCGCGACGACCCCGGCGCCGGAGAGGACGAGCGTCGCGGCGCCCGCGATGGAGAAAGTCGCGACGCCCGACAAGAAGACGATCGAGGAGGTCGCGTCGTTCCTCGGCGTTCCGCAGAGCGCGACGATGAAGGCGCTCTTCTTCCGCGTGATCCGGCAAGACACGGTCTCGTACGCCCTCGTCTTCGTACGGGGCGACCACGAAGCGCACGAGGTGAAGGTCGTCAACGCGCTCGCCCCGGGGGCGCGCGAGGTCGTGATGGGCACGGCCGACGAGGCTGCCAAGCTCGGCATCGTCCCCGGCTACATCGGCCCGCAAGGGCTCGCCTCCGCGAAGGAGCTCGAGATCGTGATCGACCGCTTCCTCGACACGGGCGAGGGCTTAGTCGCCGGTGCGAACGAGGCGGGCTTCCACACGCGGAACGTGGTCGTGGGGCGCGACGTGAGCGCGCGCATCGCCGACGTGCGCACGGTGCTCGACGGCGACCGCTGCCCGAGCTGCGGCAAGGAGCTCAAGACCTACCGCGGCATCGAGGGCGGTCACATCTTCGTGCTCGGCACGCACTACTCCGCGAAGATGGGCTGCACCTTCCTCGACGAGGACGGCAAGGACAAGCCCATCGTGATGGGCTGCTACGGCATCGGAGTCTCGCGCCTCGTCGCGACCGCGATCGAGCAGAACCACGACGCCGACGGGATCCGGTGGCCGATGAGCATCGCGCCCTACCACGCGGTCGTGATCCCGGCGGGCAAGGAGGAAGAGATCCAGGAGACCGCGCTCGCGCTCTACGGCAAGCTCCAGGCCGAGGGGGTCGAGGCGCTGCTCGACGACCGCGACGAGCGGCCGGGCGTCAAGTTCAAGGACGCCGACCTCCTCGGGATCCCGCTCCGCATCGTGGTGGGCAAGAAGGGGCTCGCCGAGGGCAAGGTCGAGCTCAAGGCGCGGAAGGACAAGGAGCTCTCGATGGTTGCGGTCGCCGACCTGGTGCCGACCGTCGTGGCGGCGGTCAACGCCGCGGGCGTCCGCCTGATGCCGCGCGCCTGAGGAGCCGATCATGGCCAGAAAGCCCTCCCGTGAGCCCGAGAGCGTCGAGACCCGCGAGCGTCCTCTCCGGACGATGCTCGCGCTCGTGGCGGGCTTCCTCGTGATCGTCGGGGTCGCGGTCTGGACCGTGATCCTCCCCGAGCTGCGTGACGACGCGGGTGACGACGTCGACGGTGCGGAGACGACCGTGCCTGCCGTACCTCAGCCCGCGGCGGCCGGCGCGCCTCCGCCGGCACCCTGATCGGCCCGCCCGTGGGAGAGCGCGGTCTCATCGCGTACGACCCGCAGGGGCGCGTCTTCGTGCTGGGCCACGAGGACATGCTCCTCGTCCATGACGGCGAGAGCGAGGCTCCGCTCTGGGACGCCTCGATCGGAGATGTCGTCGTGGGCGTGGCGATCGCGGGCGACGAGATCGTCGCGGTCGGCGAGGACGGCGAGCTGCACCGCTTCACCTTCCTCAACCGCGTGCTCCAGAGAGTCTCCTTGGGAGGCCCGGTGCGCACCTTCGCGGTGCACAGGGACGGTACCGTGGCGGCCGCGCACGAGCATCACGTCTCGCGGCTCGGGCGCAACGACCTCGCGCCCGCGGTGCTGTGGCAGGGGCGCGCGACGGCGCTCGCGTGGTCGCGCGACGGCAAGACCCTTCTCGTCGGCGAGAGCGGCTCGCGCGACACGCATCGCTTGGTGCTTCTCGACGCTGCGGGCACGGAGCTCGGGACCGCGCCGCAGCCGCTCACGAGCACAATCGGGGCGATCGCCTCGACGCCGCGCGGCTTCCTCGTCGCGAGCGGAGACGCGGTCGCGCGCTTCTCGCAGCCGGGCGTCGCGCCCGCGCGCGTGACCCACGCGGCCGGCCGCGTGATCACCGACCTCGCCTCCTCGGCGGACGGCGCGCGCCTGGCGCTCCAGATCGAGCGCTCCTGGGTGGTCGTGCTCGCCGACCCGCCTGCGGAGACCCTCCTCGACGTGAGCTATCCCGAGCGCGTGTGCACCGGCGTCGCGTTCGGGCCCCGCCCTTGGTTGGCGATCGGTCTCGCGGGCGGTGACGCCAACAAGATTCACGTGGACACCGGCGCCGTGCACCGCAGCGACCCGCACGCAGGGCGACCTCGAAACCGGTGGATGCTGCAGGTGGGCGGAGCTTTCGAGGCAGCGGCCTCGAAGCCGGCCCCGCCCGCGCTCGGTCCGGAGGAGCTCGAGCGACAGCGGCAAGCGCAGCGTGCGCTCGCGCAGCTCGAGGTCGAGCTTCGCAAGAACCAGCACAGCGACGCGGAGCGGGCGCAATGGGTCCGCGTCGGTCTCGTCGTGCTCGCTCTCGCCATCGGTCTGCTCCGAGCCTGCGCCCATCATTTCTGAAGATCGCTCAGCCCTCTCGCGCCCTCGGAATCGGGCCGACCTCTCGCGGAGGGCGATGGCACCCGACGAGCCTCGACGGGTGCAGGGGCCCCGTGCGTTAGAGCCACGTCGATTCGACGCGGGCGAGCACCTTGGCACGCGCGACCGCGAAGGCCTCCGCGCCACGAATGGGCGCGAGCAGGGGACACCGGTCCACCCACGTGAGGTCTGCGAGCGCGGACACCGACGCGTTCGTCAGCGCCACGAGCGCTTCGTCGGGGCGGCCCGCGAGCATCGCACCTTCCGCGATGAACTGGAACGCAAGCGTCGCGAAGCGGGGGCTGGTGCGCGCGAAGACGGCGGGGTCTGGGAGGTCGTGCTCGGCGGATGGGTCGAGCGCGATCCGAGCGTAGCTGCGCAGCGCTTCTTCCGAGGGGCCGCGGTGGTGCGAGAGCAGGGTCACACCACGCTCGACCCAGTCGCGCCGTCCGCGCCAGGCGCCCGCGCGCAAGAGGATCGGCGCGGCCCGGAAGCCGTTCGGCTGCGCGCGCTCGAGGACCGCTGCAAGGCGCTCGAATTCCGACGTGTCGCCGTAGAGGCCATGCCAGCGCATGGGCTCGGAGATGCCGACGAGCAGCGTTGGCTCGAGCTCGCGAGCGACGGCCAACCGCTCCAGACCTCGCTCGGCGCGGCCTGCTTCGAGCTCGAGCTGCGCCAGGAAGGCCATCGCGTCGGGATACGTCGGTGCCGCCGAGAGCGCGGCGCGGGCCGAGGACGCCGCCTCGCGCAGGCGCCCCTCGTGCCAGGCGACGAGCCCCGCCGCGTGGTGGGTCTCGGCGACGTGGGAAGCGTGCGTCAGCGCCGAGGCGACGCTCGCACGGACTTCTTCGCTCCAGTCCTTCGTCAGCACCTTCTTGGGCCAGAACCACCCGCGCACACAGGCCATCGCGCGCAGCGCGAGGGCCGGCGGAAAGCGCGGCGCGAGCTCGAGCGCTCGGTCCAACAAGCCGAGGACCTCCTGCGTGTCCCGCGCGCTCATCGTTCGCATCCGCGCGCGTGCCTGCACGAAGGCGTCGACCGCTTCGGGAGGGACGCGCGACGGCGCTGCGACTGTCTCGAGCGCGAGGCGGAGCGCCTCCGCGATGCGCTGCGCCGCGCGCTCGGGGCCCGTGAACGGGTCGGCGCAGTCGCCTTCGACACGCTCGGTCCAGAGCTGCCGGCCGCTCGCCTGGTCCAGCAGCCGCACCGTCGCGCGCAGCTTGCCGCTCGACGTCGCGACCGAGGCCTCGACGAGGTGTGTCGCGCCGAGCGACTGCGCGACGGACGCGTCTTCCGAGGCGCTCTTCGCGATCGCCGACAAGCCGCGGGTGCGGGCGATGAGGTCGACCAGCTCGTCGCGCACCGCGTCGGCGATGGGGCGGTCGCGCGGATCTCCCCGGTGCTCGAACGGGACGACGGCGAGGAGTTGTTCGCGTTCTCGGGGGGCGCCGCCTGTCCTGGAGCCCGGCGTGGAGCGTGAACCCGTGCGGCGTGGGCTCGGCTCGCCCGGAGGCCGGACCACCGCGGGGCGTGGCGAAGACGCGAGCGCACCCTCCTCGAGCGAGGACCCGATCGCACCGAGGCGCGTGAGCACGGCCTGTGCACTCGCCGGGCGATCGTTCGGGTCCCGGGCGAGGAGCTCCATGACGAGTGAGGCGAGCGCGGGCGGCGCCGAGCACACGGCGGACAGCTCGACCGGTGCTGCCTGCACCCGCGAAAGGAGCGCGGCCACGGCCGAGTCCCCCTCGAAGGGAAGGCGGCCGCTCGCGCACTCGAAGAGCAAGACACCCAGCGAGAACAGGTCGGCCCGCGCATCGAGCGCGCGGCCGAGCGCCTGCTCCGGCGCCATGTAGTGCGGGGTGCCCATGATGCCTGCGGTGAGGTGCGGCTCCGCAGCGCGCGCGAGTGCGCGCGCGATCCCGAAGTCGGTCACCACGACGCGCCCATCGTCTGCCACGAGCACGTTGTCGGGCTTGAGGTCACGGTGGATCACGCCGGCCTCGTGCGCTGCCCTCAGCCCCTGGGCGATCGCGGTTCCCAACTCCACGATTCGCGCTGGCCCGAGGCCCTGCTCGACTCGAAGTACCTCCCCGAGCGAGCGGCCCGCCACGAACTCCATCGTGAGATAACTCGTGCCCCTGTACGAACCGAAGTCGTAGATGCGAGCGACCTGGGGGCTCGTGATCCGTCGAGCGAGCAGCACCTCGCGTCGAAAGCGTTCGAGCGCGGTCGGGCTCGCGTGGTCGAGCACCTTGAGGGCGATGACCTCTCCGCCGAGCATCTCGTCTTCGACCCGGAAAACCGTGCCCATGCCCCCGCGACCGACCTCGCCCCGAACGACATAGCGCTCGGCGAAGCGCTCCCCGGTCCGCAGCGCCTCGCAGACCGCGGGGTCGGCGGCGCCCGCGCCGGGGGCGTCGAGGGTAGCGTCGGGCTCCGACATCCGTGCGAGGGTACCAAGTTCTCGGGCCTCAGGGTCGGAGTCCGAAAAGCGAGCCCCGCGGGGCGACAAAGCCCCTCGACGAGCGGGCGGCGCGGTATAGTCCGCCCGCCCGCGGCCCCCTTCGGGCAGCGGCCTGCGCGGCTCGACCGTGCAGCGCGGAGCCCATCGAACATGACGCGACCCGAGCGCGAAGACGCGCGAGAGATCCGAGACGCTCACCCCGAGCGTGGCTGGCCCGAGCGCGGCTGGATGGACCTGGCCCTCGCCGCGTACGTAGATCCGCTGGCGCGCGGTCGCACGGTTCTCTTCGTCGGCGAGCCCCAGTCGGCAGCGGCAGTACGCCTGGGCGAGGTCGCCCGCCGCCTCGAGGTGGTCCCAACGGGAGCGCGGCAGCGACCGTCGCGTTCGGGCCGCGGGACCCTGCGGTCTCACGCCGAGGCCGGGGAGTGGGATCTCGTGTGGATCACCGACGCGGCCGCGGTCGCCGGCGATCCGGCGCAGCTGAGCGAGGTCGCCGAGGCGCTCTCGCCGAGGGGCGTCGCGCTGCTGTCCGTCGATGCGGAAGTCGACTACGACACCCTGTTCCGCGGGCTCCGCGGGCAGTTCGAGCACGTTCGCATGCTCGGGCAGGCTCCGTTCTTCGGGCAATCGGTCGTCGACTTCGCCGGCGTGCAGCGAGACGCGTCCCTCAGCTTCGATGCTTCGATCGTCGGCGAGGGCGGCAGCCAGCCTGCGCGCTTCATCGGCCTCTGCGGTGCGCGCCCGGTCGCCCTCGACGCCCACGCGATCGTTCAGTTGCCAGCGGAGGATGCGTCGGCGGGCGAGGCGAGGCGAGACCTCGATGCGACGCGTGCACGCCTCGAGCACAGCGAGCGCCGCCTCGAGCAGGCGCAGCGAGAGATCGCCCGCAGCGGCCAGAAGCTCGATGAGCTGCGCCACGAGCTCGCCCGCGCCCAAGCGGGGCTCGCAAGCACGGACACCGAGCTGAAGGCCGTGCAGGAACGTGAGCGCCTCGAGCTGGAGAAAGGGCTCGCGGTCGCCGTGCGCCTCGAGGCGGCCGAGAGAGCGCTACGAGCATCGGAGGAGGCGCTCGCGAACGCTGCTGCGAACGAGGACGCGGAGGCGGAGACCGTGGCCCTCGAGCGCGCGCTTCAAGAGCGCGCCCGCGAGATCGTGACGCTCCGGGCCGAGGTGGAGCGCCGAGGCGTCCTCGTGCGCGACATCCTCGAATCGCGCGAGCCCACCGGCCATGCGCTTGCGGCGCCCGCGTCCGACCCCGCTCCCGGCTCGCACTCGTCCGGCTCCGAGAAGGACGCGCTCGCGAGCCTCCGCACTGCGCTCGTCGCAGCGCAACGGCGCGCGGTCGACGCGGAGGCGGAGAAGGTTGCGGCGACGTTCGCCCGCGACGAGGCCGCCGCCCTCGCGAAGCGGCTGCGCGACGAGCGCGCCGCGGAGCTGACTGCGAACGCGCGCGACGCCGGACGCGCGCGGGGCCTCCTCGCCCGCGTGGCCGAGCTCGAGGAGCTGCGCGCGCTGCTCGAAGCGCGCGTAGAGCTGCTCCACGCGGATCTTCGCGAGGCGACCGCGCGCGTCCGCACTGCCCAGCGCGAGACCGAGCTCGTCCGCGAGCAGTACGAGCTGGCCGTGGCGAAGTCACGCGCGGTCGAGCACGCCCGCGCCGAGGACAAGCGTCGCTCGGGTGCCGGGGAAGGCGGCACCGCCGCCGACGCGGTCGCCGCTGCGCTCGCGGACGCCTCCGCTCGATCCGAGCTTGCCCTGGCCCGAGCCGAGGCGGACGTCCGCGCGGCCGAGTCGGCTCGGTTGGCCGCGGAGGAAGAGACGGGGCGCCTGCGCGCGAGTCTGGAGGTCGTCGAGGCCCGGGCTGCGCACGAGCGCGCCGAGCTCGAGGCGCGGGCGGCCGAGCTCGAGGCCACACTCGCGAGCGAGCGGCGCGCGGTCGAGCCGCGCATCGAGGCGATCACGCGTGAGCGACGCGCGAAGATCGACGAGCTGGGTGGGGAGGTCGCGGGCCTGCGCCTCCTCGTGGGTGATCTCGAAGCGGCGCGCGAGGCCTCGGTGCGTGCGGCGCAGCTCGAGGCCCACGAGGCCTCGGTGCGTGCGAGCGAGTCGCGTGCGCGCGAGGCGATGTCCGTCGAGGCCGCGCTCGGC
>JBKDQC010000413.1:0-35057 GCA_046342295.1 Deltaproteobacteria bacterium | reverse complement strand
CCTCCATGATGTCTCCCCAGGTGTAGGGAATCTCGCCCGTGAGCATGCGGTAGACGATCACGCCCCAGGCGAAGACATCGGCGCGCGCGTCCACCTCCCGCGGGCGGCTCCATTGCTCGGGCGCCATGTAGCGCGGCGTGCCGAGGAGCACGCCTGTCCCGGTGCGCGTGGCGTCCGCGTCGAGCAGCTTGGCGATGCCGAAGTCGAGGAGCTTCACGCTCGGCGCTTCGCCGCCGAGCTCACCCTCCAGGAAGACATTCGCGGGCTTGACGTCGCGGTGCACGACGCCCTTCTCGTGGGCGAACGCGAGCGCGCGCGCGATGCCTTCCGCGAGGCGCTGCGCGAGCTCGATCGAGAGCACGATCTCGCGCTCGAGCCGCGCCTCGAGCGTCTCGCCACGCAGGAGCGGCATCACGAGGAACGGCGTGCCCGCCTCGTCGCTCCCGACGTCGAGCACCTCGACGATGCCCTCGTGCCCGAGCGCCGCGAGGGTCCTCGCCTCCCCGAGAAAGCGCCGCCCGGCGTCGCTCCGAGCGGCGAGCGCGCCGCGCAAGGTCTTGAGCGCGAAGGTGCGACCGAGGAGCGCGTGCTCGACCTCGTAGAACACGCCCATGCCACCCTCTCCGAGGGTCCGCACGACGCGGTAGCGGCCCGCGATGCTCGCGCCGGGCGGCAGCGCCTCGAGCGGGACCTCGTCGAGGCGCGTGCGGGGGATGGGCGCCTCCGGGCGCGCCGGGCGCGCGAGCTCGCCGACGATCGCACGGCACTCGGCGCATCGCGCGAGCTCGGCCGTCACGTCCACGCGCGCCGCCTCCGAGAGGCTGCCCTCGACGAAGCGCGCCAAGGTCTCGAACGGAGGATGCATGAGCGAGCTTGCGCGGCAGAATGACACGATGACCTCGACTTGGCCCGATCCACGCGCATGGCATCCGCAGGTCGCGCCCGTGCGAGTTTCTCTCATGCTCCTCACGTTCGCCCTCGCCTGCCTCGGCTGCGGAGACCCGTGCGACGCCGGCGACGTACGCGCGCGCCTCTCGGCCGCCGAGGCCGGAGAGGTGGTGACCCTGCCGGCATGTCGCCTCGAGGCCGCGCTCGAGGTGCCCGCCGGCGTGAGCCTCCGGGGAACGGCTGGCTCGCACCTCGTCGGGCCCACGGACGGCCCCGCGGTCACACTGACGACGGGTGCTGCAGGCCCGTCTGCGCTCGAGGAAGTTCGCATCACCGCGCGTCACACCGGCGTGCTCGCACGGGGCGATGGCGACGCCCGGATCCGAGGGGTGACGATCGAGGCCGAGCGTGGCGTCGCGGTGCACCTCGAGGCCGCGGGCGAGACGCGGGTGACCGACACCACGCTGCAAGGCACGGTGAACGCTACGAACCGGGACGACAGCCGCTGGCTCTCGGTGACCGCCTCGGAGGCTCCGACGCACGGCCTCGTCGCGAGCCGCGGAACGCTGCGGATCGCGCGCTCGCGCATCGAAGGCTTCGCGTGGCTCGCTGTCGCGCTCGGGACGGGCCCGGCCACCGATCCGCTCGAGGTGACTCTCTCGAACAGCGTGATCGGCCGCGGCCTCGGCATCGGGCTCGCGACGCGCGCACGCACGCTCGCGCTCGAGGACACCTCCGTCGAGGACGTCTGGACCGGTATTCGAGGTTGGCCCTCGTACGGGGTCTTCGTCGAGGCCGGCGCGGTCACCTCGAGCGGCCTCTCGATCGCGCGCTGCGACGGGTATGGCCTCGTACAGATCGCGGGCGAGGCCACGCACGCCGCGCCGACCGTCACGACGACCGGCGACGTCGGCGTGTGGCTCGGAGAGGGTGTGACCGCGACCCTCGCGGGGCCCGGCGCCCGCATCGAGGACACGGCCTTCGCCGCGATCGCGGCCGTCGACGCCTCGCGCGTGACCCTGCGGGATCTGGACGTCGTGTCGGTGCGGTCGGTCCGCCGCACCGTGCTCGTGCGCGGCGGGATCGAGATCGGCGATGGCATCGAGCTGATCGGGTCGGCCTTCTCGCTCACGAACGTGTCGGTCACGGGCGCCGAGCGCCTCGGCCTCCTCGTCGACGCGGGCGCCTCGTTCACCGCCACCGACCTCCGCGGCGTCACAGTCACGAGCGAGGGCGCGGGCCTCGGCGCGATCCTCGGCAGCGTCGACCGCGTCGCGGAGGAGGCCTCGCCCTCGACGGCGACGCCCGGCTGGGACGCGGACGTCACGCGCGTCGGCGCTGCGGTCGCGAACGACCCCGCGTTCGCCGGCTCGCTCGCGGCCATCGTCGCGCCCGGACCGCCGTCCACGGACGACGTCCTCGGCGTGATCGCGCCGATGTACTGACCCGCGTGATCACGGGGCCGTGCCGCGATAGGACCGGCGGGTGTCGCGCTTCCACCCTGCCGTCATGCTCGCGTTCGTCGCGCTCTCGGGCTGCGAGATGTCGCCGAGCGACTTCGACGCCGCCGCCATGCCCGACGCGGGAGCCGTCGGGCCGTCGCTCCCTGCGCTGCCTCGGCTCACGCCCTGTCCGGCGGGCTGGTCGACGGCGATGCGCGACGAGATCGCGATCTGCGAGCCGAGCCCGGAGGAGACCGAGCGCTGCGAGGGAGCACGCTTCCGGCTTCCGGGCGCGCGCGCGTGCGAGCCGGTCGATGACGCCTGCGAGGACGGCGAGTTCCCCACGGTTCTCGAGGGCCCCCGCGCGATCCGCCACGTACGCGCAGGGAGCCTCGGCGGTGACGGCTCCGCGGCCTCGCCGTTCGGCACGATCGAGGAGGCGATCGCAGGCGCGAGCGGGCCGATCACCGTCGCCCTCGCCGCAGGCGAGCACGTCACGCCGCGCGAGCTACCGGACGACCTCGAGCTGAGGGGGGTGTGCGCCGATCGGGTCGTGCTCACGGCAGACGCGGAGCGTCCTGCGTTGCGCGTCCGCCGGGGTGAGCGCCTCGCGCTCGATGGCGTGACGATCCGCGCCGGCAACGTGGCCCTGCTCGTCGGCGGGGAAGCGGCGCTCCGCGCAGTGTCGATCGAGGGCGCCGCCAGCGCAGGCATCGGCCTCATCGGCGGGGCGCTCACCGCCGAGCGGGTGCTCGTCCGTGGCACGCGCACCGCCCCGGACGGTAGGCTCGGCCGCGGGATGAGCCTCGAGACCGGAGCGCGCGCGACGCTGCGCGACGGGGTGATCGAGGGCAGCCACGACGGCGGTCTCGGGATGGCCGGCTCGAGCCTCGAGGCCGACGACCTCGCGATCCGCGACACGGAGCCCAACGGATCCGGGCGCTACGGCTACGGTCTCGGTCTCTTCGACGGCGCACGCGCCGCCGTCACCCGTCTGGCGGTCGAGCGCGCGACCGAGTCCGGCGTGCGCGTCGACGACGGCTCGGAGCTCACGCTCGAGGGCGCGGTCTTGCGCGACGTGGTGAGCGAGGCCTCGATGGCGAACGGACGCGGCCTCTTCGTTCGCCGCAGCACGGCGCACCTCGATCGGGTGCTGGTCGAGCGCGCGAGCGGCTCGGCGATCTACCTGACGTCGGGATCGAATCTCGACGCGCGTGACGTGGTCGCCGTCGCGACCCGGCCGAGCGACGGTTTCGCGAACGGCCTCGGCGTGCTCGTCGGGTCGAGCGCACAGATCGACCGGCTCGCGGTGATCGACGCGGCGTGGATGGGGATCGTCGCGGTGAGCCCCGGGACCTCGCTCGATGCGCGGGATGTGCTCGTGCGCCGGGTGGAGGAATCGCGTGAGCTCGGCGAGGGCATCGTCGCCGGCGACGGAGCGGCCGCGACGCTCGAACGCGTGCTCGTCGAGGACACTCGGGCGATCGGCGTCCTCGGCTGGGGCGCGGGCTCGACGCTCTCGATCACCGAGGGGCGCATCCGGCGCGTGCGCGACACCGCCACCTACCTCGTCGGCCGCGGCGCGGAGGCTGACGTCGGCGCGCACCTCACGCTGACGAACGTCTGGATCGAGGACGTGATCGACACAGGCATCGTGTCCTTCGGCGAGCTCCGGTCCGGCACGCTCGCGACCCTCGATCGCGTGCGAATCTCGGGCCTCCGCGAGCGCAGCTGCGTCTCGAGCACCTGCCCGACCGAGGGCGGCGGCTCCGCGGTCGCGGCCGTCTTCTCCGGTGCGGTCGTCGCGCGCGGCCTCGAGGTGATCGGCGCACCGCTCTGCGGCGTGCAGGTCGCCGAGGGCGGCAGCCTCGATGTCGAGAGCGGCTCGATCAGGCAGAGCGCGATCGGCGCGTGCGTGCAGATCGAGGGCTACGACCTCGCCCGCGTGGTCGCCGGCGTCGAGTACCGCGACAACGAGCGCAACGTCGAGTCGAGCGGCGTGTACGTCCCCGGCGCCGGTCCGCGCTGATTCCCATCCGCGAAGGTCCTGGTACAACGCCGCACATGAGCGCGACGAGCCCCCTCACCTTGAGCCCCTCGAGCACGGCCCTCGTCGTCATCGACGTCCAGGAGCGCCTCGTCGCTGCGATGCCCGAGGAAGGTGCTGCCCAGACGATCGCCCGCGCCGAGCGGCTGATCTCGGGAGCGAAGGCGCTGGCCCTGCCCGTGCTCGTGACCGAGCAGTACCCCAAGGGCCTCGGCCCCACCGTGGGCTCGCTGAGGGACAAGGCCCTCGACGCAGGCGCCCTCTTCCTCGAGAAGCTCGAGTTCGACGCGACCGCCAACGAGGCCGTTCGCGCCCAGCTCCTCCGCTGGCGCGCCGAGGGCCGCACCGCGATCGTGCTCGCGGGCATGGAGGCTCACATCTGCGTGTACCAGACCGCCCGCGGGCTCACCTCGCTCGGGTTCGCGGTGCACGTGGCCTTCGACGCGGTGTGCTCGCGCGAGAAGGCGAACCAGGACGTCGCGCGCAGCCTGCTGCACTACGCCGGCGCCTGGGTCTCCTCGAGCGAGGTCGTGCTCTTCGATCTCGTCGGCCGCGCGGGCACGGACACGTTCAAGACGATCTCGAAGCTCGTGCGGTGAAACCGTCTCGGTGAGCCCGCTCAACGCGGGCGGAAGCAGGACCAGCCGCCGTTGGCCGACCAGCACTCGCGCACGCTCGAAGGCACCGCAGGCGCCGCACCGCAGTAGGTCTGGAAGCACGCCCAGCCGCCGTCGCCGTCGCTCTCACACGCGCGGATGTCCTCGACGATCCGTGCGTATTGCTCCGACATGGCTCCGCCCCCGCGCGGCGCCTGCGCACAGGCGGCGCCGCCGCGGCTCGACAGACATCGCGTGAGCGTCGTGCACGCGCTCCGCCAGCCGTCGGTCTGCTCGCACGCGCGAGCTCCGTCGCTGGCCGGCAGCGCGCGCTCGGCGCGCACGATCGCGTCGTAATAGTTGCGGACCGCGTGGTCAGCCTGGCCATCGAGGAGCTCGCGCACCGAGCCGGCGCAGCGATCGTAGGACGCAGGAACGGGCGAGGCATAGAGGCGCTCGTCCCCTCGCGCGCGGGAATCCAGACAAGGGAGCTGCACCTCGAGCGAGCCGTATTGTGCGCCCTCCCAGCCGCCCCCGGACTCGCGACCGAAGAGACCGCGGTGGTAATCCTCCTCGCGCGTGGCGTGCTGGTAGGCGTCGAGCTCCCGGAAGAGGAGGATGCGGCCACGCCCGAACTCGACGGCGCGAGGCACGGGGTCGCGCCCGTAGACGAAGCGCTGGTGAAGGGCGCCGGCCGCCATCATCCTGCGTCGTAGCTCCGCGCCGAAGCCCTGGTTCCCGACCTCGGGCGCGCCAAACGTCACGAGGCCGGCGAGCTCATACCGCGAGCCGCCGGAGCTCTGCTGTTCCTGGAGCGCGTGGAGCGCGAAGAGGTTGGCGAGCGCGCCGCCGAGGCTGTGGCCGGTCACCCAGAGCTGGGTGCCCGGCGGCACGTGACGCAAGCGCTGAAGCAGCCGGGCGAGGATGTTCGAGGTGCTCCCGGTGCTCTCGTGGAGCGCCGTACGGAAGCCTCGGTGTACCTGGACGCCGTCGTTGGGATCGCTCGGGTTGCTACCGTCCGAGAGCCGTACGAGCTCGTAGTCGAGGTCCGCGACGACGTCGGCCCCGTTGCCTTCGGTCGGCTGGGTGCCGCGAAACACGACGAGCACGGTGCGAAGGCTGCGGTTGTGGATGAAGTAGACCTGGGTCCCCGCGGCCGTGAAGTGGAAGTTCCCGTCCGCGTAGCCCTCGGGATCGGTCCCCGAGAGCTTGCCCATCCCGCGGTTCGGATTGAGCTGGGTGAACAAGTGATCGACCAGCGCGTGGTTGCGGGCGGGGTCACGGCGGAAGTTGTCGGCCACCTGCGCACCGGCACGGACCCACAGGAGGTCTTCGCCGGGGTTACCGAAGCCGAGCGCCGAGAAGGCCGAGAAGATCGCGCCCGGATAGCGGACCTGGCTGATGCCCTCGATCTCCTGATCGGGCCAGGTGCCGAAGTGGTCGTTGTAGGCGTTCGCGCTCATCCACGCGAGCCAGCGCGCGTTCGCGAGGTTCAGGTCGCGATCCATCGGGCAGAAGTCGAAGCGCTCGGCGCCGCGCCCCGGCGGTAGATCGATCGGGAGCTGCGAGTTGATCTCCGCCTCGTCGTACGCGAGCGGATCCTGGGTCACGCCGAGCGTGTCTCCCTCGCCGAAGTTCTCCGTGGCACACGCGCCGACCGTCACTGCGAGCGCGGCGAAGGCGGTGCGTGGCAAAATGTTCGAATTCGGTCGAGACATGCTCGGCGGTCTCCTCGTCGAGTGGCGGAGGGGGACGACCCCTCGACCTCTCGCACCGGGCTTCAGCAAGGAGGGGGCCAGGCGCTTCGTGCTTCCCTGGCACGAACGCACACCCGACATCCCCAGCAAAGAGTGCGGTTCCGGCAGCCCAGAACGAGGTGCACGGCAACTGCGCTGACCGGCGACGCCGCCAGCCGGGGTCGGGTCATGGCTGCCCCAGCGCGGTTCGCGCGTCCGTGCGGTCGCCGCTCGAGGCGGTCAGCGCGCGCAGGGATGGTCGGCGGCCGGCTCCTCGCTGACGATGCGCCCGTCCCTCCAGACGACGGCGCTCGCGCGCCACAGCTCGCGAAGAGCGCTGCAGCGATCGCTGAGGGACGCGCCCAGGTGGAACTCGGTCTGGTCGCCGAGCTCGCTGAGCACGTGCAGCGTCGATTCGACAAGGCGAGCGGCGACCGGCGCTCCATGCAGAACGCGCACACCGAGAGGCTGGAGGGGACGCATCGAGGCGAGGGTGGCGGTTCCGTTCGCGCGACCGACCAGGAGGATGTCCCCGACACGGTGGAGGAGCGTCACCGACGCGCGCGGTCCGTCCACACCCAAGCGATCTTCCGCTCCGAGACGTCCAACGCTGCCTCCTTCGTCCCCCCACCAGACGCCCTGTTCATCGACGAGCAAGCGAACCGTGTCGACGGGAACCTCGCCTTCGTCTCGCGGCGCCCGATCGGCTCCAACGGAGATCAGACGACCCTCGCTCGCCATCCAGAGGCGGCCCTCGAAGGTCGTCAGCGCAGACACTCCGCGACCGAGCTCGAGCGGCTCGACCTCGAGCGCGCGGTGGAGGAACACCGAGCCGGCCACGAGGACCGCGCAGCCGGAGGGAAGCGCAACGAGATCGTCGACGGGCGTGGCGAGCGCGATCACGCGCGACGCGCTCGAATCCGCGACGCGGAGCTGCGTTGCGGTGGCCTCGCAACGGTCGTCCTCGTGCCGAGCGCGCTGGAGCCCTGGCTCGAGCATGGCGGGCTCGCCCTCGGCCTCCTCGTCGAACCCGTGGCG
Source organism: Deltaproteobacteria bacterium (assembly GCA_046342295.1). Taxonomy (GTDB): domain Bacteria; phylum Myxococcota_A; class Polyangia; order Polyangiales; family Sandaracinaceae; genus JAFLCL01. Next base: position 27,310 of record JBKDQC010000413.1, on the reverse strand, counting down.
CTCCCAGAGAGGCAGCCCGGTCGCAACCGACCACGCGCGCACGGTCCCATCGTCGCTGCTCGTGAAGAGAGTCTCGCCGCCTTCGCTGAACACCACGGTATCGACTTCGCCGCGGTGACCTCGGAGCTCCAGCCACGAACCGTCGGGGCGACTGAGGCGCGCCAACGCATCACCATTGGCGACCGCGATCTGATCGGCATGAGCTTGCACGTCCAGCACACGGCCGCCGAACGTCGCGAGCGTCTCGGGAGCCTCTCCTGGGCCCGGGATGCGCAGGAGCCCACCGCTCTCCGCGCCGACGAGCACCGAACCGTCGTCCACGGCATCCACCGAGAGCGCCACCACCCCGAGTTCCTGCACCGAGAGCTCCGTACCCGGGCGAAACGTCACGAGCGACGAGCCGAAGACCAGGAGCCAGCCCCCCTCGAAGCTCGCAGCATCGCGAATTCGGGCAGGAAAGGTCGCCACCGAGGAGGCTCCGCGAGCCTCCGACCACTGCATGACGACGCCCGCCGCGGTTCCAAAGAGCGCCGTGCCGTCCCCGGTGGCAAGCGCGTCGAGATTCTCGGCCGCGTCCACGACCCTCGAAGCGCTGAGGCTCGGGAGCTGAACCCGCCAGAGCTCGCGCGATCGGTTGATGAGCAGTGTGTTGCCCAGCGCAGTCATTTCCCTTGTTTCGCCCGCGGCCATCTCCACCCACCCACGCAGGCCTCCGTCGCGGCGGTCGAGCTCGTGCAGGCCAGCAGCCGACGCCGCGAAGACAGCCTCTTCGTGGGCCACCAAGCCCAGGAGGTGCCCCGCCGGAACACTGCGGCCCTCGCGACCCAAGGGTGCATCCGGGCGCATCACCCACGCGCCGTCGGAGGAGCTCACGAGGATGGCATCTTCCCATACGTCGAGGTTGGTGAGCAGCGCGACCCGCTCGGGCAGTCGGTAGAGCTCGTGCGCGCTGCCGTTCGACGCGAGTCGATGCAGCGAGTTCCCGCAAACCGCCCACAAGGTCTGTTCGACCCATCGAACGCGGCGGCACGCGGCTCCGATCCCGCGTTGGATGCCCAGTCGCCCCTCGAGACCAAAGATCTTGATGGCACCCCGCGACGTGGCGACCGCGACCGCATCCGCCGCAGGAGAGACGGCGATCCCGGACAAGGCCTCGCCCGTCTCGAGCGTGAGGCCAACGCGGCCATCGGCCTCCAGCGCGTCTACCCGTCCGTTCGCGTAGCCGATCCAGGTTCGTCCGCCAGCGACCTCGACGCCCTTCGCGCCGCTCTCCGAGAGGGTCCTCAACGCACCGTCCGCGAGTGACAGCCGGTGGACCACGCCCAGCCGGTCGAGCAGCAGCACCGAATCGTCCGAGAACGAAGGGAACATCTGGTAGAGGCTGAGGGGAACGCGATGCTCTCGCACTCGGCCGTCTTGGCCCGTCATGCGGACCAGGCCCCGCAAGCTCGCGAAGACGACCGCTCCTGAAGCGAGGACCACGACTCCAACCACCTGGTCGTCGAGAGGTGGCGCTGCCTCGACCGCGCCCGAGCGGAGGTCGAAGCGGAACGGCGCGCGATCCAGGGTTGCGAGCCAGGCTTCGCTCGTACCGGGAACCCGGGCAACGGCATAGACCGTGGTTCCCGGCGCAGCGGCGGTTGCGATCCCTCGCTCCGCGAGCGCGTCGACGAGCGCCCTCGCGCGCACGTCATCGACCTCACTCGACTCGATCGCCGTGCGCAGGAGGGCTCGCGCGCCCATCACGTCCTCCGCGGCAAGGCGATGCTCAGCACCCTGGACGAGCAACAGCGCGCGGTCGCGCTCGGCGAGCTCCTGCGCTCGGGCGCGTGTCGCTTCCTCGGCCCGCATCGCCCACACCGCCGTGAGTGATGCGACGAGCGCGACCGTCATCGCCGCGACGAATGCCGAGCCGAGAGCGAGCTGGAGGCGGCGACGACGCTGGTGAGCGGCCTTCGACGCCGCGAGATAGGCCATCGCCGAGGTAGACGAGTTCTTTCTCGCGTCGGTCGAGATGCCCTCCATCTGCGCGAGCCGTGCGCGGTCGAGGAGCAGCTCCCGTGGCCGACCGCGACGCTCCCAGCGCTGCGCGTCGAGCTCGAGATCCTTGATCTGCGCGGAAACGACGGTGTCGCGGTCGAGCCAGCCGACGAGACGATCCCACTGCTCCAGATACGCCTGGTGCGCGAGCATGAGCTCGCCCTCGGGGGTCTCAGCGACGAGATCCGCGCCGACGAGCTGCTCGAGGAGCGCTGCTCCCGCAGGCCCCGCGAGCTCGGGGATCGACGCGCGCGGCACGCGAGCACGGCTTCGGTCGGGCCTGACCAGCGCGAGCACGACGCGGCGCGCTTTCCCTGCGCTGGCGGAGTCGAGCCGATCGAAGAGCCCGTTCGCATGCTCGGATACGGCGCGCGCGGGATCTCCGATGGCGTCCGTCACTGCGCGCGGGATGAGGTGCCGCTGCACATCGCGGGCCCGGAACAGGCGCGCCGCCACGAGCCGCGCGTGAAGAAGGGGCGCAGGTACCCCGCGCAGCGCCCCGACGAAGCGCTCGAGCGCAGTCGGATCCTCGAGAAGACAGCCCTCTCGCGCGAGAGGACGCATGAACACCTCACGCAGGATGGAGTCCTCTGGATGCTCGAGCTGCACCAGGGACCCCAGCGCCGCTGCACCGGCGTCTCCCCACGGGATCTTGCCGAGCGCGTCGTCACGCACGACGAGCACCACCTCGAACGCACCGCCAGCCACGGGCAGAGACCCGATCGCACGGAGGAAAGCCGCCGCTTCGCCTGGATCGGACGCGAGAATCTCCTCGAGCGGGTCGAGAACCAGGACGAGACGGGTAGATTCTCCGCGTGACGCGATCAGGTCACTCAGTGGCGCGGGCCCCGCCCGAAGCGCGTGCTCGAAGCGGTCCACACGAGCCACCGCGCGACGCGGCCCGCTCGGCCGCGAGGTCTTGTCACCAAGCTCGGGAAAGGCACTCTCCAGCGCGTCGTGGACTCGCAGCATGGGCTGAGTCCCCGGTCTCACCTGGACGACTCTCGTGCGCTCTCGCTCGAGAAGGCGCGGCACGAGCTCCCGGCTCACCAGGGTGGTCTTGCCCGAGCCCGCGGGTCCGGTCACCACGACGAGGCCGCGCTCCTCGAGACGCGCCACACATGCCTCGAGCTCCTCCAAGCGGACGGCCAGGCTCGACGGGTCCACGGCGTCGAGCGACGCACGTGGGCCGGGCCGCGCACGACCCCAAAGCTCCTCGAGCGCGCGCACGATCTTGGGCGCGTCCGGTCGCGCGGTCGGCTCTTTCGCCAGACATTGCGCGATGAGCGACGCATGGAGCTCGCCCACGGTGATCTCGACGGGGTCGGGCCGCTGCAGCCACGTCGGCAGTTCGGAGACAGGAATCTTCGCGAGCGGACTCGCGCCCGTCAGCAGGGTGTGGAGCAGGAGACCGAAGGCCCAGACGTCCGCGGGCGGCCCCGCTTCTCCTTTCCATTGCTCGGGCGACATGTAGCGCGGCGTACCGACGAGCATGGCCGCGCCAGACCCGCCGCCGGCCAGGGCCTCGTTCTCGCCACGGGTCTCGGCGAGCAGAGCCACTCCGAAGTCGAGCACCCTCGTGCGGCCGTCCGTGCCAAGCGTCACGTTCGCAGGCTAGAGGTCACGGTGCGCGATCCCTGCGGCGTGCGCCGCAACGAGGCCCCGGGCGATCTCGAGCGCGATGCGGATGGCCTCCTCGGTGTCGGGTCTCGACCGCTTGAGCCGGGCGGAGAGCGTCTCGCCTTCGACGTACTCGAGCGCAACCCAGACGCGGCCTCCGATTTCTCCGACGTCGTACAGCGTGACGACGTTCGGGTGTGCCAGCGAGGCGGTCGCGCGCGCTTCGATCACGAGCTGTCGCTGGACCCAGTCATCCTTCGCGAGCTCCTCGTTCGCGACCTTGAGCGCGACGAGGCGCCCGAGCCGTACGTCCCGGGCGCGGAACACGACCGCCATCCCGCCCTTCCCGAGAACCCCCAGGATCTCGTACGGCCCAACCCGGGCACCGGTGTCGAGCAGCACGCCCGAGGCAGGGTGACTGTCGGATTCCACGCTCCGCGCAAGTCTCTCACGGGCGCCCTTCCGTGTCGCCACCCCGTTCGAAGCATGGGGGCGACACGACGCCCGGCGTCGGAGGCGACGTGCCGCCCCGCGCCGAAGGCGCCCGACGCCCGCGAAGCGAGACCAGCCGAGACGTTGGCGCGAGGAGGGCTTCATGAGACACCAGAGCCACGACCCCCACAACACGGCTCAACGCCATGCCCCCGTGAGAACCATCGCGTCGACGGGGACGAGCCTCGGCGACTTCGGTCGGGTCTCGAGTCCTTCGAGCCCGAACACAAACCAGGGGACCTCCGAAGACAGCTTCGCAGCGGGCGCGTCCCCCATTCTCCTCGAGGGACTCGCTGTCCTCCTCGTCGCCCGGTCATCGCTCGAGCGGCGCCGCGATGCGGTTGGATCAGGCTCTTTCTGCCCAGCCCTCAGCGCAGCACGGCGCCGCTCAGCTCGAGCATCCGATCGAGCTCGCATGAGCCGCGGTGCGCGTGGGGCCGGCCAGGGCAGTTCATGCTCGCGCGGAACGTGTTGCGCTCGCAGTCGCAGAAGACCTGCGTGTCGGGGTTGCAGCGCTCGGGCGGGCGCTGGCACGTCCACGTGGTGCCGCAGCCGGCGGGGCCCGAGCACACTTCTCCGCGCCGGCAGTCGCGGTGGCTTGCACAGACCCGCTCCACCGCCGGCGTCGTCGCTGGCGCCACGGCCGCCTGCACCACGCTCTGCGCCGCGCGCCCGCTGGCGTCTGTCTCTGGGCCCGGGACGGCCACCGCGTCCTCGGACGCGCTGCTCGCCGACCGCTCCTCGGCGCGCGGCGCGCTGGGATCGGGCCGCGTGGATAACGCTGGAGGCGAGGCCGCCGCGACGGCCACGTCCTCACAAGCGCCCCGCCTCGCGATCGGCCGCCCGGGACATTGCAGGCTGCCGCGGAAGGTCTGGCCATCGCAACCGCAGAGCTCACCGCGTGGGCCGCCACACCCGCGCAGCCGCTCGCATCGCCATGCCATTCCGCAGCCGGGCGGCCCGAAGCACTGCTCGCCGCGCCTGCAGTCGGCGTTGCTCGCGCATGTTCGATCCTCGGTGGTCGGCGGCTCGTCGTATGCGTGTACGCCGAGCTCCTCGGAGGACGCGAGCGGCCCGAGCGCCTCGCACGCGCCGACGTGCAGGTACGTGCGACCGGGGCAACCCGCCGGCGCGTGGAAGGTCGCGCCGTCGCAATCGCAATACGCGATGCGCTCCCCCGTGCAGTCGCTCGCCTCGCCGCAGGCCCACGGCGACAGACATCCGCGCGGCCCGCGGCAGCGCTGTCCCGTGACGCACTCGGCCGTGCTCGTGCACGCCGGGCCCTCGGGCGCCGCGCTGTCCTCGGGCACGAGCGCGGGCGCCGGCTCGACCGCGAGGGGCGCCTCGGGCGCGGGCTCGGGCGCGGGCTCCTCCGGCGCGGGCTCGTCACGCACCTGCGCGGAGCTCGGACAGCCCGCGACGATCACGGTCAGCGCGACGAGGGCGAGCCGAAAGCATGCACGCACCCTCGGACGGTTACTCCGAGTGATCCCGTTCCACCAAAGAAACGGCGGACGTGGCTCACCGGCTGCGCTTGCGGGCCTCCTCGAGCGCTCGGCGCACGGTCTCTCGCACCGCGTCCTCGTCGACCTCGAGCGGCTCGGACAGCGGCTCTCTCGTCCCGGGGGGCGCGCGCAACGCGGCGTCGCCGCCCGCGCGAGCCACCTTGGTCATCGCGCGCCGGCGCCGGCGCGCGAGCCACATCCCCGGGAGCTTCCAGATCTCGACGCCATCGAGACGCCCGACGGGGAGCAGGTTGAAGACCAGGATCCCGAGGTTCGAGTAGGTCCACGCAAAGAGCAGATCCCAGACGAGCTCCGACGGAGCGGGCGTCCCAGCCACCAGGCCCGAGACGAGGAGCCACTGCACGGGGTAGGCGATCGCCAGCAAGATCGCCTGCGCGAGCACCCCGCCCGAGGCGACCACGGAGCGCTGCCACGCGCTCGGCTCCCCCGCATACGCGCAGTGGCCTCCGAGGCCGTGCAGCATCACCTCCATCACGGCGAGTCGGTAGCGTCGCGCGAGGTAGGCGTGCCCGAGCTCGTGCAGCAGCACCACGGACAACGCGCCGAGCCAGGCCCCGGGGGCGAACCGGAGACCGCTCCACAAGAGGCACAGGACCGGGAGCGTCCAGTGCGCTCGGATGGGGATCCCGCGCCACGAGGCGAGCTGAACGTAGCCCGAGCGGTACATGCCGACCGCAGTCTACGCGGCCCGAGCGTCCTCGGGGCCGTGGTCCGTCACCCGGCTTCCCGCGTCGCGCAGCGGCGCACCCGCGACAGCCGCCCCGAACCTGAGGCATTCTCGCACGGCCATGAAGATCAAGTCGTTCGGGCAGTCCGACGTGGGCAGAGCGCGCAAGCTCAACGAGGACTACTTCCTCGTCGACGCCGAGCTCGGCCTCTACCTCGTGTGCGATGGCATGGGAGGCCACGCCGCCGGAGAGATCGCCTCGAGCACCGCCGCCCACACGATCCGCGACCGTCTCCGCGCGCGAGCGAGCGACCTCGCGACGATCGACGAGGGCGGCTCCTCCGACCGCATCGAGAGCGCGATGCGCGAGGCCTTCGAGCTCGCCTCGGCGCGGATCCACGAGCTGGGGCTCTCCGAGCAGGGCAAGAAGGGGATGGGCACGACGTGCTCGGCGCTCCTCGTCCGCGGCGACAAGGGCGTGATGGCGCACGTCGGAGACTCGCGTCTCTACATGCTCCGCGGAGGCGCGATTCATCAGCTCTCGGAGGATCACACGTTCCTCCAGGAGGCGGTTCGCCACGGCCTCATGACGCCCGAGCAAGCCAAGGAGAGCACCCACAAGAACATCATCACCCGCGCGGTCGGCCCGCTCGAGAAGGTGATCGTCGACACGCTCGTGTTCGACGTGCTCGACGGCGACCTCTTCCTCCTCTGCTCGGATGGTCTGCACGGCTACCTGGAGGATCCCGTCGAGCTCACGACGTTTCTCGCGGCCGAGCGGCTCGACGCGGTCCCGGCGCAGCTCATCGAGCTGGCGAACGTGCGCGGCGGCGCGGACAACGTCACCGTCCTGGCGCTGCGCGTCGAGGCCGAGGGCGACTCGCAGCACGAGAAGAGCGCGCAACACGAGCGGGCGACGCTCGTCAACGCGGGCCTCGAGACGATGCGGCACATCCAGCTCTTCGAGGAGCTGTCGATGGCCGAGCTGCTCCGCGTCTCGAACTGCTGTCGCCAGCAGGACTTCGCCCCCGACGAGGTGATCCTCCGCGAGAGGGAGTCGAGCGAAGCGCTCTTTCTCCTCGTGAGCGGCCAGGTCGTCGTCGAGCGCAACGAACACCCCGTCGCGATCCTCGGCTCGGGCTCGCATTTCGGCGAGATGGCGCTTCTGTCGCAGCGGCCGCGTTCGGCGACCGTGCGGGCGCGCATCCAGTCCAAGGTGCTCGTGCTCGAGCGCCCGCTGTTCTTCGCGATGCTCCAGCAGGATCCCGTGCTCGCGACGAAATTCCTCTGGCGCCTCGCGCAGTCGCTCTCGCTCCGCCTCGACGATTTCTACGACCTCCAAGAGGCCGGACGGGACTCGGGCAAGAGCACGCTCCGCTTCGGCCTCTACCCATCGCCCTTCAACCACGGCAGCGGAACGCTCTCCGGGCTGTGAGACCCGGAGGGGCCGGATGCGTCTGTCCTCCATCGTCATCTATCCGATCAAGAGCTGCGGCGCGGTCCCGCTCGCGGCCGTGCGGCTCGAGCGCCGCGGACTCTCGAACGACCGACGCTTCATGATCGTCGATGCGACGGGGCGCTTCGTGAGCCAGCGCGAGGAGCCGAGGCTCACGGCGGTGCGCGTCTCGATCGACGGCGACGCCCTGCACGTCGAGGTACCCGCAGCGCGCGTGACGGTGGCGCTCGACCCGGACGACAACCCGCTCGGCGCTTCGCGCACCGTGAGCCTCTGGCGGACCACGCTCGCGGCTCCCGAGGTCCCCGCGCTCTCGGCGTTTTTCTCGTCGTTTCTGGGTCGCTCGCTGGCGTGCGTCGCGATGACCCGCGCGGTGCACCGGAAGATCAATCCGAAATTCGCCCTGCCCGGAGACGAGGTCAGCTTCGCCGATGGATACCCGCTCCTCGTGACGAACGAGAGCTCACGCGCCGACCTCGAGGCGCGCGCCGGCGTGCCGCTCGCCATGGCGCGCTTCCGTCCGAACCTCGTCGTCGAGGGCGCGCCCGCGTGGGACGAGGATGGATGGACACACCTCCGCGTCGGGGGTGCGCTCCTCCGCGCGACCAAGCCTTGCGCGCGCTGCGTCGTCACGACGCTCGATCCCGAGACCGGTCGCGCCGACAAAGAGCCGCTCAAGACCCTCGCCACGTTCCGCACGATCGACGGTGAGGTGATGTTCGGCGTCAACCTCGTCCCGGTGCTCGCCGGCGACGACGCCCCGCTCCTGCGACTCGAGGACGCGGTCGAGGCGGTCCCTTGCCAGCGAGCGGGCGGAGCCGCATAGCGCGCAGATGGCCAGGCCCCGAGACGAGCTGCTCGAAGAGGCGCGTGCGCGCGTGCGCGACGAGATCGGTACGACGTTCTCGGAGGGCCCCGAGCGTGTCGCGCTGGTCTACCCGAGCCCCTACCGCGCCGGGATGAGCTCGCTCGGTTTCCTGCAGATCCACCGCCTGATTCGCGAGAGCGGGCGCGTCGCAGAGCGCTCGTTTCTTCCGGACTCGCCGGAGGCCTACCGCCGATCGCGCACCCCGCTCTTCACCTACGAGAGCGAGCGCCCCGTCGGCGACTTCCCCGTCGTCGCGCTCTCGGTCGCCTTCGAGCTCGAGCTCGCCGGAGTCGTCGAGGTGCTCGAGCTGGCGGGCATCCCGCCCCTCGCGGCCGACCGCAACCAGCATCACCCGCTCGTGGTGATGGGCGGTCCGCTCACCTTCTCGAACCCGCTGCCGCTCGCTCCCTACGCGGACGTCGTGCTGATGGGCGAGTGCGACCAGACGATCCACACCTGCCTCGACCACGCCTTCGCGAACTTCGTGCGGGGACGCGCGGGCACCAAGGAGCTCGCCCTCCGCGGCATCGCCGACGCGCTCCCGAGCGCGTTCGTGCCGAGCCTGCACGGAGACGAGATGCCCGCCATCGCGCAGGCGAACGTCGAGGAGCTCCCCGCGTTCGCGGCGATCCGCACGCCGCACACCGAGCTCCGCAACATGTTCCTCCTCGAGGCCGAGCGGGGCTGCTCGCGCGGCTGCACGTACTGCGTGATGCGCCGCTCCACCAACGGCGGCATGCGCATCGTGCCGATGGAGAAGATCCTCGGCCTCGTCCCCGAGGACGCCAAGCGCGTCGGGCTCGTCGGCGCCGCGGTGAGCGATCACCCCAAGATCGCCGACATCGTCGAGGCGCTCGCCGACCGCGGCTGCGAGGTGGGCCTGAGCTCGCTGCGCCCCGATCGTCTGAACGACCGCTTCGTCGGGGCGCTCAAGCGCGCGGGCTACCGGACGCTCACCACGGCGAGCGACGGCGCGAGCCAGCGCCTGCGCGACCAGGTGCAGCGGAAGGCACAGGAGAAGCACCTGCACCGCGCCGCCGAGCTCACGCGCGCGCACGGGCTCGAGCGCCTCAAGCTCTACATGATGGTGGGCCTCCCCAACGAGGAGGACGTCGACGTCGACGAACTGGTCGTCTTCGCGTCCGAGCTCTCTCGGATCGCGCCGCTCTCCCTCGGAATCGCACCCTTCGTGAGCAAGCGGAACACGCCGATGGACGGCCTGCCCTTCGCCGGCATCAAGGTCGTCGAGCGCCGCCTCGAGCGCCTCAGGCAGGGCCTGCAGGGGCGCGTCGACGTCCGCGCGACGAGCGCACGCTGGGCCTGGGTCGAGCACGCCCTCGCCCAGGGCGGCCGCGCCGAGGGCCTCGCGGTCCTCGACGCCGTGCACGCCGGGGGCTCCTTCGGCGCGTGGAAAAAGGCCCTCGAAGCTCTCCCCGACAAGCGCCCTCGCCGCGCCCTCTCCATCGTGACGTGAGGGCCGTCGCGGCCCCGGCGCCGAGGCGGATGGGTCGCTCGTGCTCGGGCCCTCCGTTCAGGTCCGGATCTCGCCCGAAGTGCCTGCCTCCCCGAGGCTGCGCAGCAGCGCCTCGTCGGGCCCCTCGAGCTCGAGCAGCCCCTCGGACACGGCCGCCTCGATCGCGTCCATGCGCGCCGCGAGCACCCGCGCGGTAGGGCCGTCTCCGCGGAGTACGACGAAGCGCGTGAGGCTCGCCTGGTGACGCAAGACGGTGTTGAGCAGGGCCAGGACAGCGGGCAGATCGAGCCACGGTCCTCGATCGATCGCGAAGACCTCCCAGCTCGCGAGGCCCACGTGCGCGCGCAACCGCACGAGGCCGACGATCGGCGCATCCGGCGGGATCTCGTCGTCGTCCGGAAGGCTCGAGATGCGCCCGTCGGGAGGCTCGCCATCCTCGGGCTCGAGGTGCTCGAAGCCCACGCGGCACAGCTCCCCGCCCGCGAGAGCGGCGATGCGCGCCGCCAAGACGTCGTTGCGCAGCGTAGGGTCGGCGTCCGTCCCGATCCGGAGCACACGGCCGAGACGCTCGAGGAGCTGCGCGCCATCCCGCGCCTCGCGCTCGGCTCCAGCTGCGAGCGCGGGCTCGACCAAACCCAGCTCCGCGAGTCGACGCGCGTACGCAGCGCGAGGCCTCGACGTTCCCTGCAGAAGCGGCGCACGTGGAGTGCGGCCAGCCACCGTCGTGACCTCTCGGTCCGGCATCCGTCGGGCTCTGGCCGCGACGCGCGCGTACGCGAAGAGACCGTCGACATCGACCGGTGTGGGCGAATGAGGCACGACCGAATCGTACGGCAGCCCCCGCGAAACGTTCCCGGAGAAGCTGCGAAATCTCGGAGCCCGGCGGAAATCGAGCGCTCGCCGACCGCAGCGCGAGGCGCGAGCAGGGTCGAGGCGAGGCGAGCGCACCGCACGGCGGCGAGCCGATCCGCCGAGGTGCCGATCGCCGCCGTGCGCCAGACAGCTCAGCCCGCGAGCGGCCTCGCGCAGACGATGCGGAACAGGCGTTCGGTGCGCGCGTCGTCCCACGTGTAGAGCGCGATTCGGTCGAGACGGACCTCGAGACCGTGGAGGTCGACCGAGCTCGCCCACGCGAGCCCCGCCGCCCGGTCCGCCGCGCTCGCGCGCCGGGAAGGACGCGCGAGGGTGACGTGCGCCTTCATGGGGCGTGACTCGCGCGCGAAGCCGGTGGCCTCGAGGATCCGATCCCGCCATGCGGTCATGCGCTCCTCGAGGGCGGCTCGCCCCTCCGACACGAGCGCCGAGAGGGCGGAGTACGCCGAGGGCCGACCCATCGGCACCACGGCCCCGAGGTGGACGGACACCGCAGGACCGAGCGCATCCGGCAAGGCCTCGAACGCCCGGACCGCGAGCGTCTCGCCCGAGGCGCCGAGGAAGGCGATCGTCGCGTGCAGATCCTCGGGGCAGAAGCGCCGAAACGAGCGAGGTGGCGGAGGGACGCGGGCCTCGAGGTGCTCGATCCGGACGGGCAGCGCGACGAACCAGTTGGCCCGCGGCGCGACGCCGGCGCTCACGCCCCCTCGCGAAGCGCGCGCTCGAGGCGTCGGTCGAAGTCCGCGAGGAATCGCTGCACCTCGGGCTGGAGGAGCACCTTCTCGATCGCGCTCGCTTTGGCGTCCATGGCGGGGTTTGCGCCGACGGCCTCTTCGCCGTTGCCGTGCCAGAGGTGGCGGAGCGGGCGCGCGCCCGCGGCGAGCAGTCCTCGCACCGGCCCGATCGCGACGCCGACGAGGCCCCAGAGGAGCGAGGTGTCCGTCTCGGCGAGCGCCCGGTCGAACGCACGCCGGTAGCGACGCGAGCGCGCGCGCTGTGCCTCCTCGGTCGCCAGGCCCTCGGCACGGAGGCCGCCCTCGACGACCGCGCGGTCGATCACCTCTCCGAGGAGGAGGATCTCCGCGAAGTCCTTGCCGAGATGCCGCACCGCGAAGAGGAGGTTCGTGACCTTGCGAATCGGGAAGAGCAGGAGCTTGAGCGGCAGCTTGAACATCCACCACAGGCAGCCGACCGCCCAGTGCTCGTCCTTCTCGAAGAGGGGCGCCAGCTGCTCGCTCGGCACGGACAGCCCTGCCTTCCTCACCGAGTGCTTCACCATGTACGCGGCGACCTGCGTGCGGAGCACGTCGTCGAGCAAGGGCACCGGGACCTGGCGCGCGGCGAAGTACAACAGCGCGCACGTGACACGCGTGCGCACGATCTCCGGGTCTCTCTCGATCGCGCCGGGCACGAGGGCTGCGCTCCGCTCCTGGCTCTCGCTCATCCGGAGACCCTACCAAGCGCCGCGCGCCGAGGCTCGGCCTCGCTCAGGTCCCGAGCAGAGACAACCGGATCGGATCGGCGTCGCGGCGCCCCGCCTCCCTCCCGCCGATTCGAGCCCGTGGCACCCGCATCGATCCATCCGAGTGCCACGTGCTCTCAGTCGGCGATGACCTCGAGCTTGACGATGTCCGGCAAGGTGACGACACGGGAGGCACCTCCTTCGTCCTCTCCGACCATCACGATCTGCTGTCCGCGCTTCCGCACCGCGTCCGGAAAGAGCACGTACGTGCGAACGCCGTCCGCCGCACGCTCGGTGACACGCAGCGCCACCTCGTTCGCGATCACGTCGTCGACGAGCTTGCGAGCGACCCGCTCGCTGGGCGGGCCCTCGAGCACCTCGAGGGGCTCGGGGTCGTCGTCTTCGTCGTCCTCGCGTCCGGGGCGAACCGGCGCGCCGCTGAGCGCGCGCGCCTCGCCGTACCCTTTTCGTCCGACCGCGCTGCGTGCGTTGGGAGCATCGACACTCGCTGCCCCGTCGATGACCTCATACACGTCGCCCGCGACCGCGAGCACGCTGCGCCGCCAGTGAGGTGCGAGGAACGCGAACACGGCGAGCTCCTCGTCGTCGATGAGGCGCGTGGCGAAGTCCGGCTCCTGGTTCGCGGTCGCCCAGGCCATCACCTCGGCCTCGACCTCGCGCGCAGCCTGCGCGACGAGCGCGCAGTAGCGAGCTTCGCCCGCACGGCCCGCGGCCCGCGATTCGGTCGCGGCGTCGTCCCACGAGCGGATCGCCTCGGCGGGCGTCGATGGCCGCGGCGGGCCCTGGGTGAGCCACGCGTCCGCGGTCGCGGTGGCGCGCGGTGTGGGCACCACCTCGGGCTTGGAGCTCTTCGGCAGCGGCTGCGGCGTGGTGAGGGCGGTGATGGACGGCTTCGCGCGCTTGCCCGCGCCGAGCAGGCGGGCCACGTCGGGGGCGAAGCGCTCGGCGAGAGCACCTGCTTGAGGCGCCCGCGGTGGCGCTGCGGGACATAGACGTCCACGCCGTCGACCTCGAGGAGCGGCGCGACCCTCTTCTCTGCCACGAGGCGAGCGACGAGCGAGGGCGACGCGATGCGCAGCCGAAGAAGGCTCGGATCCTCGGGCACGTCCTCGAGCCGCACCTGGCCCCAGCGCCCCATGCGATCACGGATCTCGTGCTCGAGGTGCGAGGCGATCGCGAAGCGCGCGATCCGCTGAAGGCCCGCGACGACCTGCTCTGCCGTCATGCCCGTCGACGCGGCGTTCCAGAGCGAGAGATCGGAGAGGCGGTACGTGTGGACGTGCTCCGGGCTCTTCTCGATCTCGGCGCAGCGCACGAGGAAAGCGCGCGCCTCCTCGTAGGCGGGGTGGTCGACCTCGAGGAGCACGGATCGGTCCCCTTGCACGATGGCGGCGCGGGAGCTGTCGGAGGTCATCAAGCGGTGACGTCAGTACGAGAGCATGGCCGACGACGAGCACGCCCGCTCGCGACCCCTTCACGAGGACCGCAAGAGCAAGCCTGCGACACCGACGAAGCCGGCATCGACCGCGCGGAAGATGGGCGTCGTGTAGCCCTCGACGAAGAAACCCCCGCAGCGGAGCGTGATCTCGAGCCCGCCGCGGCGGTCAGGCCCCTGAGAGCACGTGGCACTCGGATGGATCGATTCGGGTGCCACGGACTCGAATCGGCGGGAGGGAGGCTCTCGCCGATTCACTCGGCGAGAGGGAGGGGCTGCGGCCAGACCCTCCGGCAAGAAACGATCAGAGCATGAGTCAATCCCAGTGACTCATGCTCTGAGGGCCCGCGCAGAAATGACCTATCCGTTTCGCCGCCGGGGCACATCGTCGGCCCTCGGCCTGCGGAACTCGCCCTGGCCCACCCACCGCGTCCCTTCAGCCCTTCGATCGATTGCTGCTCGGTGAGCGCGAGCTCGACCTCGAGGCGTGTCAGGGGCTGCCGTCGACGTAGCGTGAGTAGGAGTTCTGGAGATCGTCCTGGAGGACCGTGGCCATGCCTGGCGTGTCGACGACCAAGGGCGTCTCGAGCGTTCGTGCGCGGTAGCTCCAGCCCATCGGCAGCGTGAGCCGCGCCGCGAGGCCGCTCAAATCGCTGGCGCCGAGCGCGGGGTCGACGATCTGCGCGTACGACTGCATCACGTAGATGGAGCCGTCGGAGGCGAGCAGCTCGTAGACCTCGCGACCTGCGTCGATCTCGAAGCGCGTGTCGCGGAGGATCGTGCGCTCCGTGTACGGCATGGACGCGAGCCCGGCGGCGGGCAGCTCGATCGAGGCGAGCTGCTGCATCAGCAGCGTGCCGAAGTAGACGGGTGCGCGGTCGGGGATCTCGCCGCTCGTGCGGTCGGGGAGCCAGTACCTCGGGCCGTTCCGGAGGACCAGCGTCGCACCGCTCGCGGCGCGCACGGCGTCCGTGTCGATCGCGTCCCAGTCGCTCATCGGGCAGTGGCTGAGGGTCTGCGTTCCCCACACCTCCACGCGGACGTTCGCGCCGCCTGCGAATGCGAGCAGCAGCTCACAGTAGCGCGCGCCCGCACCGATGGGCTGCCGCAGCACGTCGTCGGGGAGGGTCGCATCGACGCTCGGGCGAGCGTCTTCGGCAACGGCCGCCTCCAGCACGGGCTCATCCCGGGCGTCGAGGTCGGGCGCGGCATCGCTCGGGACGACGTCGCCGCCGCACGCTGCGAGGAAGGCGGTGAGGAGAGCGGTGAGGTCTCGCTGGGTCACGCACATCCGAAGCCGAAGGCTGGGCCGCGCGCGGACGGCTCGCAATCCTCGTTCGAGGGTGCGTGCTCCGGAAGCATCGGGCCCCATGAGGCGCATCTACGGCGTCGTGGGTGAAGGCATGGGCTCGAGGGTGAAGCATGGGCTCGAGGGTGAAGGCCTCGTCTGCGCCGAGCTCCCTTGCGAGCGCCGCGCGCCCCGCGTGGAAGTCCGCGCCGATCACGGCTCGCATGGGCTTGGGCACGCTCGGCGCCGAGCTGCGGGCGCAGCGGTGCCCTGGCACGCGCTCCTCGCACCGCGGCGGCCATCAGGGGCCGAAGTCGAAGCCTGGCTGCGGCGGCCCTCGGCCCTTGCACGAGAGGCCCACGAGGCGATCGCGCCCTCGGTGTCCGCACGCAAAGCGCACTGCCCCGAGCGCGAGCACCCCACACCTCGGGTCGCCGCGTAGCTCGTCCACCACGGAGCTGGGCATCGCCTCGCCCGCCTCGGCGCGCCGAGCCGGCAACGTCTGGAGGTGCTCACGCACCACGCGATGCAAGCTCGTTTGCTGCGGCTCGTGCGGAGAGGAATCCGCGCGCGCGAGGCGGCTCGTCGGTGCAGGGCCAGGAGGCACGCCGCGCCGCCAAGCAAGCGCCGATACGGTCCTCGAGGCGCAAGACCTCGAAGAAAACGCGGTTCCGCTTGCGAAGGGGCGGCGGCCTGGCGGCGGATTCCGCCGGGCATCGCATCACGAGCATCGAGCCCGAGCGGCGAGCCCACGCGATCGAAGCACTCGTGTGGTCGCACAGCCATCGTGCATCACGGGCAGGCGCTACGAGAGAAGAGAAGACCCCGACCGAGCGAACGGAGCGCGGGCTCTCGATCCAGCTCCCCCGCTCCTGGCCGGGCAGCCCCTCGCGCTCGTGCTGTTCGTCACCCCACGCGCGCCCGCCGAGGGAGGGCGTGCTCACCGCGATCTGGCAAGCCCTCCACCGTTCGCAGGAGCCCTTGCCCCAACCCCCTGTCGCAAGCGGGCGGGGAGCCGGATGCGCGCACGCACCGGCGTGTCTGGTCTGAGATGAGCTGAACCCGGTTGAATCGGCGAGAGCCTCCCTCCCGCCGATTCGAGCCCGCGGCACGGGCAGCGGTCCATCCGAGTGCCACGTGCTCTCAGCCCCGGACGGCGAGCACCAGACCGGCGACGCAGAGCATCGCGAAGACGACGGCGCGGAAGGTCCGGGCTGGCACGCGCGCGTGGAGCAGCTCCCCCGCGACCATGCCGATCACGATCGAGGGCCCGAGACCGAGGGCGAGGTCGGCCGTGCTGCCGTCGAGCTCCCCCTGCCACGCGTAGCTCGCGAGCATCGCGACGTTGAGAAGGGTCCAGAGCGCCGAGAGCGGCGCGCGGTACGCCTGCTTGTCGGCGAGGACGCGCGACGTCACGTAGACGGCCATCGGGCCGCCTGTCGCGAACGCACCGTGGATCGCGCCCCCGGCGAGGAGGAGCGCCCACTCGGTCCACGGGTCGAGGCGCGGGGCCGGCGTGGCCGCGCGTCGGAGCTCGAGCGTGCTCACGGCGACGAGGAAGACACCGAAGGCCCGCTTGAGCATCGAGGCATCGAGCGCGCCGAACGCGTAGATGCCGACGGGCAGGCCGAGCGCCATCCGAGGCAGGAGGCGCGTGAAGAGGAAGCGGCGCTCGATGTGCGCGGCGTAGCGGACAGCCAAGTAGCCCGAGACGAGCAGGTTGAGCGGGACGAGGGCAGGCAAGATCCGGCCGAGATCGAGGAAGAACGCGCCGAGCGCCACCGTGATGAGCGTCGCGCCGAAGCCGAGCGCGGTCTCGATCGTGAACGCGATCACGCCCACGATCGCCAGTGGGACGAGGACCTCGGGCGCGGGCCAGGTCATGGACCGGCTCCGCTCACCGCCCGCGCCCTGCGAGCTCCTTCTCGAGCTTCGCGATCACGCCGGGCATGGCGCGCACGCGGAGGATCGCGCCCTCCTCTTCGTAGTCCTCCGAGAGCACGCGCGTCTCTTCGTGCAGGCGGCTCGTCATCGCCTGCCTGTCGTAGGGGACGACGAAGCGGGCCTCGATCATGTCCTTCTCGAAGAAGCTCACGATCGCCGCGTGCACGCGCGCCTTGTCCTCGGCGCTGCGCGAGCTCACGAGGAGCGCCTCGGGAAATTCCACCGCGAGCGCGTCGCGGTCGGCGGCCGAGACCTTGTCGAGCTAGTTGAGGACGACGAGCGAGGGCGCGTCGTCGGCCTCGAGCTCGCGCAAGACGGTGCGCGTGACCTCGAATTGCGAGCGAAACGCCGGGTCGGCGGCGTCGAGCACGTGAAGGAGCAGGCGCGCCTCGCGCGCCTCCTCGAGCGTGGAGCGGAAGGACGCGACGAGGTCGTGCGGGAGCTTCTTGATGAAGCCGACCGTGTCCGAGACCAGGATGCGCGGGCGCGTCTCGGGCACCAGCACGCGCACGGTCGTGTCGAGCGTCGCGAAGAGCTTGTCGGCGACGTAGACCTCGCCCCCGGTGAGCGCGCGCATCCAGGAGCTCTTGCCCGCGTTCGTATAGCCGACGAGCGCGACGGTCGCGGCCTCGCTGCGGCGCTTGCGGCGCACGCCCGCCTCGTGCTCGATGCCCGCGAGCTCCTCGCGCAGCTCGGCGATGCGGTCACGGATCTTGCGGCGGTCGAGCTCGAGGTTCGACTCGCCTGCGCCCTTGCCTCCGATGCCGCCGCGCTGTCGATCGCCGCCGCCGCTCTCGCGCAGGCGGGGCGCCTGGTAGGCGAGGCGCGCGATCTCCACCTGCAGGCGCGCTTCGCGCGTGCGCGCATGCCGCTGGAAGATCGAGAGGATCACCGAGGTGCGGTCGAGCACCTCCGCGCCGGTCGCGCGCTCGAGGTTGCGCGCCTGCGACGGCGAGAGGTCGTGGTCGACGAGCACCACGCTCGCCCGGCCCGCGGGCGGAGCCCCGGAGAACACGCCGGCCTCGGTCGCGGCGTCCGCTGCCTCGGCGTCCACTGCCTCGTCGTCCGTCGCCTCGTCCTCGGCGTCTTCGTTCTCTGCGCCGTCGTCCTCGACGTCGATCTTGCGCTTCTTGCGCTTGGCGCCCGAGGGGATGAGGCCGTCCCCGCCCGTCCACGCCGCGAGCTCCTTGAGCTTGCCCTCTCCGATGACGGCGGACTTGCCGATCGTACTGCGTCGCTGCGTGACCCGTCCGATGGGCGACAAACCCAGCGTGCTCGCGAGCCGCTCGAGCTCTTCGAGCGAGCTCGCGTGCTCGGCCTCGGTCACGTCGGGAAGCTGCACTCCGACCACGACGGCCTTGGGGCGCGCGCGGGGGTCGGTCTCTCGGCCGTCGCTGTTCACGGCGCGCGAGCGTGCCCGAGCCCACCGCGCGCGCAAGCCGGGATCGAGAGGCCCCCGCTCCGCGGGGGAGGTTCCGCACGGACTCTCGGGCCGACTCAACCCTCGAGGCGTCCGATGCTCGCGAGGTAGGCGCGGGCGAGCCCCAGGTCGTCGATGTCGTCGGGGTGGAAGCCTGGGCGGAGGTACTCGAGGATCGCGTCGCGGAACATCTCGCCGCGGCGCTTGCGCTCGAGCTGGAGGCGCGGGTTGTCGCGCGCGGCCCGCGCCGCAGCCCGGAGGTCGGTGCCCATCTTCGCCTCCTCTCGGAGCAGGTGCTTGGTGGCCGCGGCCCAGAAGCGCGTGAGCGCGACCAGCGCGACGAAGAGCCCCGCGACGCGCACGTGGTAGCGGCCGTCGACGGTCTCGAAGACCTCGAACGCGACGGACTTGTGCTCGATCTCTTCGGCCGCGTGCCAGCGCATGAGCTCTGCGAGGATCGGGTGGGCCTCGTCGAGGAAGTCGCTCGTCAGCGCGTTGCGCCCCAGCGCCGCCGTGAAGTGCTCGAGCGCCGCGGTGATGGAGAGGCGCATCGCTGGAGAGACCTGCTTCTCGAGCCTCCGGTAGGCGAGGTCCTCGTACCACTCGAGGAAGCTCCGGAGCTCGTAGCCCTGCTCCTCGAGCACCCTGAAGAAGCGCTCGTGCTCGTGGCCGTGCCGCCCCTCCTGCCCGTAGAAGCCCTTGATGCGAGCCTTGAGCTCCGGGTCCTCGATGCGGTCCTCGTAGTGCTTCACCGAGCGGATGAAGAAGCGCTCGCCGGCCGGGAAGAGGAGCTGAAGCGCGTTCGAGAGGTGCGTCAGGTGCGGGCTCCCCATGAACCAATGGCGGGGAATGCCCGCGTCGCGGAAGGCGAAGCCCATCGCCCGCACCCGGATGCCGGTCGGCATTCGCGCCGGCCCGCGGGCCTCGACCACCTCACTCGCGCTCGAAGAACCGTCCATCGTCCACCTCGCTCTGGCTCGCGCCGCTCTGGCTCGCGCCGCAGGGCCGCGCGCGCCGCTGTTGAACTCTATTCAAGAGCGCAGGATGACCGATCCTCGTCGCCAGTCAATGGCGAGCCCGCGCCCTGAACGGGGTGCAGCTCAGCCCAGATCCTCCGGTGCGCGCATCCGGCTCCCCCTCCCGCTTGCGGGGCCCCTCCCGCAAGCGGGAGGGGGATCCCGTGCTGGGCCGACGCGGTGTGATCTGCCCCCCCTGAACGCGAAGCTGGGCCCGCTTCGGCTGGTCATCGCGGCGCGGCGGGACTAGCGTGGCCGCGATGACTCGCTCTGCGGTGCGAAAGACCCCGTCTGCGGAGGCTCGGACACCGGCGACGAAGCGGATGACCAAGAGACCGCCGAGCGAGGCACCGGGTGAGGACGAGGTCCGCAAGCGGCTCGACCTCGACGAGCGTCGACAGCAGCTGCTCACCCTCGGCAAGAGGCTCTTCGGCGAGCGCGCCTACGACGAGATCTCCATCGACGACATCGCCGAGGCCGCCGGGATCTCCAAAGGGCTCCTCTACCACTACTTCGGGAGCAAACGCGGCTTCTACGTCGCTGTCGTGCGCGAGGCCGCCGAACAGCTCGTGGCCGCGACCGAGGTCAGCACGGAGCTGCCTGCGGCCGAGCGCGCGGTCGCGGGCCTGAGCGGCTACCTCGACTTCGCCGAGGCGCACTCCGCCGCCTTCCTCACGCTGCTGCGCGGCGGGATCGGCAACGACCCCGAGGTGACCGAGCTCGTCGACGCGACGCGCGAGCGCATCCTCACGCGCATGCTCGCGAACATGGGCCAGAAGAACCCTCGACCGGTGTTTCGGCTGGCCGTGCGCGCGTACCTCGGCCTCGTGGAGGCGGCGACGATCGACTGGCTCGACCGCCGGGCCGTCGACCGGCCCACGCTGATGCGCTTCTTGCTCGAATCCATCTACTCGATCGTCTCGAGCGCGACGACGCTCGACCCCGACGCGGGCATGCGGCTCGAGGAGCGCGAGGTGCTCGAGGCTCGAGCCACCACGCGAAACGCGCGATGAGCCGCAGGCGCACGCGACCCCACACCGAGCCCGCGCGGTGGGCCCACGCGGGGCGTGGAGCATCGCTCCTCTTCGCGCTCGTCCAGCTCGGGTGCGGCGGAAGCGAGGTCGCCCGCGGCGAGCGCTCCTCGCCTCCTGCAGCGCTGGGCGCCGAGCGTGCCCCCAACCCGAGCCCCGAGACGACCGCCTCGAGAGACGACACGTCCGACGGGTCCGGTGAAACCGCCGCGTCGAGCGGGGCCACCGCGTCGAACGAGGCGTCGAGCGAGGCCACCACCGCGCCGAGCGAGACCGCGCTCGCGGGCAGCGCGGGCTCGACCCGCGCCGGCAGCGGGCCCGCAGCACGTGCTCCCGGGGCGGAGGCGCGGGGCGCGGTGACGATCCGCGTGCACACGAGCTCGGGCCCGATCAGCCGGGCGGTCGCCGAGCACGCGCTCTCGAGGCAGCACGCGCGCCTCGCGCAGTGCTTCCTGACGGCCGCAGGCCCCGACGCGACCGGCTCGATCCGCGGCTCGATCCACGTCGAGGCCTCGGGCGCCGCGCGCGTGGAGCTCGAGACGATGTCGCCGGAGCTCGACCGCGCGCTCCGGTGCGTCGACACCACGCTCGAGCGCTCCCCCTTCCCCGCGTCCCACGACGGTCGACCTACACACATCGTCGCGGAGATCGCCCGCACCCCTTGAGAACAAGCTCACGGCAGCGCGATCGGGCCCGTGGTGCCGCTCTCGACGTTTGCCGCTACGAACGCGAGGATCTCCTCGGGAACCATGTTCCGCTCCGTGTCTGCCGCAGTGAGCGGATCGATGTGGGTCATGAAGGTCGCGTCGACGACGCGGTAGCCCGCTTCGGTGTCGCGGCCTGCGCCGGCGTTCGCGCGACCCGCGCCGATCGCGGCGCCGCGCAGGCGCGAGCGCTCGTAGCTCGCGACGTCGCGCAGGCCGGCCGCGATCGCGCGCACCGGAGCGTCCATCGCCGCGCCCGCGCGGCAGCGCAGGCCCTCGGCGTCCTGCCAGCCGCCCTCCTCGACGCCGAGGCCCCCGCACGCCCCGAGGTCGAGGGTGAGACGCGCCGGGAAGTACCACTCGGCGAAGTTCGTTCGACCGGACACCCACGCGGCGGCGAGGTTCGCGACGGGGGTGAGCTCGGGCGGGTCGGCCTCGGGCGCGTCGATCCACGTGTACGTCACGCTCGGGTCCGATGGCCGCTCGAGGGTCGAGCCGAAGAGACTCTCGTAGGGCTCCACCGGACCGACGGGCTCGCCCATCGAGACGGCCGCGAACGAGAGGCCGTTCGAGGCGTCGTCGAAGCCGAAGCCGAACGCCGCCTCGTTCGTCATCGGAGGCACGCGCGCGCCACCGAGCAGCGTCCGCAGCACCGCGTCGCGGTCGCGATCGCCCCTGCGCACTTCGTCGGGCGCGAGCATCGCCGCCATCGCGACGATCTCGGCCGTCGCGTACACGCTGACGCCGAGGATCGGGAGCGCGATGTAGCGCGTCTCGTTGCGGATCTCGGTGAGGCCCGTGATGGGCATGAAGCCCGAGCCGCCGCCCTCGAGGTACTCGGTCTCGGTGATGGGCATCTCGCTCTGCGAGCCGTCGACGAGCACGAGGCCCGCGAGGAGATCGCTGCCGCGAACGCCGTCTTCGAAGACCCACGCGCCGAAGGTCTCGGTCATCGAGCCACCGAGCGAGTGGCCGAGCAGGAACACGTGCCCTCGCCGCGCGCGCTCGGGCACGCGCTCGATCATCGCGCGCAGGTCGCCGAAGTGCGTCGCGAGACCCCACTCGCTCAGGAAGGCCACCTCATCCTGTCCGACGAAGCCCCCGAAGCGCTCCCCTCCGACGGTGTCTCGCCCGAAGTAGTAGCCGCGCGCGATGTCGGCGTTGCCCTCGGCCTCGGCGGCGTCGAGGCCGCGCAGATCCTCGAGGTGGTTCGAACGCCGGTCGATCGCCCAGACCTCGACGGGACCGGTGCTCGATCCCGACGCGAGCGAGCGACGCACGAGCGCCCGCGCGAGCGGCTCGAAGCTGCCCGCACCGCCGAAGATCCCGGGCATCGCGATCACGACCGCGCGCGGCTCGACGGACGAGCCCGCGCGGTAGCGAACGAAGCGCGCGCGGTCGTAGACCGCAGGCGTGTCCACCGAGCCCTCGGGGTTGGGCGGCGCGTCGTGGCCGTCGATCTCGACGAGCTCGCGCACGATGCCGCTCTCGACCTCCTGCGACGCGGGAACCTCCGACGCGGGCCAGTCGTTCACCACGACGAACGCGTCGGGGGCCGGCGCGTCCTCGCCGGCGTCGCGTTCGGTCCCCGCGTCGCTCGGCGCGGGCTGAGGGTCACAGGCGAGGAGCGCCGAGGCGAGAGCGGTCGGCACGAGCAAGCGACGCGGCATGGGCGCGACAATGGCGCGTCCCAGCGAGAAACGGAAGCCGCCGCGCTCACCAGTCGAGGATCGCAGCGCCCCAGGTGAAACCGGCGCCGAACGCGCTCATCGCGACCTTCATGCCCGGCTTGAGGCGGCCCGTCTCGACCGCCTCCCAGAGCAGAAGCGGGATCGTCGCCGCGGTCGTGTTCCCGTACTTGTGGATGTTGTGGATGAGCTTGTCCTCGGGGATCCCGAGGGTGTTCGCCACGTACTGGTTGATCCGCATGTTCGCCTGGTGGAACACGAAGAGATCGATGTCGTCGGCCGAGAGCCCCATCTCGAAGCACACGCCCATCAGGGACATGCACATCTTCTCGACGGCGTTGCGGAAGACCTGCTTGCCATCCATCTGAGGCCAGATGGTCTCGGGCGGGATCACGCCCTCCCCGCTCCTGCCGTTGGGGAGGTGGATGAACGGGCGCTTGGTGATGTCCCAGACCCTCATGCAGAGCGCCTCGGCGCCGCGGCCGTCCGCGCCGAGCTGCCACTTGCGCAGGCCGCGCGCCGGGTCGTCGGTCCCGCTGATGACCGCGGCGCCGGCGCCGTCGCCGAAGAGCGAGGTCACGGTGCGACCGCGCGTCGTCATGTCGAGCGCCGCCGAGTGCGTCTCGGAGCCGACGAGGAGGACGTGCTTGGCCGTGCCCGCCTGGACCATGCCCGAGCCGACCGCGAGACCGTAGAGGAAGCCCGAGCACTGGTTGCGGATGTCGAGCGCCGGGACGAAGCGGGGCATGTCCCCCTCGAACAGCTCGGTGAAGCGCCGCTGCATGAGACAACCCGAGCCAGGGAAGTGAATGTCCGGCGAGAGGGTCGCGAAGATGATCATGTCGATGTCGCGGATCGACAGGTTCGCGTTCTCGAGCGCCTTCCTCGCGGCGTAGTAGCCCATCTCGGCGGAGCCGACGCCCTCCTCGGCGTAGCGGCGCTCCTCGATGCCCGTGCGCTGGTGGATCCACTCGTGCGTGGTGTCGATGGAGAAGCGTTTCGCGAGCTCGTCGTTCGTCACCACGCCAGGCGGGAGATACCCACCGATGCCCGAGATGTACGCGTTCACCATGTTCAGAAGACTCCTCGGGCGAGCCGATAGCACGGAACGCGCGCGGCGTGCACGGCCCCCGACGACGCCGCGCCGCGTCATCGCTCCGGTCAGCTGTCGGCGCCTCGGAGCGGGTCGCTCCGGTAGTACTTGGGGCGGAGATCCAGCCGCACGTGGAGCCACGGCACGGCCATGCCCGCCGTGGACACCCACAACGGCGCCTCCGTGCGTGCGAGGTGCTCGCACGCGAGCTGACCGACGAGCTGCCACAAGGCGTCGCGCTGCGCTGCGCTCGCATGCCGAAGGAAGGCCACGAGGTGCCCGAACCGGGCTCCACGGCTGGGCTCACACGGAACGATGAGCCGCGCGTCCTTGCCGAAGTTCTCGAAGGACCGAACGGCCTCGGTGCCCGCACCGCTCGCGACGTGCTCGGCGAACGGGCTCGGGTCGGCCTCGACCCGCGCGAGCGCGGGATGCGGAAGGACGAGCTGCACCATCGGACGCGCGACGTTGCTCCGCGAGAGCGGGGCCGTCTCCCAAGCGACAGCGTCCATCCCGAGCCCGAGGATCGCCTCGCCGAGCGCGGCGCGCACGCGGGTCTCGTCCCGGAGCGCCTCGAAGAAGGCTTGTCGGGAGAGCGTCTCGGCGGCCCGACGCGCCTCGAGGGCCACGCCGGCGTGGCCAGGGATCGGGCGGGTCTCGAAGACGATGGGAGACGCTGAGGCCATGAGAGGCGACGAAGATACCAGCGCCCCAGGGCGAGCGATGTGACGACAGCTGCCCCTCGGAGAACTCCCCCCGAGTCGCCGACCCCGGAGAAGGCCCACGGCGTTCCACTTGCGATCCCCCGCTCCAGCGTCTAACTTCGCCGCCCTTTTTCGCCGACGGGAAATCGAATGTCGAAGCTGAGTGACTCGCTGAAGAACCACAAGATCGATCCGCGCCGCGTGGTCGGTGCATCCAAGGGCCTCGAGCGCCGCACGCGTGAGGACCTCGCGCTCGTCGCGAAGAAGGCGGAGATGAAGGCCGGCAAGGTCGAGAAGGACGACGCGGTGCTGAAGCAGAAGCCGCGCTCGGGCCGCCCGGTGACTCTGCCCCAGATCGAGAAGGCGCTCCGGGGAGAGACCGTCTCGGGCCCCACGAAGACCCGTGTCGTGCGCGCGGTCAACGCGATTCTCAAGGGCCGCAACAAGGCCGAGATCGGCCTCCGCGACCTGTTCTGACGCACGGTGCGGGGCCGATCGGGCCCCACGTGCCGAGCGGGCCCCACGTGCCGAGCGGGGCCGCCTCTCGCTGCCGCGAAACGCCGCGCGCGGCCCCGTCGCGTCCAAACGCCTCGGTGTTGGCCCGAGGGCCCATCCGGCGTGGAGCCCTCGCGCATGTGGAGGTCGGTGCCTTCACGTGGTGTGCCTTCACGTAGGGTGCCTTCACGTGGGTCGGCGGCTTCGCGGCGCGGTGGCCACGGGAAACATTGATCTCGAACGAAATGGTTCGGTACCCTCGGGCCGCGCATGCGTACCCCGCCCCTCCGACCTCGTCCGACTGCTCTTCCCGTGCTCGCCGTCGCGTCTGCGTGCTCCCTCTTCGCAGCGACCGCCCTGGCGGGTGATGTGCGGGGCACGCTCGCCGTGCCGACGGACTTCCCAACCATGACGGCGCCGCCGGCCGAGGCCGACGCCGCGCGCCTGCGGTACTGGGAAGAATGGAACGGCTTCCTCGAGCCGCGCCCGGCACGCGTCGAGGCCGCGCGAGAGTTTGCGGTCGTGCTCACGGGCGCGGGCAGCCCCTCGACAGGAGAACAACCGGCGCTCCGTCTTCACAACGGCGCGCTCTTTCCTTCGACGGTGGTGGTGCGGGTGGGGGTCGCGACGCCTCTGCGCAACGACGACGCTTGCGCCTACGAGATCTTCGCCCAGGACAACGCCGAGCTGACCCCGGTCCAGACCGCGCCGGGCAACGCGCGGCCTCTCAACGTCAGCGCAACCGGACACTGGGCGCTCCGGGATCGGAACTTCCCCCACGTGCAGGGGCACCTCCACGCGCTGCCGGACCTGGTCGCCCGCGCCTTCGTCGAGCCGTCCGGGGGCTACGTCTTCCGAGGCGTCGACCCCGGAAGCTACGTGGTCCACGTGTTCCAGGGCGATCGCGAGGTCGCCCCCGCGCAGGCCGTGAGCGTGGCCGACACCCGCGAGATCGCCGTCGCACCGATCACGCTCGCGCGGCCCTGACGCCCGAGGCCACGCTCGAACCGCTACCGACCTCGCTCCGCCCCGAACTCCTCGGAGAAAGCTCGCCGATGCTGCTCTCTCGCTTCTGGCTCCTGGTGCTCGCGATCGCTGCCGGCTCGGGCATCGCCGTGGCCGTGATCACCACGCGCCTCCTCGACGAGCAGGTCCGCGAGCAGACCACGGTCGAGCTCGCGCGCGATCGACTCCAGCTCGAGATGGTCCTCAAGCTCGATGCACGCACCCGCATCGACGCGATCGGCCCGATCGCCGCGAACGGCGACGTGCGCACCGCGCTCCGCGAGGCCAACGCGCGAACGGCCGGCGCCCCGATCCCGGAGGCGACGCGGACGCGTCTCGGGACGCGCCTCGCCGAGCTCAACGCGCAGCTCGCCGAGATGGCGGGCGACCTGGTCTTCGCGGTCGACCAGGAGGGGATCGTCGTCGCGCAGCTCGGCGGTGGCCAGGCGCCGCCGGCGGGCGCCGGTCTGGGAGCCTTCCCGCTCGTGTCGCGCGCGCTCGCCGGCTACGAGCGCGACGACGTCTGGACCTGGAACGGCGAGCTCTACCGCATGGCCGCGCGCCCGGTGATCGAGAACGGCCAGTACGCGGGTGCGATCGTGCACGGAAAACGCATCGATGATGTGTTCTGCGCGCGGATCGTGTCCCGCCTCTCGGGGGCGAGCGTGGGCTTCTTCATGCGCGATCAGATGATCGGGAGCGCGATGCCCGAAGGCGTGTCGGGCGCGCCGCGCCGTGACGACATGGGCGGCGCGCTCGCGGCGGTCCTCGCCGGCCCCTTCGCACAGGGTCAAGTCGGTGATCCGAGCCCGCTCTCGACCGGAGGCGTCGCGATCTACGCGCCGTTGGTCGGGAGCGCATCGTACGCGCAGGCAGGCTACGTCCTCGCGCGGCCCGTGCCGACGCTCTCCTCCCCGCTCGCGATCCTCGAGCTCGCATCGAGCGACGACTGGACCGCCGCCCTGCCCCTCATGGTCGGCGCGATCGT
>JBKDQC010000412.1:0-1294 GCA_046342295.1 Deltaproteobacteria bacterium | reverse complement strand
GTCCGAGGTCCACCACGATGAAGTGCGCTACTCGACGAGCCTCGAGATCGGCACGGTGCGCCTGCTCGAGTCCTTCCTCGACGACGGAAAGCCCGTCGCCAAAGCGCAGGAGCGGGTCCTCGTCGAGTACCTCGACCGGATGCTCCTGCCGGTCGCGCAGGACTTCCTGCGCCGGAGCTACGATGTCGTCGCGGGGACCGGAGGCAACTTCGACACCATCGCGGAGCTCTGCCCGGTGCCTGGCGCGGCGGTCCCGACCATCGACGTGCGCAAGGCACGCCAGCTCCATGCACGCCTGATCAAGATGACCGCCGCACAGCGTCGCAAGGCCTTCGCGCTGCGCGCCGACCGCGCCGACGTGATCGTGCCCGCGCTCTACGTGCTCAACGCGGTCGCCGACATCGCGCGCACCGACGTCATCCTCGCGCCGGGCGTCGGCTTGAAGGAAGGCATCGTCCACGACCTCGTGGCGCGTCACTCGCGCGCCTGGGACCCGAGGCTCGACGAGCACCTCGCGACGCGCGCCACGATCCAGCTCGGGCGCCGTTACCACTTCGACGAGCCGCACGCGACGCAGGTCGATCGCCTCGCGTGTCAGCTCTTCGACCGGCTCGTCCCGCTCCACCGGCTCGGGCCCGAGGATCGCGTGCTCCTGCGGGTCGCCGCCCTCGGTCACGACATCGGGGACTTCATCGACTACGCGTCACACCACAAGCACACGCAGTACATCCTCGAGCACTCGAACGTCATGGGGCTCTCGCAGGATCACCGCGCGGTGGCGAGCTGCATCGCGCGCTACCATCGCCGCGCGGTCCCGAGCCCCAAGCACGAGGGCTACGGCAGGCTCGGCGCCGAGGAGCAGCGCAAGGTCAAGAAGCTCTCCGCGATTCTGCGAGTCGCCGACGCGCTCGATCGTGGACACCGAAGCAAAGTGCAGAAGCTCGAGGTGACCACGACGGGGCGCGACGTGCTCATCTCCGCCCACGGCCGCGAAGACCTCTCCCTCGAGGTGTGGACTGCGGAGCGAAAGGCCGAGTATTTCGAGCAGATGTTCGGCAAGAAGATCCGTGTCGTGTCGGAGGTGGGCTGACGTCGCCTCCGTGCGGGGCAGCGCGAGCGTCACGCGACTTTCACCCTCGATTCTTTCGCCGTCTCTCAGAGCATGAGTCACTTGGATTGACTCATGCTCTGACGTTTCTTGCCGGAGGGTCTGGCCGCAGCCCCTCCCTCTCGCCGAGTGAATCGGCGAGAGCCTCCCTCCCGCCGATTCGAGCCCGTGGCACCCGCATCGATC
>JBKDQC010000411.1:0-9664 GCA_046342295.1 Deltaproteobacteria bacterium | reverse complement strand
GACTCATGCTCTGACGTTTCTTGCCGGAGGGTCTGGCCGCAGACCCTCCCTCTCGCCGAGTGAATCGGCGAGAGCCTCCCTCCCGCCGATTCGAGCCCGTGGCACCCGAATCGATCCATCCGAGTGCCACGTGCTCTCAGGACAGGAAGCCGCCGAAGTAGGCGGCCGCGCCCGCGCCCGCGACCACCACGATGGCGATGGCGACGTAGACGAGCGTGTTGGAGCGGGTCTTCTCGAGGGGGCGATCCCCCGCGTCCTCCGGGCTCGTCTTGAGCTTGACGGGCTCCACAGCGGCCGCCGAGGAAGGCGCTGTCCTCGCGGGCTCGGCCTCGGCAGGCGCGGCCTCGGCAGGCGCGGCCGGCTGCGTCCTCGCGGTCGTGGAGGCTGCGGTGGTGCGCCCTGTCGTGGACGCAGCGACCTTGGAGGCACCGGTGGTGGACGCGTCGCGCTTCACCGGAGGGGGCTGCGGCGCGCGCTCCTCGAGCATGTCGGAGAGCTCGCCGCTGTCCTCGATGCCCGACTCGGCCCACGTGCCTGATTCGGCCCATTGAGGACCGCGGTTCTGCTCGCGGGCGCGCGCATCGACGGCGCTCTGAACCTCGTTGTCGTCGGCGAACCACTCGGCCGGGTTCTCGAAGAGCCCCGCGTCGAGCGGCGCGGCGCCCTCCTTCGGGTCGCTCCCCGGGCTCGCGGCCACGGCTTCCGCCACGTCGTCGAGGGAGGTGAACCGAAGCAGCTCTTCCTGGATGAGCCGGTCGATGATCGAGACGTCTTTGGGCCCCGCCTTGGCCGCCTTCTTCGAGTCGACGACCCACTTCACGAGGTTGGCGACGTCGAAAGAGGTCACCTTCAGTTGCCGCAGGAACAAGTACTGTGCGAGGCCCTCGCCGAAGTCGCGCGCGTTCTGGAAACGCTTGTCGGGATCCCTCTCGAGCGCTTTGCCGATCACGCGCTCGAGCTCGGCGTCGACCTCGGGGTTGATCCGCGAGAGGCTCGGCACGTTCGACTGCTGCACGAGCTTGACGGTCTGGTAGTCCGTCTCGCCGAGGTAGAGGCGCCGGCCCGCGAGCATCTCCCAGAGCACGATGCCGAGCGCGTAGACGTCGGTCCTCATGTCGACGGGTTGGCCGAGCGCCGCCTCGGGCGAGAGGTAGCTGAACTTCCCCTTCACCACGCCGGGATCCGTCTTTTCGAGCTGCGTCGTGGCCTTCGCGAGGCCGAAGTCCGTGACCTTCACCTCGCCGCGCTTGGAGATCAGGATGTTCGGCGGCGAGATGTCCCGGTGCACGATGTGGAGGTCGTTGCCGTCGTCGTCCTGCAGCTCGTGCGCGAACGAGAGCCCCTTGGTCGCCTCGAGCGCGATGAACACGGCCTCCTTGACGGGGATCCGGCGCCCCTGCTGCCGGTGCTCCTCGATGACGGCCTTGAGGTTACAGCCGTCGATGAACTCCATCACGATGAAGAACGTGTTGTCCGCGGCGCCGATGTCGAAGACGGTGACGACGTTCGCGTGCGTGAGGCGAGCGCCCAGGCGCGCCTCGTCGAGGAACATGGAGATGAAGTTCTTGTTCTGCGCCAGGTGCGGCAGGACCCGCTTGATCGCGACCTGCTTCTTGAAGCCCTGCACGGACAGGGCTTCGCCCTTGAACACCTCGGCCATGCCGCCTGCTTCGAGACGCTCGGTGACACGGTATCGCTGTTCGACGGCCATTCTTCGTGCTTTCGCTCCCGGTGGGGACTCGGAGTGCGATGATAGGAATTCCCGGTGATCGCGGCAACAAACGAAAGCGTCACGCGGCCCTCCCCGTTCGCAGGGCAGCGCGGAGGGCCACGGCCTCCTTGACGTTCCTCCTCGCGACGTGGCGAGATGCCCCCTGTGTCCCGCTCCTCCCGGCCGATCCGCATCGCGCCCTCCATCCTCTCCGCCGATTTTGCCCGCCTCGGCGAGGAGTTGCGCGCGCTCGAGGCGGGCGGCGCAGACTGGATCCACGTCGACGTCATGGATGGACGCTTCGTGCCGAACCTCACGATCGGCCCGCCCGTCGTCGCGGCGCTGCGCAAGGTCACCCGCAAGACGCTCGACGTGCACCTCATGATCGTCGAGCCCGAACGCTACATCGACGCATTCGCCGAGGCGGGCTCCGACATCATCACGGTCCACGCGGAGGCCACGACCCACCTCCACCGCACGCTCCAGGCGATCCGTGCGCGCGGCAAGAGGGCCGGCGTGTCGCTCAACCCGGCGACGGGCGAGGACGTCCTTCGCTACGTGCTCCCGCTCGTGGACCTGGTGCTCGTGATGAGCGTGAACCCGGGATTTGGCGGGCAGTCGTTCCTGCCCGAAGTGCTGCCGAAGATCGCCCGGCTGCGGCAGATGATCGACGCGGAGGGGCGTGAGATCGACCTCGAGGTCGACGGCGGCATCAGGGTCGGCACGGCGAGGCAGGTGTGTGAGGCGGGCGCCGATGCGCTCGTCGCGGGCAACGCCGTGTTCGCGGGCGGTGACTATCCGCGAGCGATCGCGGCCATTCGAACGGACGCTGCCGAGGCCGGCGCGGGGACAGGGGTTCAGGCATGAGCCAGGAAAACAGTGGCAACGATCCCGCGCTGACGACGGTCTTCGTCGACAACGCCGCCAAGCGCCGCCTCAAGAAGGCGCGCGTCGTCGTCGCCGAGGGGCCGGACAAGGGCAAGGACATCGTCATCGACAAGGAACGCACGACGATCGGCCGCAGCGTGATCTGCGATCTCGTGCTCTCGGACAAGGCCGTCTCGACGACCCACGTCGAGCTCGTCGCCAAGGAGAAGGGCTTCTTGCTCAGGGACCTCGGTTCGACGAACGGAACCTTCGTCGGCGACCTGCGCATCCAGGAGGTGTGGGTCAAGCCGGGGACGGTCGTGAAGCTCGGGACCTCGCACCTGCGCTTCGAGCCCGTCTCGGGCTCCGTCGACATCGAGATCTCCAAGAACGAGCGCTTCTTCGAGATCGTCGGTCGCTCGTTGCGGATGCGAGAGATCTTCGCGACGCTCGAGAAGGTCGCGCCCACCGAGCTGACCGTGCTCATCCGCGGCGAGACCGGCACGGGCAAGGAGCTCGTCGCGCGCGCGATCCACCGCGCCTCGCGACGCAGGGACGCGCCGATGGTCGTGCAGGATTGCTCCGCGATCCCGAAGGACCTCATCGAGTCCACGCTCTTCGGTCACGAGCGCGGCGCGTTCACGGGCGCGACCGATCGTCACCGCGGCAGCTTCGAGCAGGCGGACAACGGGACGATCTTCCTCGACGAGCTCGGAGAGCTCGACCTCGCCATGCAGCCCAAGCTGCTGCGCGTCCTCGAGAACCGCGAGATCAAGCGCGTGGGCGGCGACCGACAGATCCCGGTGAACGTGCGCGTCGTGGCGGCCACGAACCGGGATCTCCGCGCGCGCGTGAACGAAGGCCAGTTCCGCGAGGATCTCTTCTATCGGCTGAGCGTCGTGTCCATCGAGCTTCCACCGCTCCGGCAGCGCCCCGAGGACATCCCGCTGCTCGCGCAGTACTTCCTCGACGACGTCGCGGAGCGTCGCTTCCCCGGAGAGAACAAGAAGTTCACCGTGACGCCCGAGGCGATGGCCCGCCTCGCCAGCCACCCGTGGCCCGGCAACATCCGCGAGCTGAAGAACACGATCGAGCGCGCGGCCGCGCTCGCCGACGAGACGGAGATCGGCGTCGCCGACGTCCTGCCCGGCGCGGCCCAGAAGGTCCCGTCCGTCATCGTCTCGGGGGGACAGCATCCCTCGGAGTGGGCCTCGCAGTTCGTCGAGGAGGCCTTGCCCTTCAAGGATGCCAAGCAGCGCCTGCTCGACGTGTTCGAGGCCGCCTACTTGAAGGCGCTCCTCGACAAGCACGAGGGCAACGTCACGCGCAGCGCGCAGGCTGCCGGCCTCACGCGCTACCACCTCCGCGAGCTCGCGAAGAAGTACGGCGTCCGCGACGTCAGCGGCGACGAGTGAGGTGCTGCCACCCGGTGCTGGCCCGGCGAGCGCTGGGCCACGCCGCGCGACCGCCGCGATCCCGCTCGTCTCTCGCTCAGCCCGCGGTCTCGGCGGCGCGGAGCTTCTGCACCACCCAGTTGACGTGGCGTCCCTTCGCCGGGCGCTGGGCATGCTCCTTCAGCATCTCGGTCTCGAGGATGCGCGCGTGGTCGGCGAGGTTCGTCATGAACGTCGAGCCGCGGATCACCTGTCCCGAGGGGCTCACCTGGCGGCCGGTGATGCGCGTGCGCTCGAGGACTCCGAGGCAGGCGAGGCGCAAGAGCTCGTAGCGGTGCTCGTCGTGGCCAGGCTCCGCCGCCACCGAGACGATGAGCTTGCCGAAGGTCGGGTCCTTGTTGACGAGCTTGTCGCCGACCTCGAAGCCCACGTCGAAGCGTACGCCGAGCTCGGCGATCCCCCGGACGCCCGCGCTCCGGAGCGCCTCGAGCACCTCGTCGCCGCTCGGCACCTCCATCGTGTCGAAGACCCCTGCGTTCGGCAGAAAGAGCCCTCGGCCACCGTCCCGCGAGTCCTTCACATCCGCGCGCCACGACTCCGCGTTCACGCGGAGCTCACGCGCCACGCGCGTGCGCACGACGTCGTCCTGCGCGAACGGGATCGGCGCGCCGCGCGCGACCTCGAGCTGCAAGCGCACGAGATCGAGCGGCTCGAGCGTACCTTCGCGGCGGATGCGGTGCGCCTCCTCCGTCACGGGGTGTTCCACCTGGATGCGGGTGTTCATCTCGAGGAGGTAGAAGTGACCGTCCTTGTACATGAGCTCGACGGTGCACGCGCCGACGTAGCCGCACGCGTCGGCGATGCGCACGGCGATGTCCTGGATGCGCGCCTCGAGATCGGGCCGCTGCCGGAGGAGCGCGGGCGGCGCCTCCTCCTGGATCTTCTGGCTCGCGCGCTGTTCGGTGCAGTCGCGCATCCCGAAGTGTCGCGTGTTGCCGTAGCGGTCGCGCAGCACCTGCACCTCGAGATGCACCGTCTCGGGGATGTTCTGCTCGAACATCACACCGGGGTCCCAGCCGTTGACGCGAATGTCCTCGAGGACCTTCTGAACCGCGGCCGGCACGCCCTCGGGCTTCTGGATCACGACCTGCCCGCGCCCGCCGCCGCCGTTGGCGGCCTTGAGCCGACCGGGGAACTGGAAGCGCGCGGCCGCATGCGCTTGCTCGATGCGCTCGACGATCACGGCGGGGTCGTTCGAGTCGAGCACGATGCCCGGCGTGACCGCCGCCGGATCCTGCGCCTCGGCGAGCGCGCGGAACTTCCGCTTGTCGCCTGCGCGCTCGACGACGTCCTGCGTGGGACCGACGAAGACGATGCCCTCGCGGCGGAAGTGCTGGATGGCCGCGCCGTTCTCCGCGAGCGGACCGTAGCCCGGGTAGATCGCCGAGCGAGCGAGCGCGGCTTCGGCCCCCTCGCCGAACCGCGCGCGAAACGCCTCGCGCACCTTGGAAGTGATCTGCTGTGGGTTCGCATAGGTCTCGCGGAAGGTCCCCTCGAGCGGGATCGAGAAGCCCCCAGCCTCCTTCGCGAGGCGCACCTGGAGCGCGTCGAGGTCGTCGAGGCGGCTGTGGAGCACGACCGGGCGAAGGCCCATCGCGAGCGCGACCCGAACCGCGCGCACGCCCATCTCGCCCTTGTCCGCGATGATGAGATGCTCGAGCGCGCCTTCTCCGACGGTGGTCGCGGGCAAGGTGCGCAGATCGTAGGTCGCGAGGTAGACGAGATCCGCCGTGCGCGGCGCGCTCGCGTGCAGCGAGGCGGCGTCGTCGCGCAGGCGCGCGCGGAGGGCGCTGCGCGGGACCTCGTGCGCGTGCATCGCGACGAGCAGATCGAGCGCGTGCTCGCTCGGCTCCCCGGCGAGCTCGAGCGCAGAGGCCAGCACCGTCCACGGGGCCATCGACAGCGCATGCGCGCGCTCGACGTCCACGCGCGCGCGGGCATCCGCGAGGCGCCCGACGAGCGCGCGAAGGCGAGCCGGTCCGTCGGCGGCGTGCCGGGTCAACGGGCCCTCCCAGGCGAAGTGGGCGAGCCAGAAGTCACCGTTCGCGATCAGATACCGCAGGGCGACGAGGCGGTGGCCGACTGCGCCGAGGGGCAGCGAGCGCAGCTCGGGGAGCCGCGCGCCGGGCACCCCGATGGCGGTCGAGAAGACGGCGTTCGAGCCCAGGCTGCCGACCGCGGGAAGAAGCTGCGCGCGCACCGCGGCGAGAAGGTCGGTTTCTCGCGCTGCGCGAAGAGTGTGGGGTTGCGTCATGCGTCCTCGTGAAGAGACCCGTGCCCGGGGGCGCCGTGCGCCCTCGTCCGCGGGCGCGGGACGATTGCATCGGCGGCAGGCGCGCACAACCAGGCAGCGGCTCTGGTAGGCTCCCGCGCCGGAGGCCCGATGGACCTGTCGTTCACCCCGGAGCAAGAGGCGTTTCGAAAGACCGTGCGCGAGTTCCTCCGCGACGCGATGCCAGCCCACCTCAAGGCCAAAGCGGAGGTCGATGGTCACTTCGAGATGGAAGAGACCATGGAGTGGCACCGGATTCTCCACCGGCAGGGCTGGGTCGCTCCGCACTGGCCCAAGGAGCACGGCGGGCCGGGATGGGATGCCGCCCAGCGCTTCCTCTTCGGAGAGGAGCTCGAGAAGAGCGGCGCGCCGATTCTGTCACCCTTCGGTCTGTCGATGGTCGGCCCGCTGATCATCCAGTTCGGCAACGACGCGCAGAAGGCGCGGTTCCTTCCGAAGATTCTCAGCGGCGAGGAGAAGTGGTGTCAGGGCTACTCCGAGCCCGACGCCGGCTCCGATCTCGCGTCGCTCCGGACGACGGCCGTCGACGACGGCCAGGGCCACTTCGTCGTCAACGGGCAGAAGACGTGGACGACCTACGGCCAGTACGCCGACTGGATCTTCTGCCTCGTTCGCACGGATCAGAACGTGAAGAAGCAGGCCGGTATCTCCTTCCTGCTGATCGACATGAAGACACCTGGTGTGCGCGCGGTGCCGATGCTGACGACGGGCCATACGCCTGCCTTCTGCGACACCTGGTTCGAGAACGCGGTGGTACCCAAGGAGAACGTGGTCGGCCCCGTGAACGGAGGCTGGGGCATGGCCAAGGCGCTCCTCGGCCACGAGCGTACGCTCATCGGCGCCGTGGGCCTCTCGACGCGCGCGCTCCTGCGCGTGAAGCGCATCGCGCAGAAGACGACCCTCGAGGGTCGGCCCCTCCTCGAGGATCCCGTGTTCCGCACGAAGATCGCGCGGCTCGAGGTCAAGCTCGAGTCCCTGCGCGTGCAGAATTATCGGGCGCTCGCGGGCGCCCAGCTCGGTCACGCGCCCGGGCCCGAGAGCTCGATCCTCAAGATCCGAGGCTCCGAGATCCAGCAGCAATGCTTCGAGCTCGCGATGGAGGTCATGGGCCACAACGGGCTCGCGTGGTTCAACGACGTCGACGTCGTGTCGCCCGGGGAGCAGTGGGTCGCCTCCTCGTTCAACTACCTGCGCGCGACGACGATCTACGGCGGATCCAACGAGATCCAGCGCAACGTGATCGCCAAGATGATTCTCGGGCTGCCGGGCTGAGGAGAGCACCATGGATTTCGAGCTCAACGAAGATCAGAAGCTCCTCAAGGACAGCGCGGCGCAGTTCACCAAGAGCTCGCCGGTCTCACGCTTCCGCAAGCTCCGCTCGCACGCGTGGGCACACGGCGGGCACGAGGTCGTGTCGCACCCGCAGGGCTGGGAGCCTGCGGTGTGGAAGCAGATGGCCGAGCTGGGCTGGCTCGGTCTCTTCTATCCCGAGAGCGTCGGTGGCCTGGGGCTCTCGTTCTTCGACATGAGCCTCGTGCTCGAGGAGCTCGGAAAGACGCTCGTGCCGGAGCCGTTGCTCGCGTCGGTGGTGCTCGCCGGCGGAGCCGTGTTGAAGGCCGGCACCCCGGAGCAGCAGAAGCGG
The DNA here is from genome assembly GCA_046342295.1 of Deltaproteobacteria bacterium. GTDB lineage: Bacteria > Myxococcota_A > Polyangia > Polyangiales > Sandaracinaceae > JAFLCL01. The sequence continues at coordinate 1,697 of JBKDQC010000411.1, read as the reverse complement.
CTCCTCCAACCGATGGTCGACGGCAAGACGAGCCTCGCGCTCGCCTGGGCCGAAAAAGACGGCCGTTACGACGCGGGCCGTGTGACCACGACGGCCCGGAAGGACGGCGGCAGTTGGTCGCTCTCCGGCGAGAAGGTGTGGGCGCTCAACGGTCACGCGGCCGACACCCTCCTCGTCTCGGCCCGGACCGAGTCGGGGCTCTCGCTCTTCGCCGTGCCCAGAGGCACCGATGGCCTCGCGGTCGAGAGCGCCAAAACCATGGGCGGTCTGCGCGCCGCGCGCGTGCGCCTCACGAACGTCGTCGTGGGCGGCGAGCAGCTGCTCGGTGCCGAGGGCGGGGCGCTTCCGGCCATCGAGTCGGCGCTCGACCTCGCGGCGGCAGGCGCGTGCGCGGAGGGCTTCGGGATCGCGAGCGCCGTGCTCTGGATGACGGTCAACTACCTCCAGGTGCGCAAGCAGTTCAACGTGCCGATCGGCTCGTTCCAGGCCCTGCAGCACCGTGCGGTCGACATGTTCGTCGAGACCGAGCTCCTCAAGTCGACCGCGATCCTCGCGTGTCTCAAGGCGGACGACGCCGACCCGAACGAGCGCCGACGCGCGGTCTCCGTCGCCAAGGCGCAGCTCGCCGCAGGCGGCAAGAAGGTCCTCGAGAGCGCGATCCAGCTTCACGGAGGGATCGGCATCACCGACGAGCACGACGTCGGCCTCTACTTCAAGCGCATGAGCGTGCTCAACGCCCTCTTCGGCGACGAGGAGCACCACCTCGCGCGCTACGCGAGCCTCCCGAGCTTCGAGCCGGCCTGAACCAGCTCAATAGGGTTCTTGTCCGAGGTAGTTGCCGGCAGGGTCGTAGTTGCAAGTCCAGATCTCGGCGCCATTGCTGCAGGTGGCCATCCCGCAGCCGAGGCGTCGTGTGTCGCGCCAGACGACCTGCGTGTAATGCCCGCAACCGCTGGCGTTCATCCTTCGCGTGCAGGCCATGTCGCACGCATCGCCGCGCATGAAGGGGCCGTAGCGGTAACAGGCGATCTCGGCGTGCCAGCCCTCGACGACGTCGGCGGCCGAGACGGTCAAGCCTCGCTGCCAATAGAGGTTCTCGCCGTATCCGGTGCTCGAATGCATGAGGCCGCAGCCGCTTCGCGCCAGCTCCTCGGAGTAGGCCTGCGCCACGGCGGCGAGCTCCGTGTCCCAGATGAGCGCGGGCAGCGGATCGTCGGTCGCGGCCATCGCGCGAAAGCGGTTGTGTGCCTCGGTCATGCCGACCATGCGGCCGGTCTCACCAGCGCCCGGATCGAACGCATCGGGCTCGGTCACGAACGCGTCGTCGGCGACCACCACGGGTGCGTCGGGCACGCCGACACCGGCGTCGTCGGCGGGGCTCGGGCCCGAGGCATCACAGCCGGTCGTGGCGAGCGCAACGAGCAGCGAACAGCGCAGGATCGGACTCTTCATGGGAGCTCCTCGGAGAAAGGGCGTCACGACCTTCGGAAACTCGGCTCCACCACACGGAGCCGCTTCGGGACCTGGACCTCGTCGGCTCAGAGCATGAGTCACTTGGATTGACTCATGCTCTGACGTTTCTTGCCGGAGGGTCTGGCCGCAGACCCTCCCTCTCGCCGAGTGAATCGGCGAGAGCCTCCCTCCCGCCGATTCGAGCCCGTGGCACCCGCATCGATCCATCCGAGTGCCACGTGCTC
>JBKDQC010000410.1:0-15714 GCA_046342295.1 Deltaproteobacteria bacterium | reverse complement strand
GCAATTGGTAGGGATCGTGGCGGGTCCCACGGGCTCCAACCGGCGCGCCCCACCCACCCGCCGATTCGCCCCCGCGCCACTCGCATCGCTGCCACGTGCTCTCAGGGTGCGCCCTGCTGAAGGCGCTCGAGCTCGACGGGGTCGTGCGCGGAGAAGAGGCGGATCGGCCCGCTGCGCGGGTCCTGGCTTCGCGCGAGCTCGCGCAGCCGAGCGTGGTTGGTCGCGATCTTCTTGCGGTCCCACGCAAGGAGCGTCTCGAAGCTCGCGATCCCCCACGGCATCGAGGTGCCCTCGATGGCGCCGCGGTGGAAGTACGCATCGCCGCAGTGCACGAGCGCACCGGCCGGGGTCTCCACGGCGACCAGCCAGTGCCCTCGGGTGTGGCCGTCCATCGGCACGCACAGGAACTCGGGGGGCAGGCCCTCGAGCTGCCGCACCGCCGCGAAGCCGCGCCACGGCTCGCCCGTCGTGTCGGAGGTCCGCCACCGTGGGCCGTGCGCCCAGTGCGCCGGCTTGTAGCGCTCGCGCTCGCGCCAGCTCGGCGAGAGGGCCGCGTGCTTCTCGTTCGCGTGCAGGTGCACCCACGCGTTCGGGAAGTCGGACAGCCCCCCCGCGTGGTCGAGGTCGAGGTGCGTGACGAGGATGTGCCGTACGTCGGCGGGATCGAGGCCCAGCTTCTTCACGTGCGCCAGCAGCGTGGTCGTGCGCGCGGGGTCGATCCCCACGACGCCCGCGAAGAGCCGCCCGAGGCGACCGGAAGGATCCGCCACGTCGCGCTCGCCGATCCCCGTGTCGACCGCGACCAGACCGTGCCGATCGGTCTCGATCAAGAGGCAATGCGCGGGCATCGCGCCGCGCTCGAAGAAGGCCCCCTCGCCGTTCGTGGCGGAGCGCGCGAGCGGGCACATGGACGCACAGTCGAGGTGGTGGATGCGCATGGCGTGCGGCCATTCTACGACGGCGGCGCGAATCGACCTCCGCGCACGATCGTGCCCGCGGGCGCGCGGCTGATGTATTCTCTCGCGCCGAGCACCCTCGATGCGAGCTTGTCCCCAGTGCGGCACGCGCTTCAGCGAGCCTGTCGCGTTCTGCCCCCACGACGGATCCCCCACCCAGGAGGCCCAAGAGGCGCCCCCGGCCGACCCATACCTCGGGCGCGTCGTCGATGGGCGCTACCGGGTCGAGTCCGTCCTCGGTGAAGGCGGCATGGGCATCGTGTACCTGATCAGCCACGCGGTGCTCGGCAAGCGCATGGCGCTCAAGGTCCTCCGCGGCGACATGGCGCGCGACTCGGAGGTCGTGCAGCGCTTCGTCCAAGAAGCGCAGAGCGCGACACAGATCGGTCACCCGAACATCGTCGACATCTCGGACTTCGGCAAGATGCCGGACGGCTCCGCGTACTTCGTGATGGAGTACCTCGACGGACGCTCCCTGACCGATCTCGTCGCGCGCGGCGGCTCGATCCCGATGCAGCGCGCCGTGCACATCGTGCGTCAGATCGCGAGCGCGCTCGAGGCCGCGCACGAGCGCGGGATCGTCCACCGCGACCTCAAGCCGGACAACATCTACGTCGTCAAGCAGGGCGAGGACGACTCCTTCGTGAAGGTGCTCGACTTCGGCATCGCGAAGGTCGGCGGTGCCTCGAGCAAGCTCACCAAGACGGGCATGATCTTCGGGACGCCGCACTACATGTCGCCCGAGCAGGCGGCGGGACAGGGTGTCGATCGGCGCACCGACGTGTACGCGCTCGGCGTCGTCATGTACGAGATGTTCGCGGGGCGTGTGCCGTTCGACGGCGACACCTTCATGGGGATCCTGTCCAAGCACATGTTCCAGGAGCCGGTGCCGCCCAGCCAGGTGCTCGGCGCGAGCCTGGGCGCCCTCGAGGACGTGATCCTCCGCGCGCTCGCGAAGAAGCTCGATGCCCGCTACCCGTCGATGTCCGAGCTCATCGCCGACCTGGACCGCGTGCAGTCGGGAGCGCCCGTGACCCGCGGCGGCATCGCGCCCCCGGGCAACCTCGCCGACGTGCTCGAGCCCCCGTCTCGCACGGAGCTGCGCCTCGGGCGCGCGACACCCGAGCCCGAGGACACCGCCGCCACCCTGCCGGTGGCCTCGCGCATGCCGCTCGTGATCGGCGCGGCCGCGTTGCTCGGCCTCCTCGGAGCGGGCGCCGCGGCAGGCGCCTATGTGCTGGCGACCGAGCCCGCGACGACCGAGCCCGCGACGACCAGCCCGGTCGCACCCGCCACCGCGGCTCCCCCGGGCACGACGACCAGCCCGGCCGTCGCAGGATCGCCCACGGCGCCTTCGAGCGCCGTGGCCCCGCCGAGCGGCGTCATCCCAGCGGGCGAGGCCGCGGTCGTCACCGTGACGATCGAGTCCGTCCCGCCGGGCGCCGAGGTCCTGCTCGACGGCGCGATCGTGGGTCGAACGCCCCTCGTGGTACCGCGACCGACGAGCGGTGAGAGGGAGGTCGTCGTGCGCCTGCGAGGCTACGACGAGTCCCGCGTGGTCATGCTCCCGACCAGCGGCTCGAGTGGGTCCGTCACGCTGGCACGAGGCGCCCCGCGCAGCGCACCGCCCCGGGTGGCGGCAGGCACGGACCGCGCGGTCCGAACGGACATGGCGACGCCCGCACCGATCCCACCGCCGCCGTCGAGGGGCGAGTCGATGACCTCGATGCAGACGTCTTCGGACGTGGTCGACCCGTGGGCGATGTGAGCGCACTGGAACGCGAGCGCAGCGCTCGCCCAGGAGGACGGGAGCTCTCGCCCCGGCCCGAAGAAAGGGAACACGAGCATGCCCGGAAGCGAGCGACGATGAGGCCCGCGACGAAGACCTCCGCGCGGCGCGGGCTCGGGCAGATGCGGCCGGACCAGATGCGGCCGGAACAGATGCGGCCCGAGCAGATGCGGCCCGAGCAGATGCGGCCCAAGCAGATGTGGCTCGGACACCTCGGGCTCTTGGCCTGCGCCTCCGCCGCGCTCGCGCTCGGCTGCGGCCCGAGCGGACGAACGCGCCTCGGCAGCGAACGCCGCGACGACGAGGTCTCCGCGCCGGCGCCGAGCGTCGCGGCCTACGCGACGGCCGTGCCCGCAGGAGAGCCGGTGATCGGGGGCGCCGACGGCACCGCGGTCACGCGGGGGGTCGAGGCCGCGGCGAGCGCGCGGGGCGTGACGCTCGCGGGCGACCCTCGGCTCGCGACGCTGTCGGACTGGATCGTCGATCGCCTCGGGCCCGGCGGCGAGCCGCCCGAGATGGAGCTCACCGACTTCTACGCATGGAACCTGGGGCTCGTGGAGCCGGCGCCGCACATCGTCGTGCTCGGCCTGCCCAACAGCGCGTCGATCCGCGACTCGGTCGAACGGAGCGTCGGCAACTTTCTCGCGCGGCACCCCTACACGCACTGGGGCGCGGCGGTCCGAGCGCGGAGCGGTCTGTGGGTGATCGTGGTCACGCTGAGCTGGCGCCACGCGACGCTCGAGCCCGTTCCGAGGAGCAGCGCGCCGGGAGAGGCGATCGCGATCCGCGGCACGCTCGACGCCGAGCACGCGAGCCCGACCTTCGTGATCCAGACGCCGAGCGGCCAGGTCCGGCGCGTGCCCGCCGGCTCGGGGCGCGAGCTCGACATGCGCGTGCCGACCGACGAGCCCGGCACCTACCGCGTGGAGCTGCTCGGCCGCGGACCGCTCGGCGAGGGCGTCATCGCGAATTTTCCAGTCTACGTGGGGACTTCGGTCCCGACGTCGGTGCGCCTCGCCCGCCCCACCGCCACGAGCGGCGCCGAAGCGGACAGCGCCGAGGAGGTCGCGTCGGAGCTGCTCCGGCTCGTCCAGGAGGAGCGCCGACAGCAGGGCCTCGCGCCGCTCACGCACGACCCGCGCCTCGACGCGGTGGCGCTCGCGCACTCGGTGGACATGCGAGAGCACGACTTCATCGCGCACACCTCGCCCACGACGGGCACGGCCGCCGACCGCGCGCGGACTGCCCAGCTCCAGACGGGGCTCGTGCTCGAGAACATCGGACGCGGCTACAGCGCCGAGGAGATCCACCGCGGCCTGCTCGGCAGCCCAGGCCACCGTGCCAACCTGATCAACCCGGACGTGAACACCGTGGGCATCGGCGTCGTCGCCGACGAGACCGACGGCCGACGCGCCTACGTCGCCACGCAGGTCTTTCTGCGCTTCGCGCGCGAGATCGACGTGGGCGCCGCGCCGCAGCGTCTCCTCGAGATGATGAACCGCGCGCGCACGGCGCGCGGCGCGCGCCCGCTCTCGACCGAGCCGAATCTGGAGAGCGCAGCGCAGGAGGCCGCGAGCGCGTACTTCACCGATCCGAGCCTCAGCACGCAGGCGAGCGTGGACCGCGCGAGCGCAGGCTTGAGGCGCTACTCCATCGCCTTCCCGCGCGTGGGCGGGGTCATGGCCGTCGTCAGCGACGTCGCCGAGGCCGGTCAGCTCGAACCGACGCTCGCCGACGACGTCAGCTACGTCGGGATCGGGGTGGCGCAGGGCACGCGGCCCGACTCGGAGCCCAACGCGATCGCGGTCGTCATCATGCTCGGGTGGGCGCGGCAATGATCGACGGTCTCTTCATCGTGCTCGAGGGCGTCGACGGCGCCGGCACCACCACGCACACGAAGCTCCTCGCGGCGAGCCTCGGCGCGCGCGGTCTCCCGGTCCACACCACGCGTGAGCCGAGCGATGGGCCGATCGGCGTCATGATCCGGCAGATCCTCACGGGGCGCCTGGTCGTGCCGGGGATGAACGGCCCGCGGCCCCCGACGTGGAAGACGATGGCCCTGCTCTTCGCGGCCGACCGCGCCGATCACGTCGAGGCGGAGATCGAGCCGAACCTGCGCGACGGCGTCACGGTGATCTCCGACCGCTACTACCACTCATCGGTCGCGTACCAGAGCGCGACGGCTCCCGAGGGCGCCGACCGCGCAGGGGACGTGGCTCGCTGGGTGCGGGAGATCAACCGGCACGCGCGGCGACCCGATCTGACCCACGTGCTCGACGTCCCGCCCGACGTGGCGGCCAAGCGACGCGCTGAACGCGGCCGCGGCCAGGAGATCTACGACGACCTCGAGCTGCAGCGCGTGCTCTCGGGCTTCTACCGTGACCTCGACGCGTTCTTCCCGGACGAGCGCATCGTGCACATCGACTCGAACGCCCCGCGCGACGAGGTCGCGGCGCAGATCCTCGCCGCCGTCCGTCGCGCCCGCGGCGAGCCGTGACGATGCGTCAGTCGACGATGGGGTAGCGGAGCTGGCGGGGCTGTCCGTCGCGGAGCACGTCGACCGTCAGCTCGCTCGCGACCCGGAGCGAGGTCCACACCTCGAAGGCCTGCTCGGGGCGCTCGATCGCGCGGCCGTTCACCGACACGACCGTGTCTCCGGGCTGGAGGTCACCGGCCCCGAAGAGCGCTGCGTCCCGGAGCTCTGTCACGCGAAAGCCCACGAAGCGGCCCCCGACGAGGTCGGGCTCGACCGCGACGGTCGAGAGGAACGCGCCCGGCCCGCGGGCGAGCACCTCCTCGAGCGCGGCGCGCGCGATGGTGCCCGGGCTCGTGGGCACGACGGGCGCGGGCGCGGGCTCGACGCGACGCTCCGCCCGGGGACGCTCGGGCGGCGGCGCGGCGGCACCGCACGCGTAGAGGCCGGACCGGGACGAGACGCAGACGAAGCCGCCGAGCGATCGCACGCGCAGGCTCCGCCTATGCCCCGAGGGCTCGGCGGGAAGCAACAAATCTGCGGGTCGCTCACGCGTGCGGGAGCGCCGAGACGATCCCGATCCACGCCGGGCTCACGCCGACGACCTCGATCATCGCGATCGACTCCGCGCATGCGCGGTCGGGCCTCGCGCCACCGAGCACGAGCGCACGCGCGAAGGTCCGCGCGACGCGGAGGCGCGTGGCGAGCTCGCGCTTCAGCTGCGCGAGCGAGCACCAGTGCACCCACTCGAGGCCCCACACGAAGTCCGCGACGAAGTCTGCGTACATCGCCTCGAGGAGATCGTCGGCGCGGTTCGGGTCGAACGCGGTCCGCGCCTCGGCGCGATCGAAGGAGGCCTGCCAGAGCCGCGGCGCGAAGACGAGCCGGCGCGGCCGCTCGTCCTCGGGGCATGCGAGCCACGCGAGGGTCTTGCCGAACATTCGGAAGCACTCCCCCCAGCGCGAGGCGCGCGGCTCCTGCGCGAGGTCGATGCCCACCTGCTCCCAGGTGCCGATCGAGAGCTCCGGCATCGCCTCGACGCCGAGCAGGGACTCGACCGTGCGTTGCCCCGAGGCGGTCGCGAGCGCCTCGAGCAGGTCGGCCTCGCGCGCGCGGTAGCGGGCCCAGCCCACGCGAGCGCGGGCTCCGAGCGGGATCGGGCCCTCCACGCGGCGATCGGCGCTGAGGCGGCCCGCGCGGTCGCCCAGCGCCTCGCGCGCGGCCTGTGGATCGAGCGGGGCGCGCTCGCCGAGCGTCCGACACGGGCATCGGTGATCGGTCGCGAGGCGCGGCCCGTCGGGCGTGTGCGTGACGAGGTAGGGGAAGCGGTGGCAGGTGCGCGGACGCGCCGGGCTCGCGTGGACGCGACACTGCATCGCGGGCCCGAGGAAGGTGCAACCACCGCTCTCGGGCGCGGACACGATCCGGAGCAGCCGCAGGGGCCCGAGGCGCGTCGTGGTGCCGGGGGCGGCCTCCTCGAGCGCGCGGCGCTCGTCACGGGTGACGGGACCGAGCTGGTGGATGTCGGTGCAGCAGAGGCCGTCCCCATGGCAGGTGAAGCGCGCTCCAGGGCGAGCGAGGAGCGCGTGCGGGCGTCGCGCGGACATGCGGGTCGGAGCGGGCGCTCAGAAGCCGAGCTCGAGGCCCGCGCCGATGTCGAGGGTGAAGAGGAACGACGGCAGCCCGAAGACGACGTTGGGCTGGAAGTAGAGCCCGACGTTGCGCATGAACCGGTAGCCGGCCGTGACACCGAAGTCGACCATGCCGAGGCCCGACGTGGCCCACGGTGCGTTGGGGCTGTTGCCGCCGCGCCCAAGAAAGACCTGGATCTGCCCGGCTCCGCCACGAACGTGTGCATGCACGTGGAAGCCGAGGTCGGTCGGCGGCGTGAGCTGGACCTCGAGGCCCGCGTAGATCTGGAGGAGCGCGAGCGGTCCGCGGCCCGAGACCGGCTGGAGCCGCGTGCCCGCGGTGATCGCGAGGAACGGGAGGATGTAGTAGCCGAGGTCGACGCGGAGCGCGAAGTTGGCGGCGAGGCCAGGGGACTCGACGTAGAAGCAGTACGGAGAGCCATCGTAGACGCTCCCGTTGTCGGGGTCGCACGTGGGCGTCCCCGGCGGCACGTAGCCGTTCGAGAGCGCAGCTCCATAGAGGTTCGAGTCGACCCGCTGCTCTGGCGTCAGCGCGTCCCAGTTCTCCCCCGGGTCAGCCATGCCGTTGCGGTTGAGGTCGGTGTAGGACTGGTCGAGCGAGGGGAAACCGTCGATCGGGAAGCAGTCGATGGACTCGGCCTCCTCGAACGAGCACGGGAAGCGGTCCGCGCGCTGGCCCTCGGTGATGTACGAGAGGCCCGCCATCCCGCCGACCCGCGCGAAGAACGGCGGCCCGGGAGACTGCTCGCCGGGCTCGTCGTTCCCACCCGGGTCATCGCCACCGCCGCCGCCATTCGACAGGCCGCAGAGGTCGTCGTCGCAGTTGTTCGACGCGCAGTCGCTGTCGCGCGAGCACGCGTCGCCCGGCTGTCCGCGCCCACGCCCGCCGCTTCCGCCGCCGCTGCTTCCTCCCCCGCCGCCGCCGCAGCCCGCCATGCCCGGCGGGCACTCGGTCTCGCGGCACGTGTCCGGCGGGGCGCGGCCGGGGAGCGCGGGGGCGCACCGCGTGCGCGCGGTGACGATCGCGACCCGCATCGGCGAGCTCAGAGAGCCCGCGAAGCCCGCGGGGCTTCCGTCGCGGGCGAAGGCCACGATGTAGTACGAGACCTCGGGGGCGAACACGTCGGCGCATGGGATCTCGTATCCATAGCCACGTCCGACGCGGTCCATCTCCACGCGCCGGAACTCGCGCATGCCATGGCCGCGGTAGTAGAGATAGACGTGCGCTGGCGAGCCGGGCACCTCGATGTAGACCGGCACGGGCGTCTGCTGGAGCTGCTCCGGGACCGGCACGTGGTTGAGGTCCCCCGCCGCGCCGCCGCCGCCACCGCTGGAGGAGCCGCCGCCGCCGCCGCTGGAGGAGCCTCCGCCGCCCGTCGCCGCGCCCGTCCCGGTCCCCGTACCTCCGCCACCTTGCCGTGCGCGCTGCTGCGCGAGCGTGAACATCGTCTGGATGTCGGGCGTGCTGGTCAGCGGGTCGAGCTGCACGTTCGGATCTGCCTGGAGCGCCCGCACCATGAAGTCGAGGCCGCCGCCGTTGTCGCCCATGCCACCGATCGCCACCACGCCGAGGTTCAAGTAGGTGCGCGCGAGGGGCGAGCCGCTGACGCCGCCGCGCTGCGCGGCCTGGAGCGCCTGCTGCAGGAGGGCCTGCGCCTCCTCGATCTCGAGGTTGTTGTACGCCTCCATGCCCTGTCGGTTGAGGTCGAGGACCTGCGAGAGCGCACGCTGCGCCGACGCCGTCGGCACGAACGAGAGCAGGCCGACCAGCAGGAAGAGAGAGAGGGCGAGGGGCGAGCGTGAGCGCATCTCGAGTCCGGCGTCGAAGGTGGGGGAGCGGCGAAGCGCGGCAGCATACGACGGAACGCGCGCCCGGATCATCCTTCCGGGCCCCCCGCGCCGCGGGCGATGCATCGCGCGCGCACCGGGCACCGATTCATTCGAACCGCGGGGAGGACGGCGAGCTCTGGGCTCAGAGCATGAGTCACTTGGATTGACTCATGCTCTGACATCTCTTGCCGCAGCCCCCCCTCTCGCCGAGTGAATCGGCGAGAGCCACCCTCCCGCCGAGTCGAGCCCGTGGCACCCGCATCGATCCATCCGAGTGCCACGTGCTCTCACTCGGTCGGCGGTGTCTCTTCGAGCGCCACGGGGCTCAGGCCCGCCGGACCGACGAGGAGCAAGCGCAGCTCGCGGCCCTGCCGCGCGAGGAGGTACGTGCGACCGTCGAGCGAGGCGGACGCGGGCAGGCCGTCCTCGTACGTCCCGAGGATACTGCCGTCGCGCACGACGTAGCTCTGCCATCCCGAGAGCACGGTCACGTCGGCCCCGTCGAGCTCGCGCGCCATCAGCTCGAGCTCTTCGCCCTCGCCGGCCTCGCGCTCCACCTCGGCGACGGCGCGCGCCTGCGCCTCGCTCGCGGCGGTCATGCTCGCGCTGTCGAAGCTCGACACGCGGACCTCGCCCTCGACGCCGAAGGGATGCGTCGTCTCGACGCTCTCGACGGAAATCCCATCGCACGGCGCGACCTCGAGCGCCTCGTACGCGGCGGGGGGCTCGCCCTCGGCCGTGCCGCGCAGCGAGAGCGTCCGCAAGATGCGCGCGTCGCAGGCCCCGACCGGCCCGAACAGCGTCGCGCGGCGGTCGGTCACGGCCTCCTCGCCCACCACGGCGAGCTCGCGCTCGAGCCCACCCACCCACGCCGCGCCGAGCACGGGGGCCTCTTCGGGCGCCTCGGGCAGCGCCGAGACGCGTCGGATCACGAGGAGGCGCGTCGTCACGGTCCCATCATCGAAGACCGCGAGCGTACGCCCGACCGGGCCTGCGCGGTGCGCTTCGCCCGCGCCCTCCGCCGCGCCCTCGGCGCCCGGCTCGGCGGCCGGAGTCTCTTCGGAGGGCGAGGCGGGCGCGGGCTCGCGGCCGCATTCGCAGCCGGTGACGAGCGTCGAGGAGAGCGCGAGGACGAGCCAGGGGCGGACGGCGTGCATCGCGGGCGAGCGTAATGGAACGCAGGCCCTGGCGCCGCCGGGTCGACGCACGGAGGGTGGCGATCGCCGTGCGCATTCGACATGGTTCGCCCCCCATGCGCGTCCTCGGGATCGAGTCGAGCTGTGACGAGACGGCCGCGGCCGTCGTCGACGAGCGAGGCGTGGTCTTCTCCGACGTCGTCGCGTCGCAGTTCGCGACGCACGCGCCTTACGGCGGCGTGGTGCCCGAGCTCGCGTCGCGCGCGCACCTCGAGAACGTCTGGCACGTCGTCACGCAGGCGCTCGCGGAGGCGGGCGGCCTCGAGACGATCGACGCGATCGCCGTCACGCAGGGCCCGGGGCTCGTCGGCGCGCTCCTCGTGGGGATCTCGGCGGGCAAGGCGCTCGCGTACGCACGGGGCCTTCCGCTCGTGGGCGTCGATCATCTCGCGGGCCACCTCTTCGCGCCTTTCCTCCAGCGCGGTCCGGCCGCGGACACACCCGTGCCCGAGCTGCCCTTCGTCGCGCTGCTCGCGAGCGGCGGTCACACGGCGCTCTACGAGGTTCACGCGCACGACCGGCTGTCGATGCTCGGTCAGACCCGCGACGACGCCGCGGGCGAGGCCTTCGACAAGGGCGCGAAGATCCTCGGGCTCGGCTATCCGGGAGGCCCCGTCGTGGACCGCCTCGCCGCGGGGGGCGACCCCTCCCGCTCGGAGCTGCCGCGCCCGATGCTGCGCAAGGGCTCGCTCGAGTTCTCGTTCAGCGGGCTCAAGACCGCGATCGCGCGGCACGTGGAGCTGCGCGGCGTGCCCGAAGGGCAGGCCCTCTCCGATCTGTGCGCGGCCTACCAGGGCGCGATCGTCGAGGTGCTCGCGCAGAAGGCGATGGAGGCTTGCAAGGTCACGGGCATCCCGCGCCTCGTGCTCGCGGGTGGCGTCGCGGCCAACCGCGGCTTGCGCGCGCGGGCGGCGGAGCTGGGGCGCACGCGCGGAGTCTCCGTATTCGTGCCGCCCATCGCGTCCTGCACCGACAACGCCGCGATGATCGCGTACGTCGGCGCGCTCCGCGCCGCGGCAGGCGCGCGGGACGACACGAGCCTCGCGCCCTACTCTCGCGCCGCAGGGCTCAAGCGAGGCAAGGTCGTCGAACGACGCTGACCGGAGCGGGAACGTCAGGGCGAGCGCGTCAGAGCGTGCCCGTCAGCACGAGCGCACTGACCGCCGCGGCCGCGGAGAGGCGCCACGCGGCGAAGACTGCGAGGGAGCGCTTCTCGAGCCAGCGCACCATGAGCTCGACCGAGAGCGCCGCCGAGACGAGGGCCGCGACGAAGCCCGCGACGAGGGGAAGGAGCCCGTAGGCCGCGAGCATCTCATCGCCGTGACCGACGATCTTGTAGGCCGTCGCGGCGCCGAGCGTCACCAGTCCGAGGAGGAACGAGAGCTCGACCGCCGCGCTCATCGAGAGCCCGACGAGCAGGCCTCCGAGAATGCACGCGAAGCTCCGGCTCATGCCCGGCCAGAGCGCGAGGCACTGCGCCAAGCCGACGAGGAGCGCGCGGCGCGCGTCGAGCGCCTCGAGGCCAGCGCCGCCGCGAACCGGCGGGCGCACCGTCAGCCCGATCATCACGAGGCCCCCGAGGCTCCAAGCGGCCACGATCGGCCACGGCCCGAAGAGGTGCGCCTCGATGAGATCGTCGAAGAGCAGCCCGAGCACCGCCGCGGGGGCGAACGCGAGGAGCACGAGGCGCGCGAGCCTTCCTCCGGCCGCGTCTCGGCCGACGAGACCACCCGCCATCGCGGCGACGCGCGCCCGGTAGAGCCCGAGCACCGCGACGATCGCGCCGAGCTGGATCGCGATCGCGAACGCGCGCGCTGCCTCGTCGTCGGGGATCCCCAAGAGGCGCTGGGTCACGAGGAGATGACCGGTCGAGCTGACCGGGAGGAATTCGGTGAGGCCCTCGACGAGGCCGAGGACGATGGCATGCCAGAGCTCCACGGCCGCGAGGATGGCCCAAAGCCCCGCCGCGAGACAGGCGACTTCGCGCTCACGTCCCGAAGACGAACCTCGCGACCGCGTCCCACATGCGCTCGAACTCGGGGCGCCCGAAGCCGCTCATCGTGCGGATCCAGTCGACGTGCATCGTGCTCTCCGTCTCGAGCCCGCTCACGAAGCTGCCCGCGAGGCTCTGGCGCGCACGGGCCGCCGCGCGCGCATCGCGGTCGGCGAGGCTCTCGGCGAAGTGACCGATCACGTCGAGGTGATCGGCCCAGGCCGCGTGCACGACCTCGCCCCACACCTGCGCGCGCGTCGGTACGATCGCGTCGTTGCCACGCGCGCTCGGCAGCCGTCCGTACGCCTCGACGAGGGCCCGCGACTGCTCGGCCGTCGGCGTCGGCAAGAGCTCGTCGGGCAGCGTCGAGGCGAGTGTGTGCAGAGCCCGGTACAGGTTGTACATCGCCTGGTGCGTCGGGTTCGCCCCGAGGCGCAGCTGGCGGCCGACCGAGGGCGGCTGCGCCAGCGCCACGACACAGCCGCGGCGGATTCCCGGGCGCTCGGTCGCGAGCGCGTTGAAGAGATCGAGCCCCTCGGGCGTGAGCTGGACGAGCAGCGTCTGGTCGCGCCCGACCTCGGCGAAGACGCGCTCGATCTGCGCGCGGCGCTCGGCGCTGAAGTCCCTGAGGACGAGGTCGTAGACCTGCTCCAGGATCCCTCCGGAGACGAGGCGCCCGGCTCCCGCCGAGCCGAGCGCGCTCGCGAGCAGCACGATCGCAGGCATCGGGATCGTGCCGAGGCGGATCGCCTGGATCGTGATCAGCGAGAGCAGGCCGAGCAGACGCTGGCCGAGGAGGCTCGAGAAGAAGGCGGCCGTCGGCGCCCCGTAGTGGGGCGTCGCGACCGCGACGACGCTCTCGACACGTCGCATGAGCGGTTCGATCTCAACCGGCGTGACGAGCGAGGCGCCGGGAGTGACCGCGAGGCGCGCGTCGAGCCCTCCGGTCGAGTGGCCGATCAAGTGGATGGGCCCTTCGGTCCCCGCGGTGCTCGCCACGAGCTCCACGAGCCTGCCGGCGCGCTTGCGCAGCGACGCAGTGGGCAGCGTCGGTGCGTAGTGAATCGAGGCATCGACGCCGCACCGCGCGGCGTGCGCGGCGAGGTGCTCACGCACGTGCGCGAAGTAGCGAAAATCGCCGAAGTTCGCGAAGCCGAAGAAGCCGGGAACGAGATAGACGTGTTGCCGCACGGCAGACCAGTATCACTGCCCCGGCAGCGAACGACAGGGGCCGGGCGACGGGCAGCGACGCCGGCTTGACGCCTACCTGCGCTCGATGGGAGGGTCCTTCTGCATGGACGATGGAGGCAGCGACCTCGCTCTCCGCACGCGCGGGACCGTTCCTGGGGCGGTTTGCATCGAGACATGACCCATCGAGAGCAAGCGTGGCCGGCCTGAGTCTGGCGGGGGAGCGTTGGGCGCGGCGGACTGTGCTCGGCGTCGCGTACGTCGGCGTCGTCTTCGCGCTGCTCGTCGCCAACCTCGAACTGGGTGTGCTCGGTCGGGAGCCGCGCGAGCGCATGATCGCCCTCGTGCACGGCGAGGCACACGTGCCGTTTCAGCTGCGGGTTCTCGTGCCGTGGACCGCCGACGCGCTCGCGAAGGTGCTCCCGGTACCGTCTGCCTCCGCAGCGTCGGTGCTCGGCGAGTGGCGCGACCGCGCCGGCGGGGGAGCGCTCGGTCTCGCGGTGATTCTGCTCCTCGCCGCGAGCCTCACGGGCTTCCTGCTCTGCGTGCGGTCGCTTCTCGCACACGAGACGGAGCTCACCGAGGAAGCCCGCCACCTCGCGACGTGGCTCGCCGGGCTCGGCCTCGTTCCGTTCTTTCCGTGGTCGCACGTCTACGATCTGCCGACGCTCGCGCTTTCGGCCGGCATGGTTCTCTCTGCGCGCAGAGACCGGCCGCTCGCGTTCGTCGTGCTCTTCGTACTGGCCGCGTTCAACCGCGAGACGGCGCTGCTGTCGCTCGCGTGCCTCTGGGTCGAGCCACGACCACGCGGCCCTGTCGTCCGGCTCTCGGTGGGCCTCGGCATCGTGTTCATCCTCATCCGGGCCGCGATCCGTGCGACCTACCGCGACAATCCGGGCACAGCTTTCGAGCTGCACTTTCGGGAGAACACGGTGCTCGCTCCATGAACCGTTCCTCTCGTTCGCGATGTTCGTCGCCGCGACAGCCATCGGCTGGCGAGTGCGCGCCGCGTGGCCTCATCTGCACGGTTCGTTGAGGGGCCAGGTGGCGACGGTGCTGCCGCTCGCGCTCGCCCACGCGGTCGTCGGCGTGTGGGGCGAGCTGCGTGTCTTTCTCGAGGCCTATCCGAGCGTCGTCGTCGCGATCGCAGCCAGCTCGTTCCCGCGGCGAACCAGCTCGCCCGCGGGCAATGGGCTCTGCCCGGGCACTACGTCGTAGCCGCAGCGGCCGGCGCTCGCGTCGACGACCCGACCGCCACAGGTCGATCTCCCTCGCCGAAGACAGACTCAGCTCAGCTCAGTCGCCGGCCTGGGCGATGGGCACGACGAGGACGGGGAGCGGGCTGCGTCGCAAGACCGCCTGCGCGAAGCTCCCGACGAGGAGCTCGAAGACTTTCGAGCCTCCGTGTGCGCCGAGCACGATGTGCGTCGCCGCTTGGGCCTCCGCCTCCCTCAACACGGCGTCGGCGGGCGCCTCGTCGAGTGAGAGCACGCCCCGCACATCGACGCCCTGGCCCTGCACGCTCCCGACCGCGGCCTCGAGCCGGGCCCGGCGCTCGGCCATGTCGAGCGGCGGGATCGGATGGGTGCGAGGCGGCGCGACGCCGCCGCTCGTGAGCGGCTCCTCCGCCCGGGCCACGTGGAGCAGGATGACCTCGGCGCCGGAGGGTCGCGCGAGCGACACGGCCTCGGAGACGATGCGATCGGTGGAGGGACCGAAGTCGATGCAGCAGAGCAGGCGCATGTGCTGGAGCTACTCACGACGACGCACCGAACAACGGGCGGGCCGGCGTCGGGCTCGATGGCCCGCGCCGCGCGGCAACCTGCTACGGTCGCGCGGCATGCCCCGCCTCTCGCGCCCCCTCGTGCTCGGCTTGGCCCTCGCGCTCGGCCCCTCCCTCGCGTCCTGCACTCCGCAGGGCGATCCGGCCATCGGACCCTCGGGCTTCTCGGACGACTTCGAGCGGCAGGAGCTCGGAGAGCTGTGGAACAACACGGGCGCCTCGTGGCGGATCGTCGATGGCGAGCTGGTCATCCGCAACGCGCGCAACCGCCCGCTCTGGCTGCGGCGCACACTGCCCCGCGACGTCCGGATCGAGTTCGACGTTCGCTCGACGAGCCCCGAAGGCGACATCAAGTGCGAGGTCTTCGGGGACGGCACCTCCCGGGCCACGACCGAGAGCTACCTGGCCACGAGCTACGTCGTGATCTTCGGCGGCTGGGGCAACTCGCTCAACGTCCTCGCGCGGATGGACGAGCACGGCGCCGCTCGCGTGGAGTCCCGCGGCCGGCGCGTCGAGGCCAACCGCACCTACCACATGCGCATCGAGCGTCGCGGCCAGACGATCACGGCCTGGGTGGACGACGAGCAGCTCGTCTCGATGACCGATCCCGATCCGCTCGAGGGCCGAGGCCACGACCATCTTGCGTTCAACGACTGGGAGGTGGAGGTCCACTTCGACAACCTCCGCGTCACCCCGCTCTGACGCGGGCTCGATCTCAGAGCATGAGTCACTTGGATTGACTCATGCTCTGACGTTTCTTGCCGGAGGGTCTGGCCGCAGCCCCTCCCTCTCGCCGAGTGAATCGGCGAGAGCCTCCCTCCCGCCGATTCGAGCCCGTGGCACCCGCATCGATC
>JBKDQC010000409.1:0-5618 GCA_046342295.1 Deltaproteobacteria bacterium | reverse complement strand
CTCTTGCGAGCCCACGAGACCGTCGGACGGCGCTCGTTGACGCCCCGCACCACCCAGTGAGAGCCTTCCTCGAGGTGCATCACGACCGTGGAGAGGCTCCCGTTACCATCCGGGGTACAATTCGTACGGACTACGGTCTCGGTGCCGACGTTCGTGAGCACGACGTCGCAGCGGCAGTCGGCATCGGCCGTGGGGCAGAAGTCGAAGTGGAGGCGGACGCCGTCTTCCTCGGGCACCGCGGTGATCGCGCGAAGGTCGGCGCCTTCGATGCGGATCGGCGCGCAGTTCGCGACGTCGCTCGTCACGGGCTCGACCCCCACGGTGACCCACCGATCGTCGGGCCCGCACGTGCGCGGCGCATCGGCCCGCGCTCCTACATCCACCACCGATGCGGCGTCGGGCGTGGCGGTGTCGGCGAGGGAGCGCGCATCCACTGCGGCGCCCGCGTCTGCCGGATCGGTGCGCTCGTGCGAGAGGCACCCCGCGGCGAGGAAGAGGGGCACCGAGCAAGCGAAGGCCAGCGCGCGCATGTCCGTTCCGTGACCGCGGACGGCTCGGGCCGTCACCCGATCGCACACTCCGCGCTCACGAGGACCTCACGGCCCCGATCCTTCTCGCAGTCAGTCGTAGCGCTCGGTGTGGACGAAGCGTCGGTCGAGGCCGAGCGACTCCTCCAGCGTGCGGCGCACGTCGTCAATCATCTTGGTGAGCCCGCACACGTAGTGATGGGACGGTCCCAGCTCCGCGTGGATCGCGGCGAGGTGGCTCTGCACGTAGCCCGTGCGCCCCTGCCAGCCCTGGCCCGCGCGCGAGAGCGTCGGCACGTAGCGAAACCTCGGGTGCGTGCGCGCGAGCGCCTCGAGCTCGTCGCGGTAGAGCAGATCGGCCTCGGTGCGACAGCCGAAGAGGAGCACCTGTGGGCTCGGCTCCGCGCGCAGGAGCTCCTCGTGGATCATCGCGCGCAGCGGCGCGATGCCCGTGCCCGTCGCGACGTACACGGCGGGCACGTCGCGGTGACGGTCCTCGCGCACGAAGAGCCCGTTCGGGCCCAGGCACTCGAGCCGGGCCCCGGCGGCGAGCGAGAAGAGCGCCGCGGATCCGGCGCCGCCCTCGACGCGTGTGATCGCGAGCTCGAAGCGATCGGCCCCGGGACGTCCCGCCTCGATCGGCGCGGACGCGATGGAGTAGTCGCGATCGAGGCCACCGGGCAGGTAGAGCTTCATCCACTGGCCCGCGAGGTAGTCGATCGCGCTGCCATCGAGCGTGCGGAACACGAAGCGGCGCACCGAGGGCGAGAGCTCGCTCGTCTCGATCAGCTCAATCGTGCGCCGCACGCGGGGGATCCTGCGAATCACGGCGCGTGGATAGGGTCTGTGCGCCCAGGCCGCAAGGGCCGCGCTCAGCCGGGCTTGCGCGCCCGCACGCCGAACATGAGCGGGACACGCGCCACGCCTTCGGGGAAGCGCCAGCGACGATCGTCGCCGAGCACCATGCACGCGAAGGGGCGATTGCCATTGGAGTGCGGCTGCTCCTCGAGGCGCTCGATGACGAGGCCGGCCTGCGCGAGGGCCGTCACGATCTGTCCGAGCCCGTGCTGCCACGAGGTCGCGACGTGCTTGTTGGGCACGCTCTCCGCCTCGCTCGTGACGCCCAGGCCCGCGCCCGACTCGAGCACGTAGTCGCCGACGGGCTCGCGGAAGGGGCCCTCGAAGAAGTAGTCGTCCTTCGTGAGCGCGAGCGTGTCGGAGCCCTCGCGGATCGGAGCGAAGCTCCAGCGCAGCGGATGGAACTCCTGGTAGACGAGCACACCGCCGGGCTCGAGCACACGCGCGACGCCGCGCGCCCACGCGTCGAGATCGCGCAGCCAGCCCGTCGTGCCGTAGCTGGTGAAGGCGATCTCGAAGCGCTCGTCGGTGCTCGCCATCCACGCGCACACCTCGGCCTCGACGAAGCGCGCCTCGATCCCGCTCTCGCGGCTCAGCGCCCGCGCGAAGATGATCGCCTCGTCCGAGAGATCGACCCCGGTGACGACCGCGCCGCGCCGCGCGAGGCAGAGCGAGTCCTGTCCCGCGTTGCACTGGAGGTGCACGAGGCGCTTGCCCGCGACCTCGCCCAGCAGCGCCAGCTCCTCCGAGAAGAGCAGCTCCGCGCCGTCGGCGAGCGCGCGCGCCTGATCGCCCTTGTGCGCGTTGTGGTTTCGGGTGGCGTGGTTCCAGCTGCGCCGCGTCGCCTCGAGGGTGTCGTCCATGGCGCGCAGAGAGTACGTTCCCCGACGATCCTGACGCGTGCTTCACCGCCTCCGTGACTCGGGACGAAGGCCCTCCCTCGATTGCTCCGCCGCAGAGCGCGACGCTACGCTGTCGCATGCGCGTCGCACGGGCCTTCGGATCGCTCGCCCTCCTCGCAGCGGCGTGCGGTGGCCCCGACGCGCCGCCGGTGACGGACGCGAGCTCGAGCGCGCTCGACGCGCGGGCGCTCGAGGACGCGGCCGTGGGCGCCGATGCGGCCGCGCCGGTGTCGAGCTGCGAAGGCGCCGTGTGCTCCGGCGCGGTGGATCCCGTCTCGCTCGGCCCGGGGATCGATCCCGTGGTCGGCACACGCGCAGAGACCGGGAGCCCCGGCGCGCACTGGTTCTGCCGACCGAGCGAGCTCTCGGCGTGGAACGGCAAGCTGGTGATCCACATCGTGGGCACGTGGAGCGATCCCGTCGCCGACCATCGCTTCCCCGAGCATGCCTGTGGCCGCGGCTTCGCCGCGATCGCTCCGATGTACGAGAACCGCGCTCCGGCCCGCGAGACCTGCGGCGAGGACGGCCCCTGCTACGAGGCGCATCGACGCGAGATCGTCGACGGCGAAGAGGGAGCGCCTCCGCCCGTCGACGTCGACGCCGCCAGCTCGCTGCGCAACCGCATCGCGACGCTCCTCGATCACCTCGCGGAGCGTGATGGGGCGCCGTGGCCGGACATCCGCGATCGCCTCGCGGCCGACGACTGGACGCAGGTCGCGCTCTCGGGCCACTCGCAGGGCAGCGGACATGCGCTCTACCTCGGTCGGGAGGAGGCCGCAGAGCGCGTCGTGCTGCTCGCGGGCCCCTCCAACCGGCTCGGCGACCGAACGCCCACGAGCACGGCGGTGCCGTGGATCGCGGCGCTCGAGACCTCGCCGCCGCGCACACGCCTCGTCCTGGGCTTCATCCACGACGACGACACCATCCAGGTCGTGAGCCAGGTGACGGACAATTGGCGCTCGATCGGCGTGCCGGACGTGACGTGCACGCACGACTCGGCGGGCGGCTACGCACCATCGTGCCGACGCGTGCACATCCCGACGGATGCGTGCACGGGCCTGGCGGCCCACTCCACCGTGGTCGTGCGTCAGTGGGGCCCAGCGTGTGCGCTCGGCGCAGCCGGACGCTCCAACGCCGCGACGTGGGACTTCTTGCTCGACGCTCGATGAGCTCTCGCCTCTTAGCCGGATAGAGGCTCGACGAAGTCCGGTTCAGGAATGTACCCCTCCTCGATGCACGCTCGACCACCCGCGAAGCACTCGGATTCCGTGATGAACCCCGTTGGATCCCACGCGTTCGGGGGGCGGTGCATCACGTACGAATACGGATTCGTGCCTTGGCTCGAGAGCGGGTCCGCTCGATCCCCAGGCGCTCGTCGATGGGTTGTTCGCGGGGGTCCGCGTGATCGAGTCCCACTTCCCCGCGCGCGCCGCGGCCCTCCAGCACGTGCTCGCGCGCGGGTGGGTCACGCCGGCCTGCGGGCTCGCCTTCCTCGACGAGGCCGACGCCGCGCGGGTGCCGGGGGAGCTCCGCGCGGTGCAAGAGGCGCTCGCGGCGCGGCTCCAGGCGGTGGGTTAGCGACCTTCGGCCCACCCATCGGTGGGTTCCGGGCAGGGCGGGGCGGCCAGACTCACCCGGGTCGGCGCGGCTCCAGGTGGACGTGCGGCGTGCCGCCGCCGCGGAGCTCGAGCACCTGATCCGCGCGGCCCTGGGTCAAGAACCCATCCAAGCTCACGCCGAGCGCGGCCAGCCCCGCCAGGTGGTCGCGCTGGGCGGCGTCGCGCGTGCGCTGGCGCTCGGCCTCGAGCGTCGCGTCGAGCGCGCGCTGCTCGCGGGCCAGCAGCTGCCGCGCGCGCTCCGACTCGAGCTCGGCCTCGTGGCGGCGGCGACCCACCTCGAGCTCCTGGTCGACCTCCGCCGAGCGGTCGGCGCGCTGCTTGCCTGCGCGCGCCAACGTGCGCTCGAGCCGGAAGTCCTCGAGCTCCTGCGCTTGCTGCTCGGTCGCGCGCTCGAGCTTGAGGCGCGTCCGCGACTCGATGGCCTGGTCGTGCATCTGCTGGAGCGAGGGCGGCGCGCCGTAGCCGCGGAACACGACCTTGCCGATGCGATACCCACACTGGCCCGCGCGCTCGGTGAGCTGCCGGTACACGGCCAGGTCGTTCAGGCGGTCGACGTTGGCCTTGAAGGTGTCGAAGTCCTGGCGGCCGATGAGCTCCACCAGGTCGCTCGTGGCGGCGTTCACGAAGTCACCGATGGGATCGTGGGTCGTGGCCAACATGCGCTCGATGTCCACGAGCTCGAAGAAGATCATCAGCCGGATGGTGAGGACGGCGTCGTCCGAGGTCCGCACGTCGGGGACGTCGTGGTACATCTGGTCGGGCATCATCCAGAGCTTCTGGAAGACGAGGCCCTTCGGGACCTTCTGGTAGCCGCGGCTCCCGCCGTCGGAGCCGTGCCACGAGAAGGTGTGGAGCCACTCACCCGGGCGCGGCACGAACGAGGCCGGCCCGTGCACCACGCGGCGCGACACCGCGCCGTCGGCCTCGGAGTACACGACGACCGCCTCCTTGGAGGCGATCTGGAGCGCGTCCTCGCGCTCGACCTCGAGGTGCTCGCGCGGGTCGAGCCACACGTGGGCCGGACCCACCCGGTGCTCCTGCCGACCGTCGCGGTAGCGCACGATCAAGAACTCACCGGGGTGCGCCACGTGGTGCACCATCGGCATGAAGCGGTGACCCCAGCGCCAGACCCGGGCCGGGCCCTCGACGACGCGCATGCGGCCGCTCTTGTGGATGGCGAGGACCCGCCGGCCCTCCTCGACGGTGTACGTGAACAAGCCAGACCTCCCGAGGCGCTGGGTGCGATCGACGCCGGCGCGGCCGGCGGGCGGGACGAGCGGGGCGGCGCGCCGCGGGGGCTCTGGCGCGGGCGGGGACGCCATCGCGGCCATCGACGCGACCGACGCGCGGCCGGCGTACGGGTCGCCCTCGTCTTCGCTCGGCGGCCGGACGACCCGCGCGCGCTCTTGTGAGGGCATCGCCTCTTGGAGCGCGCCCGCGTTCTGGTTGTACTTGTACTTACTCGCCACGCGGCACACATCGTCGACCAGACCCGCCGCCGTGTCGAGGGGGCGTCGGGCGACGCTCCGTGTGGCGGCCGACGTCGTTGATGCGCTAGCCGCCGTAGCCGCGGTGGCCCCCCGGCGTGACCGCGCCGAAGAAGCGCGCGATGAGCAGCGAGCCGACGAGGAAGCGCGCGCTCGGGCGGATCCCCTGCCTCCGACCTGCGCGCGGCCCAGCTCAGTGGACTTCGTCTCACCGCGATCAGCGGC
>JBKDQC010000408.1:0-12318 GCA_046342295.1 Deltaproteobacteria bacterium | reverse complement strand
CCCATCTGCAGCACGAAGGTGCGCGTGCGCGTGCCGTCGGGCAGCGCGGAGCCTTGCATCGTCGGCAGCCGCGACATCAGGTCCACGCGTCCCGCGATCACCTGCGCGAAGTCGAACTCGTAGGTGAGCGTCGTGCCCATGCGCCGGATGTTCGCGCTCTCGAGATCGCCGTTCTTCGCCATCGCTCCGAAGCCCCCCCAGCCCGCGTTCGCGTCCTCGCGCTCCTTGTCGACGAGGTAGAGGTTCAGAAACCAGCTGATCGCGACCTGCTTGAGAGACACCAACTCCCGGACCCGCGCGAGGCGTTCGGTCTCCGTGCGACGCTGCCACTCGGGCTCGAGCGTGACGCCCGTGGTCCCGCTCACCACGAATTCGCGCGCCGTCGCGCTGAGAAAATCGTCGGCCTTGCCGTCCTCGACGACCTCGCCGTCCTCGACGGCATCGAGCCCGTCGATCGATTCCGGATCGAGGGCAGGCTCCTGCGCACAGCCAGCGAGCGTGAGCAGGCAGGACGCGGCGACCGCGGGGAAAGAAGGGCGCATGGCCACTGCGGTTGCAGCCCGCATGCCGCCATCGGAGCACCGGAACGTCATGGAAAACCGGGCCGCTGGCGCCCGGGCGGCCACTCGAACAGCCGCGTAGGTGGCCAGTCGAAACGCCACCGCCAGCCCGTCAGATCAGCGGGCCCGGGCAGCCGAAGTCGACCTGCACGTCGACGACAGTCCCGCTCTGGATCTCGGTGCATTCGGCACCGTAGAACGTGATGGTGTTGGAGCCGGCCTCGTAGTCCCAGCCTCGGCGTCGCGACATGTCGCGCGGGATGAGCGGACCTCCGTCGAAGCGGACCTGGAACAGCGCCGGGTCGCGGGCCGCCCCCTCGAGCATGATCGTGCAGCTCGGCGGAATGACCTCTGCCGCGATCGTCTCGAGGGCGCGGTCCAGCTCCGCCGCCGAGCGCGCGTTGTACGGGCGACCCGTCCCGCCTGCGGAGGCCATGCGCATGAGCGCAGGACCTCCGCCGTCGAGGCCGGAGCCGAAGCCGAGCACGTACGTGCGGATGCCCGCGGCCTCGAGCGCCTCGATCGCCGCGACGGTCTCGTCGATCGTCTCGGCGGTGCTGCCGTCGGGCTGCTCGGCGCCGCAGTTCGGGAGCCCGTCCGTCGCGAGGAGCACGTACTGACCGATCGGGTTCACCGGGATCGTCCCGAAGTACGTGCGCGCGGCGTCGAGCGAGATGTGGGTCGGCGTCGCGCCGGTATTCGCCGTCGCGCAGCCGAAGAAGTCGTCTCGGATCGCGCGCAGGCGTCCTGAGATGGCCGTCGCGTTGCGAGGTGCGACCGGATTCGTGACGGTCCCGGCTCCGCACGCCCCCGCCCCGGGAAATAGCATCATCCCGAAGTGGATGCGGCTCTCCCAGGTCGTCACGAGGCGGCCGAGCGAGCCCTTCATGATCTGCATCTTCGTCGTCATCGACGGCGGGAACGTGTCGATGAGCGGCGTGCACATCGAGCCCGAGACGTCCATCACGATGAGCATGTCGGGCGGGTCGCCGACGATCTCGTTCTCCACGGGCGTCGTGGCCTCGCAGCCCGTGTCGGGCTCGGGCGCATCCGGCCGTTCCAGGTTGCCGCTGTCGGGGAACGGCGCGTCCTCGCCGCCGCCAGCGACGAAGGCGTCGAGATCTCCGGCGCCTCCCGTGTCGGTTCTCGGGCCCCGCATCAGCCGTGTCTCGCCGCACTCGCAGCCGAGCCACGAGACCACCGAGAGCGCGAGCGGGAGAAGAACGAAGCGCGTATCCACGAGGCCTCCACGGCGTGATGACGCCGCGAGCGTAGGCCCTCGGGCTCCGCGAGTCGATCGGGGCTCTACGCCGCCGTCGCCGGTGCCGCGAGGCTCGCCATGAGGCTCCGGAAGTGCGCCATGCCGCCCGTCTTGACGAGCACGAACGGACGGCCGAGCTCGCGAGAGAGCGAGCGCGCCGTCTTCACCGCACCGTGGCTGTTCACGTCCGTGATCGCGATCATGAGGTCGGCCCGCTCGATCGCCGTGCGTAGCCGCTGCGCCCCGCCGCCGCCGACGCGACCGTCGTGATGCTCGAGCACGTGTCCGTGCGCGGCTGCCTCGGACTCGTAGAGCCCCTCGTTTCGAGTGATCCCGCCGATCCACGCGATCTTCATGGACGGCCACGACGCAATCCGTGGACCACGACGGACCGGGCCTTACGCGACATGGTCATGGGTCCCGCGAGAGCATGGAGATCCTGCGGCAACCCGCCGGACTCCGGCGCTCCGACCCCGCGCGGAGCACGCCCTCGCCGCCCACCCGAGCCGGGATCACCCGGACATCTCGCGGCCTGCCATCGCGGGCGACGGACGCCCGCGATGCGCCGCGCCCCGCACGCCAAACTGTCGGGCGCAGCTCTGCCCAGATCCGACGGCGCCCCGTCATGCTCACCGTGGAGATCTTGCACCGAAGCTCACGCGGTGTGCTCTGCACCCGACAGGAACGCGGCGACGTGGGGTGAGCGTCGCTTCACCTCAGAACTGCTCAGGAGTGCAGGAGCTCCCGCGCGCTCCGCGCTCGATGAGCATCACGAAAGGCTCGGACCGGACGTCCTGTCCACCCGCGCGGCCCCGCAGCGTGAGGCTGATCGGAATCAGCTCGAGGTAGTCATCGAGGTACTCATCGGGGTACGGATAGTCCGGGTTGCAGGCGCGGTCCTCCACACAGGGAGTCAGCAGCGCTTCGCCAACCTCTTCGGGGATCACGTCCACTCGGATGACGCCCTCCCCGGGTCGCCCGTCCGCCCCAGGTTGCACCGTGCCTCCCGCGCGCGTCGAGATTTCTTGCAGAAGCAAAGGGTTACCGGACGCATCGATCACCTCGACGGGGCGGCCGAGATAGCCATCGAGCACCGTGATGTCTGCGCCGGTGAAGGTGACCTGGCGCTCCGAGGCGACCAAGAGGTGGGCCACGTAGGTCCGCCCCGCGAGGGTTGGGCGGAACACGACCCGCTCGAGGTCGGCGGAGTAGCCGCACTCGTCGTCTGGGGCGAGTACGGCGAGCACGACGACGTCAGCGTCGCCGATCTGTCCGACACACCCCGCGAGCGACAAGCCGGCGAGCAAAACCAGGGAAGTACGCAAGAGCATGGAGACCTCGTCGTGGGGGCCTGTCACCGTGTCTCACCAGGGACAGTTCGTGCGCGTCTGAGACTCCCAGCAGGCGCGTGACCAGTCCGGTGTCGAACCACGCCCGCAGAAGTCGATGGGCAGGGCGTAGGGCTCGGATTCCTCGCGTCGTCCCCCGGGATGGCGACCGACGAGCGTGACGAGCGCCGTCAAGCCATCCGCCTGCTCCATGTCGCCCAGAAGCGTCGCCTCCTGGAGCGCCCGCGACACCCATGCGGGCACCACATCGACGAGCACGACGCCGGTGCCAGGGAGTGCATCGGCAGGTGGATTGATCACGCTGCCCGCAAGCGCGCGGTAGGCCGAAGCGGGATCCTCGTCCGACCCGACTTGGCCAGTGAAAGGGCTGATGGCTGCGCCTGTGGCGTCCACCAGCTGAACGACCGCGTCGGTGATGGTGACCCGGCTGGCGTAGTGCACGAGAAGGTGCGTGCGGTACGCCGCGCCGAGCTCCATCGCTGCACGCGGCACGATCCGCGGACTTTCTGGGTCATAGTCGCACTGAGGAACCCTGCCGTCTGTCGTGAGGATGGATGGCCCGACCTCGGCGAGGATCGTCATCGAGGAGGCGGAGCCAGCCGAACAGCCCCACAGGATGAGGCAGGAAGTCAGGGTCAGAGTGTGGCGAGGAGACACGGCGACCTCGTCGTGGAGGGTTCATGGAGGCAGTGCCACGGGGCGCGGCGGGTCATCAACCTATTCGCCGGCGCGGACGTGCGTCGTCGTGGGAGTTGCGCCAACCTCGGCCGCGCATGACGTCTGGTACGCTTCGGGCGCGCTCGCTGGCGGGCGTGCTGTTCGCGGCATTGCTGGCGTGGTCATTGGCTGCGGCGGGTCAGGTGTCTCCCTCTCCTCGACGCGTCGCCTTGACCGTCGAGATCGCACCGGAGCTCCGCGAGAGCTGCCCGACCCCGGCGGATTTCGGCGCCCGCCTCGACGCCTACCTCGTGGGTAGCCCCTCGCCAGAGCGCATGGAGGCGTCGGTTCACGTGTTGCGCCGTGGGGAGGGGCTCGCAGCCGTGATCCGCCTCGACCGCAGCGGCGCCATCGCGACGCGGGAGCTCCGAGGGATGGACTGCACGGTTCTCGTCGAAGCGAGCGTGCTCGTCGTCGCGATCGCGGCCGACCCTGCCACGTTGTCTCGTGAGGCGCCCGGTGATCGTCCGCCGTCCGACGACGCCTCGCTTCCCTCGGACCCCGAGGTGAGCTCGATGGGAGAAACGACCGACACAGCTCCGAGCGACGCGAGCGCAACGGCCCCAGGCGCGGCAGCCCCGAGCGCGGCAGCCCCGAGCGCGGCAGTCCGGAGCGAGGCGAGCGAGACCAACCCACACGAGACAGCCCCGGAAGAAGCCCCGAGGGAAGTAGCGCCGACCGGGTCAGCCCCGATCGAGTCAGGCCCGAGCGAATCGGCCCCAGCCGAGCCCACGCCGCAGGCGAGCGGGCATGTCCAGCGCGCGCCGACCCACGAGGAGCCACAAAGCGGTCTCGGATTTCACGTGCGCCTCGGAGCGTCCCTAGGCTTTGGGGCGCTTCCCGAGCCCTCGCCGGGGGCCCAGCTCGAAGTGGGCGCACGTGTCGAGGCCGTAGAGCTGAGCGTGGGCCTTGGGTGGTCTTCCGAGGTCTCCGCTTCCCAGTCCCCGGGAATCGGGGGAACGTTCGCTCTCTACACGGCGCTGGTTCGCGCGGGCTTGCCGTTGCGTATCGTCGGGGGGCTCCAGGTCGTTCCGTCCGTTCGCGCGAGCGCCGGCGTGATGACCGGGCGCGGTTTCGGGGTGGCGCGGCCGCTTCTCGCTGCACAGGGGTGGATCGACCTCGGGGGCGGGCTCGAGGGCCGGTGGCGCTGGCGGGATCTCCTCGGGCCGTCGGTCCACTTCGGAGCGTTCGTGTCCGCGGAGGTCTTCGTGCCCCTCGCGCGGTTGTCCTTCTACTTCTCCCTCGCCGACACGGTCTTTCGCCCGCTCGAGGTCGGGGGCAGCGTCGCCCTCGGCGCGGCGATCTTCTTCGGGTGAGGGGAGGAAAGTGGTGATGACGGCGCCCCCCGCAGCGCACTCTTTGGCCGTGGCTCTACCCGCCCTCGCTCTCGAGGACTCTCCGCCGCAGGTGTTCACGCCTGCCAGCATCGGCGACATCTACGACGCGCACGTGGCGTTCGTCGCGCGCATGGCGCGTGGCCTCGGTGTTCCGGTGGCCGCAGTGGACGACGTGGTGCAGGACGTCTTCCTCGTCGTGCACCGCAAGCTCGGCGAGTTTGAGGGGCGAGCTCAGCTGCGTACCTGGATCGCGCGCATCGTCCTCAATGTCGTTCGCGGCCATCGGAGAGACCATGCCAGGGTGAGGGCGTCCGAGGCCTTCGAAGACGACGCGTTCATCGATCCGCAGGGCAAGAGCCCCGACGAGGTCGCGCTCGAGCGCGAAGCGGTCCGGCTCCTCGGAGAGATCCTCGATGCGATGCCGGAGGAGCAGCGAGTCGTCTTCGTTCTTGCGGAGATCGAGGGCCTCGAAATGGCAGAGGTCGCGGAGTCCCTCTCGATCAACGTGAACACCGCGTATTCGCGGCTGCGCCTCGCACGCAAGGAGTACGAGCGCGGCGTCCAGCGCTTACGCGCCAAAGACGCGTGGAGGCGGCGATGAAGGACGCGCGCCAAAAGGAGTTACTCGAACGCGCACGTTCCGGGATGACGCCGAGCGCATCCCACCGCGCCCGCATGCGCGCGCGCCTCCTCGGAGCGGTCGGTGCGGTGGGCGTAGCCGGGGCAGGTACTTCGGTGGCCTCGGCGGCGACGGCGTCGAGCATGGGCACGGGTTTGGCTGCGACCTTCGGAGGCAAGGTTTCTGCGCTCGTTCTCGTTGCAGGCGTCGTCGGCGCAGTCTCGTTCACGCTTCACCGAGCCTCGAGCTCTCCGAGCCCGGGGCGTACCTCCTCGGAGCCGCCTGGAGCGGCATCGTCGCATGAAGCCTCGGTGCCGGCTCCGGAGCCGGCGCGGGTTACCGCTACCGAGTCAGGCATCGAGGCTCCTTCGGACGCCGAAGCGCCGACGGACTCGTCGGTGGCCGACACCCCGACCGGCCGATCCATCCGCACGGACGACCCAGCGCCGCGTCCGCGTGGAGCCTTTCCTTCGCGCGCGGTGCAGAGTCCGCCGGTCGACCCCGTGAGCGATGAAATCGCCCTGCTCGACCGGGCACGACGCGCCCTTCGAGACGGGCGCGCCGCGGATGCGCTGCTCCGTCTCGGTGAGCACGAGCGCGCGCACCCAGGAGGCGTGCTCGCGGAGGAGCGCGACGCGCTCGCGGTCCAGGCGCTCTGCGAGGCTGGTGAGACGGGGCGGGCGACGCTCGCCGAACGACGCTTCGGAGAGACTTACCCCGGCTCGCTTCATCGACCCCGGGCATGTGTCCTCGACCCGGAGCGCTGACACCTCTCACCAGAGGAAGGGGAGGAGGGCGCGGCGGTTCTTCGGGTAGTCGCTGAACTTCGACTGGTACCAGCGGTGGTGGTCGCGCGCGCGGGGGGCGAGGTTCGCGAACGTGTAGAGCGCGAAGGCCAGGCCGGCGAGCGACCAGGTCGCGATGGCCCAGCCGGTCCACTCGAGGATCTCGCCGAAGTAGTTCGGACAGCTGATGTGCTCGTAGAGCCCTCCGCGCGGGATCTTGTAGCCCGTCTCTCCCGGCTTCCGCAGGTTCATCAGCACCCAGTCGGCGTGCTGGTTGATGGCGAAGCCCACGGCGAACAAGCACGCACCGACGAGGAATCGCGGGTCGTGGAGCCAGCCCGTGGGGTAGCTGCCGTGCTCGGAGACCCAGCGCGCGTTCACGTACGCATTGAGCGAGTTGAACGCGATGGCGGTGAGCACGATCGAGACGGGGGTGGTCTTGCCCTCCGCGCGGATCCGGAACGGGAACACGAAGGTCCGGTTCACGTAATGCATCTGCCAGAGCAGCAACAACGCGAGGGGCGCGGCCTCCCACGCGTGGGTGCCGATCGCGTAGAGGCCTGCCCAGAGCGCGACGGCCGGCAGCTCCATCAGCACCCACGCGAGGCGCTGAGAGATCTCCGGGCCCCAGCCGCTGCGGCCGTGTCGACCGTAGGGCGCCGTGATGAAGAACAGCGAGACGAACGTGATCAGCGCCAGGCCGATCTCCGCCCAGGTCGCATAGCTGTGAAGGAGCGCATCGGTCACCGAGGCACTGTAGGCCAAAGCGCGGTCACTCGATGCAACCGCGTGGCGGGCTCTCCCCGGGCTCAGCGGCGCTGGCGATAATCCAGGGTGAAATGCATGGGCACCGGCATCATCGGGCCTTGCTGCGTGGCGCTCACGCTCATCGTCTGACCGTCGGGTGAGAGCCTGTACACACTCCAGCGGCGGCCGAGGCTGGCCTCGAAGTACTGCTCGAAGTGATCGTCACGGAAGTACTGCCGCACGTTGACCGAGCTCCCATCCGGGAGATCGAAGGCCTGCGGAGCGCCCGGCCGTGTCGTGTAGGTGAAGCGCTGGTCGAAGGTGACGGTGATCGACTGGGTCCCTTCGAAGCCGAGATCGATGCGTCGGTTGAGGGGCGTGTTCGAGCGCATCTGGTCCCGTGCGACGCCCTGGAGGAAGTAGTTCATCTCGCTCACGGCGCGCTCGATGCCTTGGTCGATCCGCGAGCGTGCGGTCGCCTCCGGCTGCACGAGGTACCAGGCGCCCTGGAGCAGCGGCCTCAGCTCCGCCTCGGTCCGCGCCGGAGGCGCGGGAGACGTGTCTTGGGTGAGCGCCCGGTGCGGGGGGACGCTCGCCGCGAGCGCGAAGCAGAGAGCGCAGATCGAGAGGCCGCGAGAAGAGCGCATGGAGTGCTCCGGGGGGACGACACCGCGTGACGGCGCCCGAGCCCAGACTGCCGGATGGGGGCACTTTCTTCAACGCGTCAGCGGCGAAGGTCTTGGAGGCGCTGCTCGATCTCCTCCTCGTGTCGCAGCTGCGCGGCGCGCGCTCGGTACCAGAAGGCGGCGCCGAGGATCACGAACGCCAGCGCCACCGCAGCGACGATCAGCGAGAGCCCGCTCGCGCCGCCCGCGGCCGCGCTCGGGGTGGAGGGCATTGGCGCGGACCCGGCTGGAGGGGACTGCAGGCCGGGCAGCGGGGCAGCGCTCCGAGGCAGCGGCTGGTGTTGCCAGGGCGCCCGCGCCTCCGCGACGCGTGGTGCCGCGTCGCTGGGCTCGAGGAGCGCGAGGTCCTGCGCCGCGAGCTCTTCCGTCCGGTCGGCGCCGCGCAGGGCGGGGGTCGGGCTCGAGGCAGGCGCTGCGAGCTCGCCGAGCGGCTTCGTCGTGCGGTGGGGTCGCTTCGGCTCCGGTGCTCGGGCTCGCGTCGGGATCGGTCGTGGCTCGCTCGGTGGTTGCTCGCGCGGTCGTGGCGCGGCTGGCCCCGTGCGCGGCGCGGTTGGCCCCGTGTGTGGCGAGGCCTGGCTCCCGGGGAGTCGAGGTTGCGCCAAGGCGCCCTGGAGCCGCGAAGCCCGCGCATCGTCGGCCTGGCGCTCGGGCCGCTCGGTGGGAGCATCCTCGTGGAGGTCGGGCGCGGTTCGGGGATCTTTGGCCGACAGGGGCAAGAGCTCGTCGCCATCGAGCTGGAAGGTGCCCGTCTCCGACATCCTCGGAGAAGACGAGGCCCCCTCGAGAAGGATTGGCTCCGTGCTCTGCTCCGAGGGCACCGGACCCGTGCCCCCTTCGAGAGGGATCAGCGCGCTGTCCGACAGCGCGTAGCTTCCAGTCGCCGTCGTCGGCTCCGGTGTCGTGCTCGCTTTGCCCGGGATGAGAACCAGCCGGTCCTCGTGCTCCGGCACGGGCAGCGAGGCGCGCGCCGCCAGCGCCTCGACGAGACCGCGGAGGGTCGCTGGTCGCGCGGCCGGATCGGGATCGAGATAGCGGGCGAGCACCGCGGCGAGGGCCGGCTCGGCGCGCGCGTCGGAGGGCCGCGGTGAGGGCGGGGGCGGCGTTCCCTCGAGCGCTTCCCACGCGAGCGCAGCGACCGCGTGGCGATCGGCCGGTCGCCCCGCGAGACCATCGGCGAACTCGGGCGGCAGGGATCGTCGCAGGGCGATGTCTTCGGCGAGCGCTTCGGAGACGACGTCGCCCGGGAGCGCCGAGAGCAGGAAGCCTCCCGTGAGCGACAGGCCGTCCGCATGCACGAAGATGCGCTCCGCGCGGAGGTCGCCGTGGTGAAAGCTCGCGAGAGGCCCGCGGTCGGGCATGGCGTCGAGCGCGGCGGCGATGCGACCGACGAAGGGCAGCAGCTCGGCCGCGCCGAAGCGAAGGTTCTTGCTGCGTCGAGCCTCCAGCACCGCCCGGAAGGAAATCCCCTTCGGCCACGGCTCGACGAGGCTCACGAGCGCGCCCTCCCGGTCCGCGTCGAGGACCCTCGGCCACAGCGAACTGCTGGCCACCTCGCCTCGCGCGCCGGCCAGGGTGAGGAGCCGCTCGTGCATGCGCCTCGCCTCTCGCTCGGTGAGCCGACCCGGCGCCGTCATTCGCACGAGCACGGCCTCGTCGGTCTCCTGGTCGAGACCGCGGTACGTGAGCGCGAGCGCATCGCTCTCGACGAGCTGGGTGATCTCGAAGCGCTCGCCGAGGACGTGCCCCGACCGGGGAGCCTTCAGGCCCGCCGGCGATCCTGTGATCTGCGTGGAGTCCGACTCCATGGGGACGTCGAGGATACCAAAGCTCGCCGCCTCGCACGGGCTGATGCGTGCGTCAGTTCGATCGCCGCCCGACGGCGCTCGAGGCGAGCAAGCGGGGCTCGGGCCCGTCACGACCCTTCGCGTCAGCGATCGGAGCGAGTGGCGGCACCGCTTCGCGGACAAAGGCCGCCCGGTCCCTCGGGCCAGTTCAGAGCCCGCGCTCGATCAGCTGCTTCAGGATCGTCTTGGGCGCAGCGCCCTTCTGTGTCGCGACCGCCTCGCCGGCCTTGTACATGATCAGCGTCGGGATGTTCTTCACGCCGGCCTTGGCCGCCGCGTTCGGACCATCCTCCACGTCGACCTGCACCACCTTCACGCGCCCCGCGTACTCCGACGCGAGCTGCTCGATGAAGGGCTCGATCTGCTTGCAGGGGCCGCAGTACTTGCCCGTGAAGTCCACCAGAACGGGAACCTCCGACTGCACCACCTCGGACTCGAAGTTGAGGTCGTTCACCTGGGCGATCTTCTTGCTGGGCATCTCGAGGCCTCCGCGAGTTCTGCGGTCCCGCGACCGCGGTTCGATAGTGGAAAGCGAGCCCACTCCTGTCAACGCGCTCCTCCGCCAGCGGTGAGGGGGATTGTCCCGCGCCTCAAGCGAGAATGCGCAGGGCCGCATAGCTCGTCGCCAGCAGCCCGAAGGTCAGGGCCGCGGCCCGCGGCCATCCGCCCGCGCGCCACCCCACGACCACCGCGACCGGAGGCAAGAGGACCGACCACTTCCAGTCTCGCGCGATCGTGCTGGCGCCGAGCACCGCGACCGCGAGCCACGCGTACGAGGCGAGCGCGAGCGCGAGCACGATCACCCACGCGAGGAAGAGGCCGACGGACATCGCTCACGCCATCGTAACGTGCCCGCGCCGACGGGGCTCGGGCTCGAACGCCCGCTCGTGGTAGGACCCGCCGCATGCGCGCGATCCGGATCGGGCTCCTCGGCTGTGGTGTCGTCGGGCAGGGCATCCTCCGCTTGCTCCGCGAGCATGCGGGCAGTCTCGAGCGGAGGCTCGGCGCTCCGATCGAGGTCCGCCGCGTCGTCGCCAAGACCGAGGGCAAGGCGCGGGACGAGCACGTCTCCGAGGCGCTCTTGTCGTTCGATCCCGAGACCGTCCTCGGCGACCCCGACATCGACGTCGTCGTCGAGGTCGTCGGCGGCCTCGAGCCAGCGGGGCGTTTCGTTCGCACGGCGCTCGAGCGCGGCAAGAGCGTCGTGACCGCGAACAAGTTCCTCCTCGCCGAGGAGGGTCACGCGCTCTTCGAGCTCGCCGAGGAGCGCGGGGCCGACCTCTACTTCGAGGCCGCGGTGTGCGGCGGGATCCCCGTGATCCGCGTGCTTCGTGAGGCGCTCGTCGCCGACTCGGTCGTGGCCGTGCGCGGGATCGTCAACGGTACGAGCAACTACATCCTCTCGCGGATGCAGAACGAAAAGATCGACTACGCCGTCGCCCTCGCTGCCGCGCAGGAGGCCGGTTACGCGGAGGCGGACCCTTCGCTCGACGTCAACGGCGGCGACGCGACCCACAAGCTGACCATCCTCGCGACGCTCGCGTTCGGCGCCAAGCTCCTGCCCTCCCAGGTCACGACCGAAGGCATCGAGCACATCACCGCGACGGACATGAAGATGGCCGAGCGCTTCGGCTACGTCATCAAGCTGCTCGCGACCGCGCGCGCGCTTCCGGTCGGAATGCTCGACCTCCGCGTGCATCCAGCGCTCGTGCCCCGAGCGAGCGTCCTGGCCTCGATCCACGGGGCGCTCAACGCGGTGTACCTCGAGGGCGCGATGCTCGGCCCCTCGCTCCTTTCCGGCTACGGCGCCGGGGCCATGCCCACCGCGATGAGCGTCGTGTCGGACATCGTCGACGTCGGCCGCAACATCCTGCGCGGCTCGCGCGGGCGCGTGCCCCAGCGCACCGTGCCCTCGGAGCTGCTGCTGCGTCGCGAGGTGCAGCCCGCGGGCATGCACGTCTCGCCGTACTACCTTCGCTTCTCCGTGATGGACCGACCCAACGTCATCGCGAAGATCGCGAGCGTGCTCGGGGCCTTCGACATCGCGATCCACCAGATGATCCAGGAGGCACGCGCCGCCGGACCGCGCGCGCCGGTGCAGGTCGTCGTGCTCACGCACCCGACGCGCGACGACGCGCTGCGCGCAGCCCTCCGAGAAGTGCAGATGCTCTCGGGCATCACCGAGACTCCCCGCGCGATCCGCATCGAGACCGCCACCTGAAAGCGCCGGCACCGTGCCCCCGGGCCAGCTCCCGCGGTCGAGGAGCGCGGGGCTGAGAGCACGTGGCACTCGGATGGATCGATGCGGGTGCCACGGGCTCGAATCGGCGGGAGGGAGGCTCTCGCCGATTCACTCGGCGAGAGGGAGGGGCTGCGGCCAGACCCTCCGGCAAGAAACGTCAGAGCATGAGTC
>JBKDQC010000407.1:0-4817 GCA_046342295.1 Deltaproteobacteria bacterium | reverse complement strand
CGTTCTACGCGGCCTACGCCTGGATCGTTCACCGGGCCGTGAACGAGCACCTGAGCCTCGGCGAGATGACGATGTACGTCGCCATCTTCCGGCAGGCGCAGGGCGGCGTCACGAGCGGCCTCGCGGCGCTCGGTCTGATGCTGGACGATCAGCTCTACCTGCGAGACCTCCAATCGTTCCTGAGCCTCGCGATCGCCGAGTACACCGGGACGGCGGAAGAAGGGCCCGACCCCGAGGCGGGGCTCGTGCTCGAGAACGTGTCCTTCACCTATGCGGACGCGCCGCGGCCCGCGCTCGAGGACGTGAGCTTCCAGATCCGGCCGGGTCAGATGGTCGCGCTCGTAGGGCAGAACGGATCGGGCAAGACCACCTTGCTCAAGCTGATCACCCGCCTCTACGAGCCGCGCGAGGGGCGCATCCTCCTCGACGGACTCGACATCCGCGAGTGGGACATCGACGCGTTGCGGTTGCGCTTCGCGCTCGTCTTCCAGGACTTCGCGCGCTTCAAGATGAGCGCGGGAGAGAACATCGGCGCCGGGGACGTGGACGCGTGGATGGACGAGGAGCGCTGGGAGCGCGCAGGCAAGCGAGGCCTCGCCCACGAGTTCATCGCCGGAATGCCGAACGGCTACCACGCGCCGCTCGGCAAGTGGTTCCGGGGCGGGACCGAGCTCTCGGGCGGGCAGTGGCAGAAGGTCGCGCTCTCGCGCGCCTTCATGCGCGAGGAGGATCAGATCGTGGTCCTCGACGAGCCGACGGCCGCGCTCGACCCGGACGCGGAGCAGGGCATCCTCGAGCACGTCCGGCAGATCCGAGGCAAGCAGAGCGTGCTGCTCATCTCGCACCGCTTCGGGTCGGTGCGAATCGCCGACCACATCCTCGTGCTCGACCGCGGGCGCGTCCTCGAGTCGGGAACCCACGAGGAGCTCATGGCCAGGAAGGGCCACTACGCGAGGCTCTTCCAGCTCCAGGCGGCGGGATTCTCGGACGAGCCGACCTCCGCGGCCAGAAGCGAGCCGCGAGAGGCTGCGGCGCAGGTGTCGGCCGAGGCGTGAGCGCACGACGAGCGGGACGCCGCTGCTATACCTCGGCCGCCGATGGCCGCCTCCGCTCCGCCCGACGACGCCCGCATCGCACCGACGATCCGACAGGACCCTCTGCTGGCCGAGCTGCGGGCGCACCCGCACCGCGGCCCCCTCGGCGCGCTCGCCCTGGACGTCCTCGGGCGGCAGGCCGAGGGGCGAACGCAGTTCGTGGGTCGCGAGCACGTCAAGCGCCGGGCGGTCGACCTCGGCGTCGATCGCGAGGCCTCGGCGAGCAGCTTGTGCAACCTGCTCGATCTCCTCGAGCGAGGGCCCGAGACGGACCGCGAGCGACGCGTCGTGACGAGCCTGGCCGTGCTGGGGCTCGAAGACGCGCTGCGCCGCGACGAAGGCAACGCCGCCGCGTTGACAGAGCGCGCGGTGCGCCACGCGGTCTGGCTCGAGATCGCGACGGACTTCGCCTGGCTCGGAGCCCTCGCGACGGAGACCGAAGGCGAGACGCAGCGGAGGCTGGGGGAGGCGATCGCGCAGGCGGTGCTCGACTCGGGCGTCGGGGCAACCGCTCGCCGGCCGCGCGAGCGGGCGCGGGCGTGCTCGCTCGTCGCCGCCCTCGACGCCATGGGCGCGCGTGGGCTGCTCGAGCGGCTGGACGCGCAGAGCGCTCTCGACCCCGTGGTGGCGTCCTCGGTGCACGCCCTCCTCGGCGGCGCCTCGCGCCGCGCGGACGTGACGCTCGAGGGACAGGCGTGGCCGCACGTCTCCCACGGCGCCTGGACGCTCGTGCGCTGGATCTCGGGCTGGGCGCTCATCGTCGGGGCGGCTCGCCTCTCGCTCGCGCTCCTCGGACGTGAGCGCAGGGTCGGCCTCGCGCTGGTCGGCAAGGAGCTGCGGATCGAGGAGTCCGGCGGCGTGCTGGGGGTCTCGACGGACGAGCGAACCTCGAGCGTGCCAGCGAGCGCCGTGCTCGCGGCCAGCCGGGCTCGCCGACACGGCCGGGCGGTTCTCTACGCCGGGGCGGCGGCGCTCGCGCTCGGGGTGCTCGCGGGCGGCTGGCTTCTCTTCGACGGCCTGCGCAGCGGCGAGCTCGTGCTCGCGTCCGTCGGCGCAGCCCTCCTGCTCGGCGGCGTGGGCGCCGATGCGCTCGCGGCCTGGCTCGCGGAGCGTCCAGGCGACGGGGCTGTGGTGGAGCTGGTGCTGCCGCGAGGCCGCGTCGTGCGGCTCCTGGCGCCGAGCGTCGAACGGGCCGACGCGTTCCTCGAAGCGCTCCGCTCGCGAATCTCTTGAGGCCCGGGCTCTCCTCCGGCGTGGTGAGCCAGAACGCCTCGCGAACCGGTCGGATTGCTTTGACCTGGGATCTGGGGCTTCGGTAGCATCGGCTCGCGCTTTCGTCGTCCCACTTCTCTCACCACGGTCGCACCGCAGACATGACGTCCACCCGGATGGCTGCCGAGACCCTGCGATGGCTGCCCCGTGAGGGGATCAGCCGGGCCCTGGGTCGGGTGGCGTCACTCGAACCGCCGCGCGCGCTCCTCGCGCGTGCGATCGGCCTGTACGTCCGCGCCTACCGCGTCGACCTGAGCGACTGTGAGGTCCCTCGGAGCGGTTTCCGCAGCTTCAACGAGTTCTTCTCACGTCCTCTGCGGGCAGGCGCGCGCCCGCTCGACGCCGAGCCGGGCTCCATCCTCTGCCCGGCAGACGGGAAGCTGGAGGACGAGGGCTCCATCGCGCCGGGCTCATCCTTTCTCGTGAAGGGCCGCCGGTACGACGTGGGCGAGCTGCTCGGGTCGGGCGAGGACGCGGCCCGCTTCGACGGAGGAAGATTCGCGGTCGTCTACCTCTCACCGCGCGACTACCACCGCGTCCACGCACCAGTGAGCGGTCGCGTGTCCCAGGCCCGGCACGTCGGCGGGACGCTGTTCCCGGTCAATCGCATCGGCCTCGACCACGTGCCGAACCTCTTCGCAAAGAACGAGCGCATCGCCGTGCACCAGCAGAGCGAGTTGCATGGCGAGGTCGTCACGGTTCTCGTAGGGGCCATGATCGTCGGGGGAATCGAGCTCGCGTTCGACGCATCCATCCGAAGCAACCAGGGGAACGTGGAGCGGGGCGTGGTCCGGTACGAGGACGTGACCCTCACGCGCGGGGCGGAGCTGGGGCGCTTCCTCCTCGGCTCGACCTCAATCGTGCTCACCACGGCCAAGGCGCGCGTCGTGCCAGGTCTCACTCCGGGCTCGTCCGTGCGCATGGGACAGGCGCTGTACCGGGCGCCGGACCCGGGGGTTCGCGCATGAGTGACGCACGCGATCACGACGCTCCCGAGGGCGCCCCGGGCGAGGGCGAATCGCTGGCCTCGCCGCGCTCGGCCCGAAAGCGCCGCGGCCTCCGCGTGCCCGTCGACGACGTCCCGAGGCAGAGCTTCGTGGACGTGGCGCGTGCCCACGGGGCGCAGCCGCCGGGTCCGCCGTCCTCGGGTGCCAGCGTGAGACCCGCCGGTCCTGCGCCGGCCGCGACGCCGACTCGACCTCCCGCGCCGCCCTCCATCCGGCCCCCAGCACCGCCCCCGCGTCCCTCGACCGCGGCGACGCGGTGGTCGAACGCGCCTCCTCCCCAACCGCCCACGCGACCGACGCCGCTGCGCCCGCTGCCGCCGGCCGTTGGCGCGCCCCTCGCCTCCATCGAGGTCTCACTCGACGCCGAGCCAGAGTTCGCGCCCGCGCCTCCTCCGCCGCCACCGCGCCCCTCGCTGCCGCCACCGCCACCACCCCCAGACGCCGCCAGGTACGAAGAGGCCGACGGCTCGAATGACGCATTCCTCCCCGAGCCGACACGGGTCAGCGTGCCGCTCGAGCTCGACTTCCAAGGGATGGACCCCGAGCCCGCGCCGCTTCCCCCCGAGGACACGCGGGTCGGAAAGAAGCGCTCGAGCGCCCCCCCGCCATCGCTCGCGCCCTCGCCGGCGTTCCTGCCGGACGACCCGCTCGAGGCCCCGCGCTTGTCCCCGGAGCGGCCGCTCCTCGCCCGTGAAGACGCGCCGCCCTCCCCTTCGCGACCTCCCCCCCGTGCGCCCGACGTCAGCAGCCGAGCTGCGCCTCAGGGGCTCTTCGCGGGCACCGGCTCCACGGAGATCACCATCGGGGAGGCCGAGACAGAGCAGAACGCGACAGAGCAGAACGCTCGCTCTCGACGGGTCACGACCGCGATGCCACGGCGCGCGGCGGAGCGTCTTGGCGAGGGGCTCGAGGCGCCCGTACTCTCCGGAGCGTCGCATCCCGACTCAGGCTCGCGAGGCGACCTCGACCAGGCGCGCCGCACGCTTGTAGATGCGGACGCTCCCAGGACGCGCGAGGTCGAGGACATCGAGATCACTCTGCCTGACATCGTGCGCGAGGCCGCGGTGACGCCGCTCGAGACGCCGAGCGCCGAGCACGTCCGTGTGCCTCCGGCGGTGGACGCTGCCCCCGTCGTGGACAGGACGCCCGTCGTCGTGGTCC
The DNA here is from genome assembly GCA_046342295.1 of Deltaproteobacteria bacterium. Taxonomy (GTDB): domain Bacteria; phylum Myxococcota_A; class Polyangia; order Polyangiales; family Sandaracinaceae; genus JAFLCL01. The sequence goes on along the minus strand of JBKDQC010000407.1, from coordinate 283 downwards.
AGCGCACGGTCGCCATCGCGGGCTCGCCCTCGCAGCCGCCCCCCGAGCCCCGCACGACGTGGACGGTGCCGGGCGGCGTGACCGCGCCATCGAGCCCACCGCGCTCGACGGAGGAGCTCGCAGGCGCGGTCGGTCGCGCGGTGCTCGCCGAGTCCGCACGCGCTTCCGAGCCCGAACCAGAGCCCGCGCTGGCCGAGCCCGCCGCGCTGGCCGAGCCCGCCGCGCTGGCCGAGCCCACCGCGCTGGCCGAACCAGCCCTGGCCGAACCAGCGCTCGCCCAACC
>JBKDQC010000406.1:0-14586 GCA_046342295.1 Deltaproteobacteria bacterium | reverse complement strand
TCGAGGCCGCCATCCGCGCCGCGAGCCACCACGTGCACGTCGAGTACTACATCTTCGGCGACGACGCGGTCGGTCGGCGCATCCTCGCCGCCCTCGAGGATCGGGCCCGGGCCGGCGTCGAGGTGCGGGTCGTGCTCGACGGAATCGGCGCCTACTCGCTGTCGAACGCCGCGCTCGCGCCGCTGCGCAAGGCCGGCGGCGACGTGGCCTGGTTCAATCCCGTCTCGGGCTTCCGCCCGAGGCTCGCGAACTTCCGAACGCACCGGAAGATCGTCATCGTCGACGGCGTGCACGGCTTCACGGGCGGGATGAACGTCGCCGGGGATCACTCGCTCGTCAGCTCCGGGGGCCGCGCGTGGCGCGACACGCACGTGTCCTTCCGCGGCCCGGCGACGCGGGCGCTTCAGCGGGTGTTTCTCGAAGACTGGTACTTCGCGAGCGGCAAAGTGCCGCCCTCGGGCCCGGAGTACTTCGTCCCAGTCACGCACGGCGACGGTCACGCGCTCGTGCAGGTCGTGTCTTCCGGCCCCGACCGCGACCTCTACGCCATCCACCAGCTCTTCTTCGGCGCGATCACGCAGGCACAGAGGCGCGTGTGGGTCACGACGCCGTATTTCGTGCCCGACGAGACCATCCTCGCCGCCCTGGTCGCAGCGGGGCTGCGCGGGGTGGACGTGCGCGTGCTCGTGCCTCGCTCGAGCGACAACACGCTCGTCGATCTCGCGGCCCGATCGTATTACCCGGAGCTCGTGCGGGCGCGGGTACAGGTCCACGAGTACACGGGGCGCATGCTGCACGCCAAGACGATGGTCGTCGACGACGAGATCTCCATCGTCGGGACGGCCAACATGGACAACCGGAGCTTCCGCCTGAACTTCGAGGTCGTCGCGGCCATCTACGACGAGGCGACGGCGCGTGAGCTCGGCCGCGTCTTCGAGCACGACCTCGCGAAGGCTGAGCTCGTGAAGGTCCGCGAGCTCCGGGACAAGGGCTTCGTCGAGCGTCTGGGCGAGAGCGCCGCGCGTCTCTTCTCGCCTCTTCTGTGAGGCGGCAGGCTGGGCGCGCCCGCTCCAGGGACGAGCTCGACGAGGACTCGTGACCAGGAGACAGCCGTACCCGCGCCGGGGCAGACGGTCCTCATCGGGCGTGGATGCGGGCGTCGGACACGAACGAAGACACTCCGGAACGACGCGCTTCCAGCGCGAGCGCTGCGGCATGTACGCTGCTTCCTCGGTCGCCATGCTGCGAAACGCCCGTTCCCGCCCGATCCTCCTCGCGTGGATCAGCCTCGCTCTCGGGGTCGGAGGACCCCACTCGGTCCGCGCCGACGACCCCGCCCAAGACGCGCACGCGCCCCCCAGCGCTGGCCGTGCGGAGCCCCCCGCCGTGGCTGCGGAGCGCGAGCTCTTCTCCCTCGAGCACTTCACCCTCGCGAACGGCGTCGAGATCGTGCTCGACCCAATGCCGGGTCGCAGCACCGCCGCCGTCACGGTCTCGGTGGACCGCGGGACGCGAGATCAGCGCCGTGGCTGGACCGGGTTGGCCCATGTGACCGAGCACGTCCTCTTCGGGGGCACCCGCGACACGCCCGGGGACTGGAACGAACGGATCGAGTCGCTCGGGCGCATCGACGGCAACGGTGTGACGACCTCTGACCGGACCTACTACTACGACGTCGTTCCCTCCGAGCGCCTGCCCGAGCTGATCTGGCTCGAGGCCGAGCGGTTCGCGCACGGCGCGCGTGACGTCGATCCGAGCGTGGTCGAGCACGAACGCGCGATCGTTCTGCGCGAGTGGAGCGTGCGCGACCGAGACGTGAACTCTACCGTCACGCCGGCGCTCGTGCGCGAGGCGCTCTACCCTCCCGATCACCCCTACGCGCTCGCCGTGGAACACCGCGGAGACATCGAGGCCATCGGCGCCTCCGAGGTGCAGTGGTTCCTGCAGAGCGCCTACCGTCCGGAGCGGCTCACCGTCGCCGTGTCGGGCGGCTTCGAGGTCGAGCGCATCCGGCGCGCGCTCTCGGAGGCGTTCTCGCCGCTCCGGGCCGCTGGCGTCGCGGCGCTCGAGGAGCGCACCGAGGGCTGTCCGCGCGCGACACGAGGGGAGCGGCGGATCTTGGTCGACATTCGGCGGCCGAACGACGTGTTGCTGGTGTTCTGGAACGTCCCGTCCGCAGGCTCGGAGTGGACTCCGGCGCTCCGGGCGCTGGCGAGCACTCTCGGGCGACGCATCCGAGAACGCCTCGGGGCGGGCGCGGACCGGGCGTACGTCGCGTATGACGACGAGTCCGATCTCTGCGGCTTGTTGGAGGTCCACATCGAGGTTCCGCGCGATCGGGGCACCGCCAACGCGCTCGGAGTGCTCGACACGGCGATCGACGAAGTCACACGACAGGGGCTCTACGACGAGACCGAGAGGACGCGTTGGCTCGACGGCTGGCTCGCCCGGGAGGCGATCGCGCTCTCGACGCCCTCGAGCCGGGCGATCCGATTGTCGCGGCGCTTCCGAGAAACCGAGGACGGGCGATATGAGCCCGACCGGGAGAGGGCGTTGCATCGCGCGTTGACCCCCGAGCGCGTGCGCGAGGCCGCTCATCAGTTCCTCCCGCGCAACGCGCGCACGGTCGTCTCTCTCTCTGCGAGCGCGCGCGCGCCATACGCGGGCAGGGTCGTCACCGACATCGTGGTGGACCGCGAGGCCACCGCGACAAGAGGTGGATCGTGAAGGTTCGCGGAGCTTCTCACGCTCGGCTGTGCGCGGCGCTGTGCTGTGCCGTGCTGCTCGGTTGCGGCGCCTCGCGCCTCCCGCTGCCTCCACCCGTCGCTGCCGACAGCGTCGCGCTGCCCCCTGCGCCCCCCGCCGCTCCGAGCGAGGCCGCGCTGGTACTGCCGACCATCCGAACCTTGCGAGGCACGCACGGACTGACGGTGCAGCTCGTGGAGCTGCCGGGCACCGCCTCGGTCTCGATCGCTGCGTTCGGTCGTGGGGCGGGGCGACACCGGCCCGAAGGCCCGCGCGTCGTCGACGCGCTCCTCGAGCGCATCCTCGAGTCCAGCTTGCTCAGCACCGGCTCCTCGCTCGACACGGTGCTCGTCGACGAGCGTGGATCGAGCATGCGCACGTTGAGCACGCCGGAGCGTGCCGCCCGGACGCTCGAGTGGATGATGGGGTCGCTGACGGAGCTGCCCGGGTCCGTGGGCCAGTTCGCGGTCGCTCAGCGCACGCTGGCGGACGCGGCCGCCCTGGAGCACCAGAACACCTGGCGCGCCATCACCGAGGACCTCGAAGCGCGCCTCTACCCGAACGGCAGCGCACGTGTGCCACCCGAACGTCTCGGCGTCGCCCGGATCCGCGAGACGACCTACGAAGAGGTCCGGGCCAGACATCGCCAGTTCTTCGCGCCCGAGCGGACGCTCGTCGTGATCGCCGGCGATTTTCGGATGGAGCCGATGGCCGAATGGGCCCAGCTGCTCGCTGACAAGGTCGCAGGCCCGAGCTCGACGCCGCCGCCGCACGCTGCGGTCGCACAAGAGCGCCCTTCGCTTCAGGGGCGAGGGTACTCCAGCGGGGACGAGCTCGGCGTCGTGGTGATGGTGTCGCACGGCCCGCCGATCGGCGCTCCGGACTACGCGGCCTACGAGCTCGCCGTTCAGTGCTACGGGGGGCTCTTCAGCTCCAGGATCAACCGGTTGTTCCGAACCGAGCGGCGAGAAGCCTACGGGGCGAGTTGTGCCATCACGCAGCGCGCGGGTCACAGCCACCTGCACTGCGAGGTCTCGATCGCGGCGGAGCGAGCCGTGGACGCGGTCGACCTGCTGCTCGCCGAGGGGCGCCGCATGGGTCGCGCAGAGAGCCTCGAGCCCAGCGAGGTCGAGGCCGCCCGCGCGGTGGCGCTCGCCTCGTTGCGGTATCTTGTCGAGTCTCCTGCCGGGCTCAGCGAAGAGCTCGGGACCGCGTTCTTCGCAGGGCTCGAGCCCGGTGCGATCGCGGCACGCCACGCGGAGCTCCTTCGCGCCTCGCCCGCCGACATCGCGGCTGCGGCGGCGCGGTACCTGCCAGATCACCGGCCCTTCGTGGTGTTGGCCCCGGGATCATGGATCGTCAGTCACCCTCTGCACCCTCCGGGCGGGTACGCCATCGACTGGTGAGCCTGCGGGAGCTCCGCATGGCACGGCCTTCGCTGACCGGCACACGCTGCGCACACTTGTGCCAGGGAGGTGGATCATGTCCGTGTCAAAGCTCTGTTCGATGGGTCCGGTGCTTGCGGTGTGGCTTGGGGTCTGGCTCGGACACGTCGACCCGGCGCAGGCGTGCTCGCCGCCCCGTGACGTCGGCACGACGATGGGATCGAGCCAGCCGAGCGTCTGGAGCGAGCCGGGGCTCTCGGCGCCCGCCATCGCCTCGGTCGTGGTGCCTGCGGCTGTCGACGCGCTGATGCTCGCGTTCCAGCTCGGATACGGCGACCGGATGCTCCCAGAGGACATCGCGATTCTGCAGATCCTCCTGGGCTCGACCCAGGTGGTCTACTCGACGCTGCAGTCGGCGTTCGCGTTCCTCGCTTCTCTGGGCGCGTGCACTGGCGGCGGTCCGGATCGCCCAGTGATGATGGTCGGTGGCCTCGTCGGTACCTTCCTCGGGAGCTGGCTCATCGCGCACGGCGTCTCGAGCGTGCAGGTGCGCCGCCACCGAGCGGGACAGGCGCGGCTGCTCCCCACGGCGAGCGCCGGACCCGATGGATTCTTCGTGGGTCTGGGAGGCGTGTTCTGAATCCGAGGACCGGGGCCGACGGGCTGAGCCCGTTCGTCGCTCAGGCGTCGGAGTCCTTGCGCACGGGGCAGCCCCAGCCGTCGTACTTGCCCTCATGCTCTTCGGCGAGGAGCAGGAGGCTCGCCGCGAGCTCGTGCACGTGCGCCAGCTCGGCTGGATCGACGCGGGTCGCGCGCACCGACCAGCCGCTGCCGTCCTCGAGCTCGCGCGTCTCGACCTCGAAGCTAAGCCCCTGGCAGGCCAGGCCGTAGCTCCGAGCGAGGGGCTCGCGCGGGAAGGTCGCAAAGTGGTCGATCGGTCGCGGTTGCTCGACGCGATCCCCTGCCTTCTTGAGCTCCTCGACGATCCGGCGGTCCGCCATCCAGCGCTGCTCGACCGGTCCCGGAAAGAGCACCTCGAGGTAATGCTGCCACTCTTTGTCCTCGCGCACCTGGCTCATCACCCGCCGCGTCGGCGAGGGCCCGAGCGCCTCGCCGAGCGCTGCACCCATCCCCTCGGTGCGCGGTGCGTAGAAAAAGAGGTCCCGCGTTCCATTCCAGGTCATCCGGCCCACGAACTGCGCGTCACAGTGAGCGCGCAGGGCGCGCACGAGGGCCTCCTCGACCTTCCCGAGCTCCTCCGCCTCCTGGTTGTCGGTCAAGCCGTCCGCGCGTGGCCTGAGCAGCGGAAATCGCACCGAGATCAACCAAGGCTTGGACACGAGCGGCGCATCGCTCACGAGCCCGAGGTCCAGCATCGTCGAGCACGGCTTGTCGTCGACGACGAAGAAGTAGAAGTCCCAGTGGTCGCTCATCGCGCGTCGCTCATCGCCTTCCTTCGTGCTCGGAGCCGCGCATCGTAGCGGACTCTCGCGCGCGTGGGCGACGGATCAATGGCACGCGGCCGGCACTTCGCGCTCGGCGAGCTCGAGCGCCCGACGCCAGCCATCGAGCGCAGCCAGGCATGCCTCGCCCGAGCCCTCGCCGAGCTCGGCCAGGTGCTCCATCTGCTCGCAGGCGATGCGCGCTCGCTCCGCCTCGACCGGGTCCTCGATCGCGTCGACGAACGCGGGGCAGCACGCACGGGCCCGCTCGCACGCGGTCGCCGTGTCGAGACCGGAGGGGACCGGCGCGGGTTCCGTCGCAGGGCTCGGTGTGCGCTCGCCGCCGCCTTGCGGCCCGCCGACGCGCCCCTCGGCGTGGGGCGGTGCCGGGGGCTCCGCCTCGCCGCCCGCTCCGCATCCGAGCACGCTCCTCAGACCCAGGATGAGGAGGAGGCTCGCGAAGAGTCGCATCGTCACACGCGCGGTGTAGCGCGACCGAGCCCGAGCGGCGATGCCCGCGAAGGGTGTTCCCGCACCCTCGCCCCCCGGCTCGAATTGCGCACGACTCCGAGGGGATCCAGGGTCGGGGCCCCGTGTCCACCCCGCTCTCGATCCTGCCCGACGATTCCGCTCCCTCGGACTGGCGCTGGCAACTGCGCCACGCGATCACGAGCCTCGCGCAGCTCGAGGAGTGCTTCGTCCTCGCGGACACCGAGCGCGAAGGAGCGCGCCGCGCAGAGGCCGCAGGTCTACCGCTCTCGATCACCCCCTACTACGCAAGCCTCGCGAGCCGCGACGACCCGGCCTGCCCGATCCGCCTGCAATGCGTGCCGCGCGCCGAGGAGGCCCGCGAAGTCGACGGGGACCTGAGGGACCCGCTCGGAGAAGAGTCCCACACTGTCGCCCCGCACCTCGTCTCGCGCTACCCCGACCGAGCTCTCCTCCTCGTGACCGATCGATGCAGCGTCTATTGCCGCTTCTGCACGCGGTCGCGCATGGTCGGACAGGACGGCGGCGCGCGCCCTCTCGCGGAGCTCGAGCCGGCCTTTTCATGGCTCGCCGCGCACGAAGAGATCACCGACGTCGTCGTCTCGGGAGGCGACCCGCTGGTCATGAACGAACCTCGCCTCGAGGCGATCCTCAAGCGCCTGGCGACGCTCCCTCACCTCGGCACGGTACGCATCGCGACACGCGCGCCGGTCACCCTGCCCCAGCGCATCGACGCCGCGCTCTGTCGCGTGCTGCGCATCTTCCCTGCGACGTGGGTGATGACGCACTTCAACCACCCGAAGGAGCTGACCGCCGAGAGCACACGCGCGCTCGCGATGCTCGTGGACCACGGCCTGCCCGTGATGAACCAGTCGGTGCTCCTTCGAGGCGTGAACGACGACGCCGCGACGCTCAGCGCGCTCTTCAAGGGTCTCGTCGCGCGACGCGTTCGGCCGTACTACCTGCTCCAGGCCGACCCGGTGCGAGGGACGAGCCACCTCCGCACTCCGCTGCGTCGGGGCATCGAGCTGATGACGGCGCTGCAGGGTCGTGTCTCCGGGATCGCGCTGCCCAAGCTCGTCATCGACACGCCCCGCGGGATGGGGAAGGTCTCGGTCGGCCCCGAGGCGATCCTCCGCGAGCACGAAGGCGTCACCACGCTGCGGACCTTCCGGGGCGAGGTCGACTACGTCGATCCGCCCACGTCGTAGGCGTGGCGTGCGACTCGGCGGCTTGGCACTTGCGTGGAGCGACGCCGATCCGAGGTGGGTGCGAGCCCACGAAGCCCACACCCTCCGCGACATGGGTCGGCGCTGTCTCACAGCCACGGCGCGCGCGACCGAAAACACGCGCGCACGGCTTGGCGAACGACCGCTCGGTGCCGCATACACGCTCTTGGAGATGCGAGCCGCACGCGCGCCTGAGCCCACGCCGCGCCACGCCCTTCGGGCGTGCCTTCCGAGCTTGGACAAGCTCGGGCTCGGGTGTATAGCTCGCACGCTCTCGCCTACCGCGGGGGCTCCCTCCGAACGGCGACTCGTCCCTCTCCTGCCCTCCGGCGGAGCCCGAACGAGGACGCGTGCGCGACGCCGCGCGAGCGGCACGAGGTAACGCATGGCCACCGCCAAAGCGCTCCCACTCACCCAGACCAGCATCGGACAGAAGGCCCTCGTCGCCCTCACCGGCGCGCTCCTCTACGGCTTCGCCTTCGTTCACGCCGCAGGCAACCTCCAAGTATTCCTCGGCCGCGAGCACTTCAACGAGTACGCCGAGATGCTGCAGTCCATGCCCAAGGTCGTGTGGGGCACGCGCTTGCTGCTCCTCGGCGCGCTGCTGACGCACGTCGGGTTGGTCCTCCAGATCCTGGGCAAGGCGCGCGCGGCGCGGCCAGGCCGCTACCGTGTCGAGGCGCCGATCGCCAAAGACCAGGGCATCCTGCAGCGCTACGCGCGGCAGACGATGATCCTCTCCGGCCTGGTCGTGCTCGCCTACGTCGCCTTCCACCTCGTCCACCTCACGGCAGGCGCCGCGCCGGGGCTCTTCTACCAGCGCGGTCTGGCCTACGAGAACCTCGTGTACGGCATGCGGGTGCCGTGGGTCGCGGCCGTCTACATCTTCGCGAACCTGCTGCTCGGCCTGCACCTCTTCCACGGCGCCACGGCGCTGTTTCAGACGCTGGGTCTCAAGCACGCCCAGTGGGACGCGCGCACCAAGCCCGCGGCGCTTCTCCTCGTGACGGTGATCGCGGGCGCGAACGTGGCCATCCCGATCGCGTGTCTGACGCGCGTCGCCGGAGGCGACCTGCCCGACGATCCCTCGCGCCTCGTCCTCGCCGACGAGGCGGACGAAGCCGACGAAGCCGACTGAGCGACGCGCGCGCTCCGCCCAAGACACCGAGTCGTCTCGACTCCCCTCTCGCCAACACGAGGAAGCATGAAGCTCGAGAGCAACGCCCCGTCCGGCCCCATCGAGAAGCGGTGGGAGAGCCACAAGTTCTCGATGAAGCTCGTGAACCCCGCCAACAAGCGGACGTTCAAGATCATCATGGTGGGCACCGGCCTCGCCGGAGGTGCCGGCGCCGCGTCGCTTGCCGACCTCGGCTACGACGTGGAGGCCTTCTGCTACCAGGACAGCCCGCGGCGCGCCCACTCGATCGCCGCGCAAGGCGGCATCAACGCCGCGAAGAACTACCAGGGTGACGGCGACAGCGTCTACCGGCTCTTCTACGACACTGTGAAGGGCGGCGACTTTCGCGCGCGGGAGAGCAACGTCTACCGCCTCGCGCAGGTCTCGGTCGACATCATCGACCAGTGCGCCGCGCTCGGCGTGCCCTTCGCGCGCGAGTACGGCGGCCTCCTCGCGAACCGCAGCTTCGGCGGCGCGCAGGTGAGCCGCACGTTCTACGCGCGCGGTCAGACCGGCCAGCAGCTCCTGCTCGGCGCGTACTCGCACCTCGCCCGCACCATCGCGAGCGGCAAGGTGAAGATGCACAGCCGCTGCGAGATGGTGGACCTCATCGTGGTCGACGGTCGCGCGCGCGGCATCGTCACGCGCGACCTCGTCAGCGGCAAGGTCGAGGCCCACCTCGCCGACGCGGTCATTCTGGCCACCGGCGGCTACGGCAACGTCTTCTACCTCTCCACCAACGCCAAGGGCTGCAACACGAGCGCGATCTGGCGCGCACACCGCCGCGGCGCGGGATTCGCGAACCCGTGCTTCACGCAGATCCACCCGACGTGCATTCCGCAGGGCGGCGACTACCAGAGCAAGCTCACCCTGATGAGCGAGTCGCTCCGCAACGACGGCCGCATCTGGGTCCCGCGCAAGAAGGAAGACTGCACGAAAGACCCGAGCTCGATCCCCGAGAAGGACCGCTACTATTACCTCGAAGAGAAGTACCCAGCGTTCGGCAACCTGATGCCCCGCGACGTCGCGAGCCGCCAGGCCAAGTTCGTGTGTGACGACGGCCTCGGCGTCGGCCCCGAGATCGGAGGCGTTCGGCGCGGCGTCTACCTCGACTTCGCGGCGGCCATTCAGCGCGACGGTGAGAGCGCCATCCGTGAGCGTTACGGCAACCTCTTCGACATGTACGAGCGCATCACGGGGGAGAACCCGTACAAAGTCCCGATGCGCATCTACCCGGCGACCCACTACACGATGGGCGGCCTGTGGGTGGACTACAACCTCATGAGCACCATCCCGGGGCTGCTCGTCGCGGGCGAGGCGAACTTCTCCGACCACGGCGCGAACCGCCTCGGCGCGAGCGCGCTGATGCAGGGCCTCGCGGACGGTTTCTTCATCTTGCCGTATGTGGTGGGGCACTACCTCGCAGGCGCGGGCAACTCCAAGGGCGTGGACGAGAATCACCCCGAGGTGCGGGCCGCCGTCGACGGCGTGAAGGCGCGCGTTCAGACGTTCATCGACGTGGGCCAGAAGGGCAAGCGCACGGTGGACGACTTCCACCGCGAGCTCGGCTCCATCATCTGGAACCACTGCGGCATGGCGCGCACCCAGAAGGGGCTCGGGCAGGCCCTCGAGAGGATCCCGGCGCTCCACGAGGAGTTCCGCAAGGACGTGAAGATCCTCGGCGGAGGCGAGGCGCTCAACCGCGAGCTCGAGAAGGCGATGCGCGTCGACGACTTCTTCCAGCTCGGCGCGCTGATGTGCCGTGACGCGCTCGAACGCGACGAGAGCTGCGGCTGCCACTTCCGTGAGGAGCACCAGACCAAGCCGGACCCGAACGACCCCAAGAGCTACGGCGGCGAGTGCGTGCGCAACGACGAGACGTTCGCCCACGCCGCGGTGTGGGAGTGGAAGGGCGAAGGCAAGGCCGAGGTCCGCCACGAGGAGAAGCTCGAGTACGAGTTCGTCAAGCTCGCCCAACGGAAGTACTGATTTTCCCGAGGGTCCGTGGGGACCCTCCCCCGCTCGCGCGGGGCCTCCTCCTCCCTTCGCTGACGCTCAGGCTCACGCGCAGGGCCCCAACCCAGCTCGCCCAGCCCGCGAGCTCGTTCCAAGCATCTCCGACGAGGTTGTCCATGGCCGAGACCATCGATCTCAAGCTCCACGTGTGGCGTCAGGACGGTCCCAAGGACGCGGGCCGCTTCGAGGACTACTCGCAGTACGCCAAGGGCATCTCGACGCACGCCTCGTTTCTCGAGTGCCTCGACGTCGTGAACGAGCGCCTCGTGCTCGCGGGCAAAGACCCCATCGTGTTCGACCACGACTGCCGCGAGGGCATCTGCGGCATGTGCGGCGTGGTGATCAACGGCGAGCCGCACGGCCCGCAGAGGGCCACGACGACCTGCCAGCTCCACATGCGGAAGTTCCAGAACGGCCAGGAGCTCTACGTGGAGCCATGGCGCGCGACAGCCTTCCCGGTGATCAAGGACCTCTCGGTCGACCGAGGTGCGTTCGATCGGATCATCCAAGCCGGGGGCTTCATCACCGCGCGCGCGGGCTCGGCGCCCGACGCGAACGACGTGCCCGTCCCCAAGCCGATCGCCGACGACGCGATGGACGCGGCCGCGTGCATCGGCTGCGGCGCCTGCGTGGCCGCATGCCCGAACGCGAGCGCGAGCCTCTTCATGAGCGCGAAGGTCGGCCACCTCGGCGTCCTGCCGCAGGGCCAGGCCGAGCGCGACAGCCGCGTGCTCGGCATGGTCGCGCAGCACGAGAAAGAAGGCTTCGGCGGCTGCTCGAACCACTACCTCTGCGAGGCGGCGTGCCCGAAGGAGATCAGCGTGAAGTGGATCGCGCGGATGAACCGCGACCTCCTCAAGGCGAGCGTCTCCTACGCCCCTCCCGCGAGCCGCGGCGGCGGCGACGGCTGACCGGTCGCCGGCACGGATTCTCGCGCAGAGGACACGAGAACCTTCCTCTGGTCACCCGGGGGCGTTCCGCGTAGCTTGCCCCTCCGATGAGCTGGGAAGCCTGGGTCACCGTCGGGGTCGTCGCGGCCATGACGGTCGGCCTCGCGATGAACATTGCGGCCGCGGACGCGCTGCTGTTGCTCACTGCCATCGTGCTCGCGTCGCTGCGGCTCGTCTCGGGGAGCTTCCTCTCGCCCGAGCAGGTCGCGGCAGCGTTCGGCAACGAGGGTCTCGTCACGGTCGGCGCGCTCTTCGTCGTGGCCGCGGGCCTCACGCACTCGGGGGGCACGAGCCGCGTCGGTCCGCCGCTCCTCGGCACGCCCGACACGAACGAATCGGCGCAGGTGCGCCTCATGCTGCCTGTGGTGGGGACGAGCGCGTTCCTCAACAACACGACCGTCGTCGCGATGTTCCTGCCCGTCGTGAAGGAGTGGGCGCGCCTCCGGAAGCTCGACGTCTCGAAGCTCCTGATGCCGCTCTCGTACGCGGCGATCCTGGGCGGGATCTGCACGCTGATCGGCACGAGCACGAACATCGTCGTCCAGGGCCTCATGGCCGAGGCGCGCGTGCCCGAGCTCGGGATGTTCACCATCACCCCGGTCGGCGTCCCGATCGCGATCGCGGGCATTCTCTACGTCATCGTCGCGGCGCGCTTCCTTCTTCCTACGCGTCAGGCGGCCGCCGACAAGCTCTCGGACGCCCGACAGTACACGGTGGAGCTCGAGGTCGAGCCCGAGAGCCCCCTCGATGGCAGCTCGATCTCGGCGGCGGGCCTGCGCCACCTTCCGGGCCTCTTTCTCGTGGAGGTGCAGCGCGGGCAGGATCTCGAGGCCGCGGTCGGCCCCGATTTCGTGCTGCGCGGCAGGGACCGCCTCGTCTTCGCGGGCGTCGTGCAGTCCGTCGCCGACCTCCACAACATCCGCGGCCTCCGCAGCGTCCAGCACGCCGAGGAGCGCGACCTCGAGGTGCCGCGCCACGACCGAGTGTTCGTCGAGTGCGTCGTGTCGGCGACCTCGCCGCTGGTCGGCTCGTCGATCCGCGACAGCCGCTTCCGCACACGCTACGAGGCCGCGGTTCTGGCGGTGCATCGCAACGGCGAGCTCCTCGGCGGCAAGATCGGCGACATGGTCCTGCGGCCCGGCGACACCTTGCTCGTCGAGGCCGCGCCTTCGTTCGTCGAGCAGCAGTGCGACCGGAAGGATTTCTTCCTCGTCTCGCGCGTGAAGTCGGTCACGCCCGTGCGTCACGAGCGCGCATGGATCTCGCTGGCGATCCTCGCGCTGGTCGTGGTCGGCGGCGGCCTCGAGCCCTGGACCCACCTCGGCACCCTGCCCTTCGCGCTGCTCGGCGCGGCGCTCGTCGTCGTGACGGGCTGTGCGTCGATGGACCAAGCGCGCAAGGCGATCGAGTGGTCGGTGCTCTTCGCGATCGGCGCCGCGCTCATCATCGCCAAGACCCTGGATTCGACTGGCGCAGCGCGCGGCCTCGCGGATGCACTGCTCTCGCTCGTCGGTGGCACGGGGCCGGTGGGCGCCCTGGCTGCGATCTACGTCTGCACGCTGATCCTCACCGAGATCCTGACGAACAACGCGGCGGCGGCGCTCGCGTTTCCCATCGCACATGCGACGGCCCAGTCCCTCGAGGTCTCGACGATGCCCTTCGCGATCGCGGTGTGTCTCGCAGCCTCGTGCGGTTTCGCGACGCCGATGGGTTACCAGACGCACCTGATGGTCTACGGCGCCGGCGGCTACCGCTTCAGCGACTTCCTGCGCATGGGCGTGGGCCTCGACCTCGTCTGCATGGTCCTCGCCGTCGCCCTCATCCCATGGCTGATCGGGTTCTGAGAGCACGTGGCACTCGGATGGATCGATGCGGGTGCCACGGGCTCGAATCGGCGGGAGGGAGGCTCTCGCCGATTCACTCGGCGAGAGGGAGGGGCTGCGGCCAGACACTCCGGCAAGAAACGTCAGAGCATGAGTCAATCCAAGTGACTCATGCTCTGAGAGCGGGTAGCACTTGCACTGATCGATCGGCTCTGGTCGTATCCTGCAGATGGTGGCACCGATTTCACTCGGACTGCGGCAGCGCATCGTCGCCGCAGTTCACGAGGGGATGACCTGGCAGGAAGCTTCGGAACTGTTCGCCGTTGGGATCGCGACGGTGAACCGGCTGGTTCGGATGGAACGGGAGACCGGTAGCCTGGTGCCGCGCGAACATGGCGGGGGGCAGCCGCATCTGATCCCCGACGAGCGGCTTCCCCTCGTTCGCGCACTCGTGAACGAGCGCGCCGACAGCACACTCGCCGAGTTGTGCGACTCGTACCGCGAGGCGACTGGCGTGGCGACGAGCGAGAAGACGATGGGACGCGCGCTCGCTCGGCTGGGCCTCTCTCGAAAAAAAGAAAGACAGTCATCTACGCTGAACGCGCGAAGCCGCGGGTCGAAGCCGCCCGGATCGCGTTCCGCGACATCGTCGCGGCGGTAGCCTCGAACCAACTCGTTTTCTGTCACGAAACGGGCGTTCACATCGCGATGATGCGTTCGACCGCGTGGGCGCCTGCGGGCCAACGTGCGTACGACGTCGCGCTGAGGAATCGCGGCAAGGTTCTCACCGGTGCGATCGCCCTCGATGGTGTGCGAGCCACGATGACTGTCGAGGGCGGCACCTCGAAGGAGGCCTTCCTCGAGTTCGTCACTCAGCATCTGATCCCCAGCCTCGTACCCGGCGACGTCGTCGTCATGGACAACCTCGGCGCACATCACGCACTGACGGTTCGCGACGCACTGAAAGCCGCCAACGTTCGCACCCTCTTCCTGCCGCCGTACTCGCCCGACATGAACCCGATCGAGCAGTGCTGGTCGAAACTCAAGTCGGTCGTCGCAGCACTGCGCGCGACGACACGCGCCTCCCTCGAAGAGGATGTGCGGATCGCGACCGAGCACATCGAGCTCAGCGATATCGCTGGCTGGTTTCGCAGCGCCGGAATGTTAACTCAATGCGAGTGACCGACGCTCTGAGAGCACGTGGCACTCGGATGGATCGATGCGGGTGACACGGGCTCGAATCGGCGGGAGGGAGGCTCTCGCCGATTCACTCGGCGAGAGGGAGGGGCTGCGGCCAGACCCTCCGGCAAGAAACGTCAGAGCATGAGTC
>JBKDQC010000405.1:0-1275 GCA_046342295.1 Deltaproteobacteria bacterium | reverse complement strand
CATCGGGGGATCACGGCGTTGACCCCGTCGGAGCGCCGATGATAACGTTCCGCGCCTCGGAGTTGGGTCGGCGGGTCTCACCCATCGACCACCGAGCTCGAGGATCCTTGCTCGCCAAGATCTGCCCCGTCTGCAAGACCGAGTTCGGCGCTGGAGAGGTGTTCTGCCCCAACGACGGGACACGCCTCTTGTCGGGGTCTCAGGCGGCGGCGCCCGCGAAGCCCGCCGAGAGGGGCGATCCGCTGCTCGGCCTCGTGATCGACGAGCGCTACCGAGTCGTCCGCCGGATCGGCGAAGGCGGCATGGGCATCGTCTACGAGGTCGAGCACGTCGTCATCGAGAAGCGCCTCGCGCTCAAGGTGCTTCGCGATGACTACTCGAGCCGCCCGGAGGTCGTGGCTCGGTTCCGGCAAGAGGCCAAGAGCGCCTCGCGCATCGGGAACGAGCACATCGTCGACATCTCGGACTTCGGCGAGACGCCGAGCGGCGCGAGCTACTTCGTGATGGAGCTGCTCGACGGGGAAGATCTCGCGAACGTGCTCACCCGCGAGGGCACGCTCCCGCTCTCGCGCGCCGCCGACATCCTCACGCAGTGCGCCCGCGCGCTGGCCGCGGCGCACGCCAAGGGCATCGTCCACCGCGACATGAAGCCCGAGAACGTCTTCCTCACCAAGCGGGACTCGAGGCCCGACTTCGTGAAGATCGTCGATTTCGGCATCGCGAAGATGAGCGACATCGAGACCGAAGGTCAGCCGGGGCGCAAGCTCACCAAGACGGGCATGATCTTCGGTACGCCCGAGTACATGTCCCCCGAGCAGGCCGCGGGAAAGCCGCTCGACCACCGGGTCGACATCTACGCGCTGGGCGTGATCTTCTTCGAGCTCCTCACGGGGCGAGTTCCTTTCTCCGGCGACACCTTCATGGGCGTGCTGACGCAGCACATGTTCGAAGCGCCCCCTTCGCTCGCGCAGGCCAACCCGAGCGTCGCGGTGCCCGACTCGGTCGAGGTCTTCGTGCGCTGCGCGCTCGCCAAGGATGCCAGCGAGCGCTTTCAGACGTGCGAGGAGTTCGTGGGCGCGCTCGAGAAGGCCGTGCGCGGCGTCTCGCCGGCGGTCGCAGGACCGGTCGAGGGCGGCGCGCCGGAGACGGGCAAGTCGACGAAGATGGGCTTCGGGGTCCCCGTGCGCGCGGCGCCGACGGCCGCGCGCACGCACCTCCTCGCGGAGGGGGGGTTGGCCGCCCCCGCCCCACGCGCGGACGGGGGGGTGTGCATGG
>JBKDQC010000404.1:0-17116 GCA_046342295.1 Deltaproteobacteria bacterium | reverse complement strand
TGCTGGTACTCTCGGGCCGCTCTGGCGTAATCCCCCTCGCGGGTGAGAAGGAACGCGAGCTCCCGCGCCACGATGGCAGGCTCGTAGCCCGGCGCGAGAGCGCGGACGCGCTCGAGCTCGGCGATGGCCTCCGCCGTGCGGCGGACGAGCTGCCCGCCGGCCTCCTCGCGCGTCCACATCGAGAGCGCCAGCGCGCGGTAGAGGGCGAGCTCGGGGTCGTGCGCGAGCGCGGGCATCGCCCGGTCGAAGCGGTCCAGCGCGCGCTCGACCTCGAGCTGCGACGAGTCGTCGAGACCGTCGCTGCGCACCGTCATCGCCGCCACCAAGAGACGCACGCCATCTCGCTGGAGAATCCTCGCGTCGCGCCGTGCGGGCTGGAGGAGGTCGGCCCAGGAGGGCTCGCCCATCCGGGCTCGGCCATCCGAGAGCGTGCGGAGCTCCGCGGAGGCGGACGCGGCCAGCCACGTCACGGCGATGGCGAAAGAAAGCACGATGCATCGGACCGGCACGCCCGCGAAGGGTACGGCAAGGTGTCGCCTCGGCGAACGCGGTCGCGCGCGATGCCTCCGGCCGCTACGCTGCCGCATGGTCCAGGCCAATCGCTCTCGGCACCCTCGTGAACGAGCAGTCCTTCTCGGCGTTGTCCTCCTCGGCGCGGTTCTCGCGACGTCGTTGCCGGGATGTCGACGGGAGTCGCCCGCCGCTCCATCGGACGCCGCGATGGCGAGCTGGGCAGACACCGGCCCGGCCGACGCGCATCTCGAAACGCCGGACGCGAGCTACCCGGACGCCGATCGAGACGCCAGCACCGAGTGCGCCGCCGCGTCCGTCGGGGCGCTCATCGAGCGTCTGCCCGTCGACATCATCTGGGTGGTCGACAACTCCTCCAGCATGGCCCCCGCGATCGCCGAGGTGCAGTCCGGGATGGACGCGTTCGCGAGGCGTCTCGCGACCAGCGACCTCGACTATCGTCTGATCGTGCTGTCGCTCCGAGGCGTGGGAGAGACGACGCGCGCGGGCAGCCGTCGATTCCAGGTCTGCATCCCCGAGCCGGTCGGCGGGCCGGACTGCGCCGACAACGCGCCCCGCTTCTATCAGATCGAGGTCGACATCAAGAGCACCCAGCCGCTCGAGCAAATTCTCGGAACCCTCGCCCAGACCGCCGGTTACACCGAGGGGCAGGATCGCGGCGGTCCTCCATGGCTGCCGCTGCTGCGGCCGGAGGCGACGAAGTCGCTCGTGGTCGTGACAGACGACAACGCGCGCCTCTGCGGTGGGCCGCGGGGCTGCGATCTCGGCGGCTCGCCCTGGACATGCAGCGTCGCGGGCGCCCGCCCCTTCGACGAAGCCACGGACTTCGAGACTTATCCCGGGGGAGCGAGCCCCTTCAGCTCGACCGTACAACTGGGTCCGGGCTTGCTCACGGCGACCTACGACCTCCCGGACACGGGCCCACTCTTCGAGGGTTATACGTTCAACGCGATCTATGGCTGGGGCGACGAGACGGACGACGGCGTGGCCTGTGGCGAGTGCGGGACGGGCAGCGCGGTCGTGTCTTCTCCGGGCCCCACCTACAGCGCGCTGGTGCGTCACACGCGCGGGGTACGCGCTCAAATCTGCGACGGCCCGAGCGCATGGGGCCCGTTCTTCGAGGCGCTCGCCACGAACGTCGTCGAGACCTCTCGCATCGACTGCGATGTCGCTCTTCCGCCCCCACCGGACGGGATGTTCTTTGTCGCCGACCGAGTCAACGTGCGTGTGCGCGGATCCGATGGCAGCACCGACATCGGCCGCGTGGCCAACGTGGGCGCCTGCAATCCGAGCACCGGGGGGTGGTATTACGACGACGAGGCCGCGCCCACGAGCATCACGCTCTGTCCCGCCAGCTGCGAGCTTGCGCGAGAACAGGTCACGACCGCGGAGACAGGCGTCGACGTGCGCTTCGGGTGTGACTCCGTGCCCGGTTGATCGCCACTTAGGGCCCGTTTCGCCGCCGGGGCATCCCCGCCCACAGCCGCCCGCTCTCCTCGAAATACCCCCAGGATTCCTCGTCGCTCGGTCAGCACTGGGCGGGGCGCCGCGACGCCGATCCGATCGGGTGATCTCTGCACGGGCCCGTCCTTCAGTCGCGCGGGGCTCACTCTTCGCCCGCGGGGTCACCCGTGGTCAGCGTGTCGATCTGGGTCTCTACGTCGAGGTAGCTCGGGTCACGCTTCCTCACTTTCTCGAAGTAGTAGAGCGCTTCCTGAGGGTCCTGCATGGCTCGGTAGGCCCGTCCGAGCTCGAAGTAGAGGCCCGTCTCCTCCCGCTCGGTCTTCTTCTCGGCGTAGAGCCCGCTTTTGTACGCGCCCACCGCCGCGACGAAATCGCCCTGCTCCGCGTGGCATAGCCCGATCATCGTGTGCGCGATGCACTCGCGCGATGGGTTGGCCAGGCAGAGCTCGAACTCGCGGATCGCGTCCGTGATGAGCCCCATCTCCTTGTAGGCGATGCCGAGGTCGAAGTGTGTGTCGCTGTCGCTCGCTGCGACCTGTTCTTCCACGCCCTTCTTGAACTGCGCGAAGACACGCTCGACATCGAGGATATCGCTTCCTTCACGGGCTCCCGCCCCGAGCTCGTCCGCGAGCTTCTCGGCGAGCTGGAAGCTGTTGTCGACGGGCGGTGCGACCTGAGACGCTTCGCGGATCGACGCCTCGGCGCGCGCCCCCTGCTCCTCGATCTCCTCGATCTTGTCGAGGAGGAGCCGGTTGCCGGGGTGTGTCGCGAGCGCATCGCGAAGCACCTGAACGGCCTCGTCGTAGAGCCCCTGCGCCGCGAAGAACTCTGCCTCGTCGAGGATCTCCTCGACCTCGCCGGGCGAGAGTGATGCTCGCTGCGGGGACGATTCCTCCGGCTGGCCCTCGCGAACCGGAACGTTCTCGAATTCTTCGGGCGAGATGGGGGCGAGCAAGTCGCGCGCAGAGCCCGGCGTCGGGGCGACCGGCGCCGCGGTCTCCTGCGCCGTCGACGCGATGCCGAGCTCGGGCGCCATCGCATCGCGGTCGTCTTCGAAGAATGTCGGGGGCTCGGCGTCGCCCGGCGCCTCGGGGATCGGGGCGCCGAACATCGTGCGGTCGTCTTCGAAGAAGCCATCCTCCTCCGAGGTCCCACCAGCCGCAGGCGGCGCGCTCGACCGGGGCGCTCCGACCGGCGCCCCGGACGGGGCAAACGTGGCGGCCGCGGCCGGAGCGAGGGTGGCCGGGTGCTCGGAGGCGTTCTCCGGTTCGAGGGCGAGCTCCGGATCGATCGGGACAGTTCGCGCGCTGGCAGGCTCCGGGGCCTCGGGAGCCGCGGACTTCGCGGGAGGCACCGCGAACGGCCTCGCGACCGGTCGTGGCGCTTCCCCGGACAACCGCGTCGAGAGGGGCGCTGCGACCAGAGGCTTGGGCGGCAGCGCTGCGTGGGGGCCCGTCGTGCCCGCTGGCTTGACCTCCAGCGGTCTGCCGTCCGCCCCGAGCGCGGCGTTCGGGCCGGAGATGCCAGCGCCCTTGCGCGCGAGGTACGAGGTCACCGGCTGAGGCTTCGTCGCCGGAGCTTCGGGCGACTTGGGCGGCAGGACGGCTTGCAGTGGGACGGCTTGCAGTGGGACGGCTTGCGGTGGGACGGCTTGCGGTGGGACGTCCTGCGGTGGGACGTCTCGGGATGCGTTCGGGGATTGGGCGTTCGTGGGCGAGGATGCGCCGAGCTCCCTCTCCGACCGATCTCGCGCTGGCGGCACGGGCGTCGGAAGCGCCGCTGGAGGGCTCGAGACGCGCGCGGACTGTGCGAGCACCTCGAACGCCTCGAGGCGCGCGGTGACCGCGTGGCTCTGGGGGTCGATCTCCCGCGCCTGCCGAAGGTACAGAAGCGCGACGCTGGGCTTGTCGGCAAATTGGTCCGCGAGCACGACGAGCTCGTCGGCGGCGGCCGCCGTCTCGCCACGCTCGACCAGGATGTCCTTCAGCCGCTCTCTGGCCTCGACGTGCCTCGGTTCCAGCGCGAGCACCGTCCGCAGTTGCTCGACGACCTTCTGCTTCAGCCCGTAGCGGAGGAACACCTCCACCTCGGTCATGAGCTTCGCGATGCCTGCCTCGCGCGCGATGTCCGGCGGCAGCGACGGACCAGCCCAGGCCGGCTCCGCCATCATCGTCTCGTCGCTCGCCTCCTCGACCGGCTCCTCCTCCACGATCAGGACGTCGGAGCTCTCGGCTTCCCCGGCCGTGACTTCCTCGACCCCATCGAACTGGGCGAGGTCGTCGTCTCGTGTCGAGCCCCCCGCCGGTTCGGGGTGCTCGCTCGCCGGTCGGATGACGTCGTCGTCTTCGTCGACGTAGGAGACGACCTCGTCCACTCCGGAGGTCTCCTCCAGCGCGACCTCGTCCGCGTCGAGCTCGTCGGTCTCCGGCGCGTCACGTCGCGACCGACTCCCCTCGATCACGGCCCCGGGCGGGGGGACGAGGTCGCGCTTGACGGGCACCGAAGGGCGAGCGGGCGTCGCGAGCTGCGCGAGCGCCTGCCGCGCTTCCGGGTCGCCAGGATCGAGCGCGACGATGCGCTTGAGGGCACGCGCGCGCTCCTCGACGTTGCCCTTGTCGCCGTGCAGGCGCGCGATCTCGCGAAGCACCGAGATGGTCTTGGGCAGCTGCTGCACCTGTTCGAAGGCGCGCGCGAGCAGCTCGAGCGTCGGGATGTGCTTCGGGTCCGCCTTGAAGAGCACCTGAAGCTTCGCGAGCGCGCGCTTGCCGTCGTTGCGCTCGAGGTAGAGCTCTGCGAGCTCGCGCGAACGGTCGACATCCTCGCGGTGGAAGAGCAGTCGCTCGACGACCTTGAGGTAGTCGTCCATGCGGCCTTGCTTCTTCAGCAACTCCGCGCCCACGTCGAAGGCTGCGGCGGCGTCCTCGTTTCTGCCGGCCCGCGCCAGCGCCTCGTCGTACTTGATGCGGGTCGGAATGTTCGACGGATCGAGGTGGACCATCTTCCCGAACGTCGAGAGGGCTTTCTCCGCGTCCCCGAGCCGACCGTACTCCGCCGCGACATGCTCGTAGGCGGCC
Source organism: Deltaproteobacteria bacterium (assembly GCA_046342295.1). Lineage (GTDB taxonomy): Bacteria > Myxococcota_A > Polyangia > Polyangiales > Sandaracinaceae > JAFLCL01. The sequence continues at coordinate 12,047 of JBKDQC010000404.1, read as the reverse complement.
ATCGCGTCGCTCGTGAGCTGCATCGACTCGTGCATCTCCGCGAGCTTCAGCTTGACGTCGAGGCGCGTGGCGTCGAGGTTGAGGATCTGCTTGTAGACGGCCACGGCCTTGTGGAAAAAGCCCTGGCCAGCGTACTGCTCGGCAACGCGCCCGTAGGTGTCGATCGCCTGGGGTCGCTGGTTCAGCTTGACGTACAAGTCTCCGATCTTGAGCCACGTCCGCACGTCGCTCGGGTCGGCCTTCACGAGCTTCTGCAGCTCGACGATCGCCTTGTCGTAGACCCCCTTGCTCAGATGCTTCTGAGCCGCCTCGAGGACTTTGGTGCGGTCGATCGCCAACGGAGTTCATCCCTGCGGCGCTGGGCCGATGTGGGCCGGTGAGGCCCGATCCTGTTGCCGACGCCACGCCCGCGCGAACGGGACGAGGTCGAGGCCTCGTGCGGTATGGAGAATACGAGGGCCCGCTTTCGGGGGTCAACTACGATTCCAGACACGCCGCCATGCGGCCCCGAGAGGAGGTCGCGCCGGGTCTGACCCGAGGGAGCGTCGTGGTACCGTGCGCCATGCCTGACAGCGACCGGGAGCCTGTCGCAGCCCTCGAGCGCCCCGGGGCACTCGGAGCACGACGCGCGGTGGAAGGGCCTGGCCTGCCAGCGGCGACGACCTCGGGGGCCTACCGCCCCGTTGCCTACGAGCCGAGCCCCCTCTGGCGCGCGCTCTACGAGCGCTTCTTGGGCCACATCGCCTTCGATCAGGATTGGGCGGACGCGGTGCGCGCCGCCAGCGGCCGCGGACACGTGGTCTACATCGGGCGTGCTCAGTCGTTCCTCGACTTTCTCGGCCTCGACCACCTCGTCAAGAAGAACGGGCTGCCGCTGATCAAGCTCACGAACGAGCTGGGGATGTCGGTCTTCGAGCCCTTCGGCCGCGGGAGCCGGCGCCTGCGGCGGTCGTCTCCGATCCCCGAGGCGAGCGCCCTCGGGGATACCCTCGCGGCGGGTGCGAGCGCGCTGCTCTTTCTGCGACGTCCGCCGTCGGTCTCGAGCACCTGGTCCGGCGCGAGAGAGGGGCGTGGTGGCGCAGCGCTCGAGGTCGACCTCGTGCGCACCCTCGTGGAGCTCCAGCGCAAGACCGAGAGGCCGATCATCCTCCTTCCACAGACGCTCGTCTGGACCAAGCGCACGCCGAACAGGCAACCGACGCTGGTCGACGTGCTCTTCGGCCCGAGCGACTGGCCCGGTCGGCTTCGCACATCGCTCCAGTTTCTCTTCAACTACCGAAACGCGATCCATCGCGGAGGCGCCCCGTTCGATCTCCTCGCGTTCCTCACCGAGAACCAGGACCTCACCGACGCACAGGCGGCCGATGCCGTGCGCTACGCCCTGCTCCGACGCATGGAGCGGGAGCGGACCATCATCCTGGGCCCGGCGCGCAAGACCGGCGCACGACTGAAGGATGAGTTGCTCCGCAGCCCGCGCCTCCGTCGGCACCTGCAGCTCGCCGCCAGAGACGGGTCGCGACCGCTCTCGACCATCGAGGCGGAGGCGAGGCGCGAGCTGGACCGTCTCGCCGCCGCGCCCGATACGAACGTCGTCGGCCTGATGGACAGGGTCCTCCGCGTCGTCTGGGACCGCATCTACGACGGTCTCGTGGTGGACGAGGAAGGCATGGCGCGCGTGAGAGAGGCCGCGCGACGAGGACCGCTCGTGCTCGTGCCGTCCCACAAGAGCCACGTCGACTACCTCGTGGTCTCGAGCGTGTTCTACCAGCGGGGCCTCGCGCCCCCCCTGATCGCAGCGGGAGACAACCTCTCGTTCTTCCCTCTCGGCACGCTCTTCCGACACGCGGGCGCGTTCTTCATCCGTCGCAGCTTCAAGGGGCAGAAGCTTTATCCGCACATCGTCGACGCCTACATCCGCAAGGTGCTCCACGAGGGCCACAGCCTCGAAGTCTTCGTCGAGGGCGGACGCTCGCGCACAGGCAAGCTGTTGCCTCCGAAGCTCGGCATTCTCTCGATGATCGTCGATGCCGGGCTCGGCCTCACGCAGCCCGTGCAGTTCGTACCGATCTCGATCGGCTACGAGCGGATCATCGAAGAGGGCTCCTACGTCCACGAGCTGGAAGGGGGCGAGAAGAAGAAGGAAGACATCGGCGGTCTGCTGCGCGCACCGCGCGTGCTCCGGTCTCGCTACGGTCGCCTCTACCTCCAGTTCGGCGAGGTCTTCGATCTCGCTTCGCTCCACCGCGAGGCAGCGGGACAAGAATCGGATGCCACCGGGCAGCTCCCGGAGCTCACTCCAGCCCGGCGCCGAGCTCTCGTCTCGCGCATCGCGCACCGGATCACCTACGAGATCGATCGCGTGACCATCGTCACGCCGACGGCGCTCCTCGCGACCGTGATGCTCGTCGCGGGGACGCGCGGACTGACGCGGGCGGAGTTGCTGGCACGCGCCGCCGAGCTCGTGCAGGTGTTTCGCCGCTTCGATGCTCCCGTCGCGCGCTCGATCACGGACAGGTCGGGCGCCCTCCGCGCAGACACGATCGAGACCGCGATCTCGCTCCTGATCGACGCCAAGCTGCTCACCGTCGGTGCAGGCGACCAGGCCTCCCGCCTGTCCGTGCCCGACGCCAAACGGCTCGCGGCCGAGTACTTCAAGAACAACGTCCTCCACTTCTTCGTGCCGAGCGCGCTCGTCGCGAGCGCCCTCGCCGCGCTGGGCTGGGAGGCCTCGATGCTCGCGCTGCGCGACCGCGTGCGAGCGTTGTCACGGCTCTTCAAGCTCGAGTTCCAGTACCGCGCCGATGCCCCGTTCGAAGAGATCTTCTCCGACGCGCTCGGGCGCATGCTCGAGGCCGGTGAGGTCGTCTGGGAGGGGGAGGTCGTGCGCCGCGGCCCCGGGCGCGACGGGGCGCGCCTCGAGCTGTATGCGAGGATGGTCCTGACCTACCTCGAGGCGTACGCGCTCGCGCTCGACAGCATCAAGGAAGCGAACGCGCTTCCCCTCGCTCGCAAGGAGTGGAGCAAGCAGGTGCTTGCCCGTGGCCGGCGGGCGCTCGCCGAAGGGGCCATCACGATGCGCGAGAGCGTGTCGAGACCGAAGCTCGAGTCCGCGCTGAGCGCCTTCCACGAGCTCGGGCTGATCCGCCTCGACGGCAGCGACATCCGCGAGGGCACCGACTCGACCGAGATCGCGAGGTGGCGAGCGCTCGTCGGAGAACATCTCGCGAGGTGATCATCCGCGCCGCCAATGGCGGCATACGCCGCGGAGCACGCACGCCGAGCAACGCGCTGGGTCACGCCGGCTCGGGCAAGCACGCGAGACGCCGAGGTGGCAGAGCGCGAAGTCGTAGCGGACGGGATCGACCGCATCGAAGCGTGCGAGCGCGTCGGTGATCTCGAGGGCCGTGCGGAGCGACGCGTCGGCGCGGCGCGTGAGCCCCAGGTTCCGCGCGATCCGGTGGATGTGCGTGTCGAGCGGGATCACCAGTGCCGAGGTCGGGAAACGCGAGAGGCCGAGATCGACACCGTCCGCCGGTCGGCACATCCACCGGTAGAAGAGAAGGAGCCGCTTGCAGGCGCTTCCGCGCCGGACGTCGGGCACCAGATGTACGAGGCCGCGGCGATGTGGCGCCGGCCCGCGGAGCGCGTCGCCGAAGGCGGCAAGCGAGCGCAGGAGGGGCGCGCGGCTGGCGCCTCGGCTCGCGAGATTCGACGCGTCCGCAGCCGAGGCCCGCTCCTCGACGCTGGGCTCATCCGTCTGCGGCGCAGCCAGAACCTCGAGCGCATGTGCCAGCGTGCCGTGCGTGCGCCGCAGTGACGCTGCGCCGGCGAGCACACGGGCGACGTCGCTGCCGAGGTAGACGCGGTGCACGAAGCCGCCGAGGCGCGCGGCGAGCTCGGTCTCCGGCGCCGTCTCGATCGCTCGTGCAGGAGAGGCGCCCAGCGCATCCAGCACGCGCGCGACCGAGGCGCGGATGGCCTTCACGTTCCCGAACGCGAGGAGCGCGGCGACGAGCGCGACGTCCTCGCGGTCGTCTGGGTCGGAATACCGATGCGCAAAGGAGACGGGATCGTCTTCGCGACGTGCGGCGTGGTCGGTGTGCGCGATCAGCGCGTCGAGCTGCGCCTGGAGCGAGGGCGCGAGCGACCGCAGGCGTCGCGCGTCGGAAGCAGCTGCCGCGGAACGGGAGGAGGACACGGGCGTGTTATAGCCCCAGGGTGCGTCGACCTCTTCGATCCCCGCGGCGGCTCGGTGCGGCAGGCACCTCGCTCGGCGCCGTCGGTCTCTCGTGCGCGCTCGCGGGCTGCGGGGCGAGCGCCGAGGGCTCGCTGGGGAGCTCGCACGCTCGGCGCGAGGCAGGCCCCGTCGAGCTGCGCCTTCGCTCGACCGACGGGTGTCTCGTGGCGCTCGAGGATCAGCGAGGCAGCCCCGTGCTGCTGGTGGTGATGGCGACCTACGACGGTGTGAGCCAGGCTGCGATGCGCCCTCTGGCGCGCTACGCGAGAGAGCACGAGGACGTGCTCGTGCTGGGCGTGCTCGCGCAGCCCGACGCAGCGACCTTCGCGCCGCTCTTCGAGGAGGCCATGGCTTCGCCCTTCTCCATCACGTGGGATCCAGCGGACCGCGTCGCACGTGGGACCTCCGACCTGGGGCCCCTCGACGCCGTCCCGAGCTACTTCCAGATCGACGCGACCGGTCGGATCACGGAGCGGCACGTCGGCTTCATGAGCGAGGGCGACCTCGATCGGTTCATGGAGTGAGCGGCATGTCTCGGCGGGCTGACTCGATCGGAACGCCTCGGCGGCAGACGCCCTCCCCTGTTACGCTGTCCCCGTGAGCAGCCTGCACGTGGTCGTCGTGACCGGCATGTCCGGAGCGGGGCGCTCGAGCGCGCTGCGCGTGCTCGAGGATCTGGGCTTCTACTGCGTGGACAACCTGCCGCCCCAGCTCGCGCCAGGTCTGCTCGAGCTCTTCGCGGCGGGCGAGGGACGAACACTCCTCCTGGGCGGCGCCGTCCGGCAGGTGGGCCTCGGGATCGACGTCCGCACCGGGGCGTTCCTCGAGAGCGCCGGCGATTTCGTGGACCGCGTGCGAGGCTCGGGACACGAGGTCGAGGTGCTGTTTCTCGACTGCGCCGACGACATGCTCGTCCGGCGCTACAGCGAGACGCGGAGGCCCCACCCGCTCGCCCCGGGGGGCGACGTGATGGAGGCTATCGCCCGCGAGCGCGAGCGCCTCGGGACACTGCGCTCGCGCGCGACGCACGTCATCGACACGTCACGCCTCTCGGTCCACGAGCTCCGCCGCGCCCTCGTCGAGTACGTAGGGCGCGCCTCCCCAGGGCACTCCATGCGTGTACGCGTGGTGTCGTTCGGCTTCAAGTTCGGGCTGCCGGTCGATGCCGACCTCGTCTTCGACGTTCGGTTCCTCGACAACCCGCACTTCGTCCCCGAGCTCAGGCCGCAGACGGGGCTCGATGCGCCCGTCCGGGAGTTCGTGCTCGGCGCGTCCGAGACGCGGGAGCTCGTGCGCGACGTCATGACTCTCCTCGAGCACACGCTCCCGCGCTACGAGCGAGAAGGAAAGGCGTACCTCACCGTGGCGATCGGCTGCACCGGCGGCCGACATCGGTCGGTGGCCATCGCCGAGCACATCGCCGCCTCTCTCGACGGCGTCCGACGCGTCGCCGTCGCGCACCGGGACATCGCGCGATGACGTTCGAGACGCCGAACACCCGATCGGCCGCGTTCGTCATCGTCAACGAGCTCGGCCTGCATGCGCGCGCGGCCACGCGGCTCGTCCAGCTCGCATCGCGGCACCAGAGCGAGATCGAGCTCGAGAGGGACGGCCAGCGCGCCAACGCCAAGAGCGTGATGGGCGTGCTCCTCTTGTGTTGCAGCCGGGGCACGCAGCTCAAGGTACACGCTGCGGGCGTCGACGCGCCGGAGGCGCTCGAGGCGATCGGGGCATTGATCGCGAGCGGCTTCGGAGAGGGCACGTGAGCTCCTCGTCCGATGACGACGGCCCGGCGACGCGACCGTTGCCGAGCCTGCCGCCCCCTCGGTCGTTGCGAGGGCTCCCGGCCTCGGCCGGCGTGGCGATCGGACGCGCGGTCGTCTTCGACCGTCGGAGCGTGCCGATCGTCAGGCGCGCCGTCGAACCTGCCGAGGTCCCGCATGAGCGCGCGCGCTTGCACGACGCGATCGCCCGATCTCGCGCGCACCTCGAGACGCTACGCGACCGACTCGACCCCTCGATCGACGCCGAGCACCGCCTCGTCCTCGACGCGCATCTGCTGATGGTCAAGGACGAGCTCCTCGTCAGTGCGACCGAGGCCGAGATCCGCGGCGGAAAGTGCGCGGAGTGGGCGCTGAGGCGGGTCGCCGACGATCTCGTCCGGCGGCTGTCTCTGGCGAAGGAGCCCTACCTCCGCGACCGCGCCCACGACGTCGAGCACGTCGCCGCGGATGTTCTTCGCGCCTTGACGGGCACGGGTACGGAGCTGCCCCCGCTGGACGGACCGTCCGTGCTCGTCGCGAGCGACCTCTCCGCCGCCGAATTGCTTGCGCTCCCTCGCGACCGGCTTCTGGCGCTCGTGACCGAGCTCGGCACCACCACCGGTCACACGGCGATCCTCGCCCGTGCGCTGCACGTGCCCGCCGTCGTCGGCGCACGCGGTGCCACGGTCGCCGTCGAGACCGGCGTCGTCGTCATCGTGGACGCTCGCCGCGGCGAGGTGCACATCGATCCGAGCCGAGAGGACCGCGAGAGCGCGGAGGACCGCGCCGATCGATACCGGTCGTTCTCCGGACGGCTCCGCCAGACGCGTGAGGCGCGGACTGCGCTCACCGACGGGACGCCGATCGAGATCCTCGCCAACCTCGAGGTCGAGGTCGAGCTCGACGAAGCCCTCGACGAGCACGCCGAGGGCGTGGGCCTCTACAGGACGGAGTTCCTGTACCTCGATGGGAGCGTGCCCGACGAAGACACGCTCACCGAAGTCTTCCTCCGGGTGGGGCGCGCCTTCGCGCCTCGCGCGGTCACCCTCCGGAGCTTCGACCTCGGCGCGGACAAGCTCCCACGCGGAGGCGTCGACGGCCGCTTTCGACACGCCGCGCTCGCGAACGCGCCCAACCCCGCGCGGGGGCTGCGAGGCTTGCGCCTCGCGCTCGAGATGCCGGAGGTCTTTCGAGCCCAGATCCGCGCGGTGCTACGGGCCGCCCACGAGACGCCGCTCCGGTTGATGTTCCCGATGGTCGGCACGGTCGAAGAGATGCGTGAAGGGCGTCGCGCGGTGGAGCAGGCGCGGCGAGAGCTCGCGCAGGCGGGTGTCCCGTACGGTGACCTGCCCATCGGCGCGATGATCGAGGTGCCTTCGGCGGTGATGCTCGCCGACCTCCTCGCGCACGAGTGCGACTTCTTCTCGATCGGCACGAACGACCTCGCGCAGTATTGCCTGGCCGTCGATCGGAGCGATCCCGCCGTCGCCGGCCTGGCGTCTCCGCTCGCCCCTGGCCTCCTGCGCCTGCTCCGACCCATCGTCACAGCCGCCAGCGATCGGGCGCTGCCCTTGAGCATCTGCGGCGACATGGCTTGCCATCCGCTCGCGCTGCCCGTCCTCGTCGGCCTCGGACTTCGCGCGCTCTCGATGCCTGCGTCCGAGATCCCGTTCGCACGCGCGCTCGTCGGTCGCCTCGACCGGCAAACCTGCGAGGCCCTCGCCAGCGACGTGCTCAAATGCGCCACGGAAGCCGAGGTCAGGAGAGCGATCGCCGCCCGCCTCGCCGAGACGCTCGGAGACCTCTGGGACGCGCACGGACTCCTTCTGTGACTGTGACCGAGGCATCCCTGCCCGAGCGCGCCTGCATCACTCGAGGGTCGCCTTCTCGAGCCGATCGACGAATGCGCGCGCGCCGTGCTGCCCCGACCTCTTGAGGAGCTGGTTTCTCGCCGCAACCTCGAGCAGGACACCCATGTCGCGGCCCGGGCGAACGGGGATCGTCACCATGGGAACGTCCTGCCCGAGCAGCACAGTCGTCACGTCGTCGATCCCGAGCCTGTCCGCGTCCTCGTGACGCTCGAACGAGCGCAGATCGACGACCAGATGGAGCGGCGCCTCCTCTCGCACGGCCGTCGCGCCGAAGAGATCGCGGATGTTGAGGATACCGAGCCCGCGGATCTCGAGGTGGTGGCGCAGGAGGGGCGCGGGCCTGCCCACCAGAGTTCCGTCGGGCGCCGAAGTGATCTCGACGCGATCGTCGGCGACGAGTCGGTGTCCACGCTCGACCAGGAAGAGCGCGCACTCACTCTTTCCGATGCCGCTCGCGCCCGTGAGCAGGATGCCCACGCCGTACACCTCGACCATGACTCCGTGTCGCCACTCGCGTGGCGCGAGCAGCCGATCGAGCAGCGCGTGCAAGAGCGCGATGGTCTGGCTCGACCTCGCTGCCGAGACGACGAGCGGCGCACCGGCAGCCTCCGCCTCCTCTGCGAGCTCGGCCGGAGCCTCGACCCCACGGGTGAGAACGGTCAACGACGGCTCAAGCGAGAACATCAAGCGCGCACGCTGTCGGCGGAGCTCAGGGTCGAGGGTCTCGAAGAACGTGAGCTCGGTCTCGCCGATGATCTGGACGCGAGACGGAACGACGCCGTGGAGATGCCCCGCGAAGACGAGGCCGGACTTCTGGATCCGCGGATGCGTGATCGCGCGATCGAGCCCGCGCGCGCCCGAAACGATGCGGATCGAGCCCGCCAGCGCGGCGGAGGCGAGCAGCGTGCGCACCGACGCAGGCGGGCCTGGCGAGATGGAGTTGCGCGTCGAGGAGGTCATCGCACCCCGAGCGTACGACGTCCTTCGTGCACCTGTGCAGCGAGTCGCTGCGCGTCTGGGCACGTTCAGGGAAAGAAACAGAGGTTGAGGCCGCTCCGCTGTTCGCACTGGGCGGCGCCGGGGCACTCGTCACAGACGCCGCGCCATGCGGAGTCTGCGCGGCAGACGCATTGGCAGCGCAGCCCGTTGCCGTCGCCCTGGTCGAAGCAGGTCGCGGTGCTTCCGTAGCCGGAGGTCACGCAGTCCGTGTTGGACCCGCAGCGGCACGCGCCCGCGACGCACGCGCGTGCGCCGCAGTCCACCCCGCAGACGCCGCAGTGACGCTCGCTCGAGCGGACATCGACGCAATCGCCCCCGCAGCAGCGCCCGGCGCCGCACGTCGAGCCATCGGCGCGCAGCGGGTGGGTGCAGCGGCCGGCGGCGCAGACATCACCCGTGCACGGGTTGCCGTCCTCCGCGCACGTGCCCGCCCGCGGCGTCTCGGTGCAGGACGCACTTCCATTGCATGCACGGGTGACGCACTCGGTCGTCTCGCATGCGACTGGAACACCGGCGCAGCGCCCGGCGACACAGGAGTCGCTGTGGGTACAAGGATCGGAGTCGTCGCACGCGGTGCCGCCGCAGTCCGGATCCTCGCAGTCGAGCAGACCGTCGCAGTCGTCGTCGTCGCCGTCGCCGCACTGCTCTCGGGGACAGACGAAGGGTTCGAACATCCCAGCGTCCTCGCCCGGCTCGACGAACGCGTCGAGCAGAACGAGCGCGTCGTCGGGTCTCGCATCGAAGCTCGCGTCGGGCGCACCGGCGTCCGAACGGAGCACTCCGGGCACGGGCAGGCATGCGCGCGCGCTGCGGTCGCAGTACTCGCCATCGGTGCATGCTCCGGGACGATCGCCTGCGATGCAGACGCCATCGACGCAACGTGCTTCGGCGCACGGTGAAACGACACACTCACTCGCGCCGACGCAAAGTGCCGTCTCGGGACAGCCGGAGCCCGTACAGCACTGCCGGCGCGCGCTCGAAGCCGACGGGTCACAGGTCGGCGCGACGCATCGACCGTTCAGGCACTGCGAGGCATCCGGGGAGTCACCGACGCCCGGGCACGTCACGCCGACGCAGCTCGCGTCGAGCACGACTCGCACCGTTCGGGAGGCAGCGAGCATCACCACGACGCGGCGCTCGGAGAGGATGGTGCCGCTGTCCTCGGGTGCGCCCGGAGGCGCGGGCCTTCGCCCCACCACCCGGACGGTGTAGGTGCCGTTCCCGAGCGCACCGATCTCGGCCACGCGCCGTCCGCGCTGGTACTCCCCCGCTTCCGACAGCTGCGGCATGGCCGCCGTGCGCCGAGAGCGCGATGCCCCCGAGCCGGACGGAACCGCGCCTTCGAGCACCTCGACCTCGAGCAGCCCCAGCTCGAGCTGTGGGACCAAGTCCGTTTGCACCTCGACGGTGATCGACCCGAGGCTCATCTCGCACGCGACGAGGATGCCCGTGAGAACCGACAGCCAGATCGGCCACGAGCGGAAGGGGCGCGTGCGTGCAAGCCCGGCGTGCCTCTTCATGGTTGCAGAATCCTCGCATCGCCTGGCGTGGTCAAACCCTCGGCAGCCCCTCGGCGAGCGGCGCCGGCTCCCGACTTCGCCGGTTCATGGTAGAGGCGCGCGCGATGCGCATCGGCTATCTCGTCACCGAGTACCCTGCGGTGAGCCACACGTTCATCCGGCGCGAGATCCACGCGCTCGAGGCGCTGGGCGTGGACGTGGTCCGCTATACCGTGCGCCGCCAGGGCCGCGGACCGCTCAAGGACCCGCTCGACATCGCCGAGTCGGATCGCACGAAGGTCCTCCTCGACGTGGGCGCGCGTGGTCTCGCGCTCGCCACCTCGCGCGTCGCGGCGAGGTATCCGGCCCGCTTTGCACACGCCGCACGGAGAGCGAGTGACATGGGGTCGCGCTCCGAGCGCGGCCTCGCGCTCCACGGCGCCTACCTCGCGGAAGCCTGCGTGCTCCTAGAGTGGATGGAGACCGACGGCGTCGAGCACCTCCACGCGCACTTCGGCACCAACTCGACGATGGTCGCGCTCCTCGCTCGAGAGCTCGGCGGGCCCACGTTTTCCTTCACCTGCCATGGCCCCGACGAGTTCGATCGGCCGCGGCTGATCCACATCGGCGAGAAGGTTCGCGGCGCATCGATGGTCGCGGCGGTCTCGAGCTTCGGTCGGAGTCAGATCTACCGCTGGGCACACAAAGACGACTGGCACAAGGTCCAGGTCGTACGCTGCGGGGTCGACGACGACTACCTTCGGCATGTCGCGACGCCGGTTCCCGCGACCAAGCGGCTCGTGTCCGTCGGTCGCCTCTCGGAACAGAAAGGGCAGATCCTCCTCGTGCGCGCGGTCGCCGCCCTCGCGAGGAAAGGCCTCGACGTGGAGCTCGTCCTCGTCGGTGACGGGGAGATGCGAGAGGACATCGAGAGCGTCGTCTCGAGCGAAGGCATCGGCAAGAACGTGCGCATCACGGGCTACGTCTCGGGCGACGTGGTGAAGAAGGAGATCCTCGAGGCCCGGGCGTTCGTGCTGCCGAGCTTCGCCGAGGGGCTGCCCGTCGCGATCATGGAGGCGCTCGCCCTGGCGCGACCGGTCGTCAGCACGTACGTCGCGGGCATCCCCGAGCTCGTCATCCCCGGCCGTACGGGTTGGCTCGTGCCGGCCGGGTCGATCGAGGCGCTCGTTCCCGTTCTCGAAGCAGTGCTCGGCACCGATCCGGAGCGCCTCGGCGCGATGGGGAGAAACGGTCAGGCCGCGGTGCGCGCGCAGCACGACGCCCGCGTGTCGGCGGCCCAGCTGCAGGAACTCTTCGCGGAGGCGATCGCGGGGCGTTGACCGCGCTGGTCGCGCAGGGCGCGCTCAGGGCCGCGGACGGCTCGATCGACAGGCTCAGCGAGCTCGCGCGCATGAAGCGCAAGGCCCTGGGGGCCATCCTCGCTCCAAGCCGAGAGGATCCGGGCGCGCCCGTCGTTCGCCGCGGAGCCCGCAGCGACGGATCTCAGAGCATGAGTCACTTGGATTTACTCATGCTCTGACGTTTCTTGCCGGAGGGTCTGGCCGCAGACCCTCCCTCTCGCCGAGTGAATCGGCGAGAGCCTCCCTCCCGCCGATTCGAGCCCGTGGCACCCGCATCGATCCATCCGAGTGCCACGTGCTCTCACATCAGGGTGATC
>JBKDQC010000403.1:0-14403 GCA_046342295.1 Deltaproteobacteria bacterium | reverse complement strand
GTCTTCTTCGCGGCCGTCTTCTTCGTGGCCGTCTTCTTCGCGGCCGTCTTCTTCGCGGCCGTCTTCTTCGTGGCCGTCTTCTTCGCGGCGGTCTGCTTCGCGGCGGTCTTCTTCGCGGCGGTCTGCGTCGCGGCGGTCTTCTTCGCGGCCTTCACCGATCTCTTCCTAGAGACGGCGTCCGCACCGTCCGCCTTCCGGTCGCTCCTGGTCGCGCGTGTGTTCGTCATGAGGCGCGACCGTACCGCAGCCCGCGAATCCCCTGCGGGGATTCGTGCGCTGCGCCCGCCGGGCGCCTGCCTGCGGCTCGTACGTGGGTGCGCGAGGTCGCGCGTTCATCCGGGGCGCCGCCCGGACGAGGCTCGCAGCGCACGCCAGGCGAAGATCCACAGCGAGATCGGCAGGGCCCAGTACACGAGGAACGCGAGCCAGACGAAGTACGGCGTGTGGCCGCCGACGCGGACCGCGGCGCCGTCGACCGGCGGAACCGTAAGGAAATACGCGAGCGCGAGCTCACCGAGGTACGGCGCATCCGCGGCGCGCGAGACCGCGCGCGGCAAGAGCAGCGTTCCGTCCGGCAACGCCCAGCTCACGGCGGCGAGCTCCGCCGAGAGCGTGCGGGCGTGGTCGAAGCGACCGTTGCGCCTCGCCGCGGCGATCCCGAACGCGTTCGCCGCGGCACCGAAGCCATCGATGACCGGGCCCGCATCGATCTCGAAGGTCCACTCGGGCTCCGTCCCTTCCTCGTACTCTCGAAAGCCCGCCGCCCAGCCGTGGTCTTGGAAGAAGTGACGTTCGTAGGTCGCGTACCAGAGGGGTGCCCGCTCGGGCCAGAGCTCGGGCGCGAAGAGCAGCGACCACGAAGTGCCGACGCCGCGCGAGGGCTGCACCTCGCCTCCGCTCGGAAGGTTCACGCGGAACCGAGGCAGCCCGAGAGAGTCGGCGTGCTCACCCTCGAAAGCGCGGAGCGCGCGCGCGGCGAACGCCGAGTGGTCGGTGCCGAGCACCTCGTCGGCGCGGCGGATCCATCCCACGGCCGCCAGGACATCGATGGGGTAGCACTCCTCGGGGTAATCGTTCAGCAAGCCGAGCGGCGAGCGATCGAGGTCGGCGGCGAGGCTCTCCGTCTGCTCGAGGAGCACGGCGCGCGCACGCGCGTCGTTCGTCATCGCGACGTCGGCGCCGAGACCGCCGATGAGAAGGGCGCGGAAGAAGACGTTCTCCTCGTGGAGGTAGTCCTCGCCCCAGTGCGTGCGAACCCAGCTGTGGTGGACGGGGTCGAGCAGCAGCGCCCGGGCCGCCGCGATGGCGCGCGCGCGCGCGGGGGGATCGCCGAGCGCGCTCTCCTCGATCTCGCCGCGGGCGGCCGCTTCACCGAGCGCACGGGCTCCCATCAGGTAGAAGACGGCGCTGAACATCGGCCACTCCGTGCTCGGGACGTCGTGGAGCGGCGCGGTCGCTGCCGCACCGCTGGCGACGCGCGCCTCCGCCCACTCGGCGAACGGGGTCGTCAGCGCGCGATGCACGCGCACGGCGCGCCGCGGAATGCCGGGGCCCGAGAGCGCGGGATCGGTGAGATCGCGCGCGAGCTCGACGCCGGGCCAGAACAAGAGCCAACCGGCCAGGAGCGAGAGCGCGAGGAGCCAGGCGATGCGCGCGCGGCTCGGTGCCGTCGAGGGGCGAGGGGCGGGAGCGATCGGCGCATCGCTCGGTGCGGTCGAGGGGCGAGGAGCGGGGGCATCGAGGGTGTGTGGCACGGTTCCTCCTCGTCCGAGCCTTCACGTACGCGGCGGCACGGACCGGTACCCACCTCCCGAAACGCGGCAGCAAGCCGGCGAGCGGTCGCCGGGGGGCCTCGGGTGGCGTCGAGCGCCGCGCGCGCGCCGGTTCGCGCGACTTCGCGTCGTTGGACCTTGATCTCTTCGGCGTCCTCGCTACTCTTCGCGCCCTTCTCGGTGGCCGTAGCTCAGTTGGTAGAGCACTGGATTGTGGCTCCGGTTGTCGCGGGTTCGAGCCCCGTCGGTCACCCTCCGAGACCTCCTCTCCGCCCTCGGGCGAGGCTGGATTGACAAGCGAGAACGTTGACAAGGACGCGCGCCGCGCTAACTAGCGGCCCGCTTCGCGATGAGGCCTCGTGCTCGTCGCCTCGGCTCGAAGCCAGAGCGCCCGTAGCTCAGCTGGATAGAGCGTCGGACTTCGGATCCGATGGTCGGGAGTTCGAATCTCTCCGGGCGCGTCCCCTTCCCTTCTTGGATTTCCACGCGCAGTCGGCGCGTGACCGCCTGCCGGGTCATTAGCTCAATTGGTAGAGCAGCGGACTCTTAATCCGTTGGCTCTCGGTTCAAGTCCGAGATGACCCATCGACGAAACGCCCTGGATCTTCGCGGTCCGGGGCGTTCGTGTTTCTGCCCGACGGCGACGTGAGGGGATGCCGGGGGCAACCTCGCGCGAGGCGGGGGGAGCATCGACGACCGGCTGAAGCCAGCCCGCGAGCTTCGCGAACGTGCTCTTTTCGTCGGCCTTCACGTGGCGGACGCGCCCCGGCGGTTCGCGCATCGGTCGCACCTTGCGGAGGTGCGCGGCCACGTCCGCCGGCATCGTGGCGTCGATCTCCTCGGCCCAGCGGGCGAAGTGCTTGATCGTCGCGAGGTAGCGGTTGCACGTGGCGGGAGCGGCTCCGTCATCGCGGAGGCGCTTGCGCACGAGCGAGGCCAGCGCGCGATCGGCGCCGAGCACTTGCTCGAGGAGCTTCCCATGTGCCTCGCGGCCGGCATGCGTGCGGAGCCCGCGCGTCCGGTTGTGCTCGTGGTAGCGCGCGAGCGCCGGGCCGAGCTGGCCCTCGTTCGCCGTCCGTGCGCGCTGCGCTGCCTCCGCGGGCGCGACGTCGGTGCCCGAGGTCGCGGCATGGACGATCTCGAGCGCGCAGCGCTCCGCACACGCCACGAGGCGCGCAACGGTCGTGGGATGCCACGTCGCACCGCGAGCCTGGTAGCCCTCGGCATTCAGCGTCGCGGCGATGGTGCGGATCGACGCGCCCGAGGCGCGCAGGGTGCGCAGCCTCCTGGCGAGTCACCAGCCGACCTCGTGAGGCTCGAGCTCGAGGAGGCGCGCGAGATCGGTGCGGCAGATCAAGCGACGGCGGCCGGGCTTCACGCCGGGCAGTCGGCCGATCGCGATCCAGTATGGGATTGTGCTCGGACTCGTGCGCGCAGCATGCGCGGCCTCGGTGAGCGTGAGCAGTGGTAGGCGGCCACGAGTTTCCGGGGGAATCGGACGTGAACTGGCCGATCTCGGACCGGGGGCGCTACCGTTCGCGGTGACGCGCCGACGGGAAGCAAGAGGGCCCAGGTGACAGCCTGAGCCCTCGGTCGGGCGGAGCACGACGGGTGCCCGACCCGGTGACCTTCGCCCGCACGGGCCTGCGAGGCGAGGAATCGTCGCTCACTCGGCGAGCGCGTGCGGCACGAGAGCGAGATCGGACGCGAGGCACGGTGTGCGCGCGGTGAGGGCTACAGGTCGCGCTCGCGCGACTCCGCAACGCCGCTCGCGGTCGCGAGGGTCATGCGGAGCGTGACGACGCGTGATCCCTCGGAGCCCTGCGCCACCAACTGTGCGCGCTGGCCTGACGCGAGATCGCCCGATCGGCCAGTCCAGTCGCGGACGAACATGGCCGTGCCTCGAAGGAGGCACGCATACTGCCCGCCCCCAAGCGCGCTCACGCACTCGTTCGCGGCGGCACCAGGAATCGTCACGCGATGCGCGTCGTCGTGGTCACCGTACCGCGCATCCCAGGCTTGCGAGATGTCGTTGAGTGCCTCGGCGAGCTGCACCTCGCCCTCCACTCGCACCCGCACGGTGATTTGGCAGAGGTGCCGATCGCAGTCGCGCAGGAAGACTGACGCGATCGGGTAGCCGATCGGCCGTGGCGCCCCGTAGCAAGTACCTGCCGTGCCCTGCGGATCCCGCTCGAAGCGGTACCGCTCTTGGCAGCGGAGCGCCGCAGTTGCGAACCCCTCGCCCAAGAGGAAGCCACCAAGGGTCGGCCCTTGCGGCGGCCGTGCTCGCTGCCCAAGGGCCCAGGTTGGGACGAAGATCGAGGTCGCAAAGAGGAGAGCCACCGGGGGGAGCCAGGAGCGGCGCATGACGCAAGGCTACCGAACCCGTCGTTCGTCCGGTAGAACCACGAACATCGCGGCGGAGGCGGTGGGCCAAGCGTCGAGACAGACGTGCCGGGCCTCACGCAGCGTGCGCTGAAGGGTCGCGCTGCGTCCGCCCACGAGATCGCGCAACCCCACCGCCAGATCCGCACCGCGCTCTCGCGAGCTCACAAGCCGTGCAACGCGTTCGGTGCCGACGCACGCGTCTTCGTCGAGGAGGCCGACAAGACGTTCTATCCCGACGCGTCCGTGGTCTGCGGCAAGCGACAGGTCGCGTTCGACGCCCTGACCAACCCGATCGTGATCGTCGAGGTCCTGTCGGACTCGACGGAGAAAGACGAGCTCCGCTCGCTCGGCGTCACGATCGACGTCGACGCGGTCTACTTCGATCGCCGCTTGCTGGCTGCGGAACCCGGCGTGAGCTGCGCTGTCGAACAGCACGTGAAGCACGCTGCCGTCGCAACGCCGGTCCCTCCCGAGGGCCTCGACGCGACCGCGGTTCACCCGCATCGCGAAGCTCCTGGTCCGCGAAGCGGGCTGGCTCCGAGCGCCGGACCGAGGAGCGGGTCCCGCTCGGACCGACCGATCGGCGAGACGGACCTGGACGCGGCACATCACTCACACGCTCGGGGCGCACGCGGCGAGGCGCGCGGTCGACTGTGGCCGACTGGATTGATCGCGGTCGTCAGCTTGGTCGTGATCGTCGGTTCCGGCACCGCGGTGGGCCTCCTCGCGCCTCGACGCGCGTCACGACCTCTGGCACCTCCTCTGCGGGCGGTTCGCGTTTGGAACGCTTTCGGCTCGCGGTGCCAGATCGAGAACGGGAGGGCCCCTCCCCTGCCGGCGTACTGCGGCAGTCACCTCGGGCCGAAACCGCTGCACGCGCCCGGGGTTGCGCCTCGTGCACTGGTGGTCCTCGAGACGGTCCTGGGGAGGACGCAGCCCTGCGTGGTCGACGCGCGCACGCTCGAGGTGATGCTCTGTGGTGAGCTACCGAGCTACCTCGCCGAAGATCACGTGAGCATGCAGAGCCGTTGCGGCGCAGACGACTGCATCGTGCAGAGGCACCTCGTGACGGGCGAGACACGCGAGATCGCGCTCGGACCGACCCGCTGGCTGGTCTGGGGTTCGCCGCTCTCGGTGAGAGATTCCGCGGGACGCCGATTTCAGGTGAGCTTTGGGGCTCTCGAGCCGATCCTCGGCTCGGAGGCGGAGGAGGACGTCGAGGCGGGCACGACGCCCACCCGCGGTGGCGATTCCTCCCGTGCCCGAGAATGACGCGGCATGCCCGCAGCGACTTCCCGCTCGAAGGGCCTCGGCGTAGGCTCGTTCACGAGGTGCACATGTCGAAGTACGCGGCGGTCTTGTGCCTGGCGATCGCGGGTTGCGGCGTCGAGGTGGATGCGGCGGGCGCCGCGCCAGGCGCGGTTCCCGTCTCGAGCGAGGTCCACGCGGCGAGCGTCACGCAGAGCGTGCCCGAGACGCTCCCCGAGGACGCGTTCGTCGAGAGCGAGCAGCACCGCGACCCGTTCCGCCCCTTCGATCCCCCGAGACCCGCCCCGGGGGCGGACTGCAACATCGACGCACTCCACCGTCCGTTCGTTCGCATGGCGGACACACCGGTCGCATCGATGGAGCTCATCGCGACGGTCAGCGGCGTCGCCGATCCGACCGCGATGGTCGCGGACGAGCGGGGCGTAGGGCACGCCATTCGCCGGGGAGACTTTCTCGGCGCCGACGAGCTCGTGTCGCATGCCGACGGCATGACCGTGTCGCTCCAATGGCGGGTCGAGCGCATCGAGCCCGAGCGATTGGTGCTCGTGCGTGAGGATCCCTCGTGCGGCGCGACCACGTCCCGCGTGCTCGCGATGCACTCGGAGAACGAGCGCGGCTGAGCGCGGCCCTCGTGGCGCGAGCGTCAGGGGCAGGCGAGCTCGCGAACGATCCGGGGCTCGTCCGGTCCTTCACGAACAGGCGGGCGAGCGCGCATCCGCGCGAGCATCGCGCAGGCCCACGGGTGCAGATCACACCGCGTCGGCCCAGCACGAGATCCCCTCCCGCTTGCGGGAGGGGCTGCTGGCTGGATGCTCGACTTCCACTGCGCTGCACCCGGCTCACAGGCTGCCGCGGTGCGCGTGTCTCCGGGCCCACTCGGCGAGCGTGATGCCGGCCGCGACCGTCATGGGGTAGCTGTGGTTGAGGCCGTACATGGGGATCGCGACGACCTCGCTCGCGGCCGCGAGCAAGGTGGCCCCGACACCGTCGTCCTCGTTGCCGACGACGATGCACGCCTCACGCGGGAGCGCGGCCTCCCAGAGCGCGACGTTCGCGTCGTCCTTCTCGAGCACCGTGAGGTGCCATCCCTCGCGCCGGGCCAGGGCGACGAACGCCTCCTCCGACCCGACCTCGCGGATGTGCTCGTAGCGGTGCATGCCCATCGCGGCGCGCTCGTACCAGCGCTCGCCGCCGATCAGCACGATCTCGCGCACGAGAAACGAGTGCGCCGTCCGGATGATCGCGCCGACGTTGAACGGGTTCTTCGCGCGCCTCACCGCGATGCGAAGCGGGAAGCGGATCCGGTCGAGCTCAGCGCGGACCTCCTCGAGCGGCAGACCGAGAGGCGGGACGTGGGCCATGCCGCACCGTGGATCGGACGACGGAAACAGACGAGGCGCGGACCCTTGGGGCACCGCGCCTCGTTCGAAGACGGCTCCGGGAGGGGGACGACGTCACTCGTCGGAGGCGTGGCGGCCACCCTGGCGGACGAGCTTGTTCGTCGGGAGATAGGTGCCGAAGACGAGATCCCAGAGCGGCGAGGTGATGCCGTAGCGGTGGTGGGGGGAGTCGTGGTGGTGAAGCATGTGGTAGCGCTTGAGCCACCGGCCGACCCCGCTCTTGGGGTTGAAGTAGTGCGTGTAGTAGTGGGTCCAGTCGTAGGCGATGTAGCCCGCGGCGGTGCCTGCGAAGACCGGCCAGAAGTATGCGCCGAAAACGAAGTACCAGATCGTCCCGATGATCGCGGCGACCGGCCAGATCCCGATCGGCGGCAGCACGAGGCGCATCGGATCGTTCGGGAACTCGTGGTGGTAACCGTGGATGAGGAACAGCTGCATCTTCTCCTTCTCCGTCTTGGCGTCGAAGTGGAAGAGGAAGCGGTGCAGCCCGTACTCGATGAGCGTCGTGATCAGGAAACCGCCCACGAAGAGCGGGATCGCGAGCCACGCGTGCGAGACCCAGCCCGCGTAGAGCCCGTAGGCGACGAAGCCACCGAACCACAAGCCCGGCGTGATCGGATGCGCCTGCGCGAAGTACTTCTCGATGAACGCGTTCTTGAAGACCTGCAGGCGCATCGCCGGCTTGCCGCGCTTGCCCTCGGGTCCGACCGGGCGCTCGGGCATCTTGCCTTGGCCGGCGTCGAGGCACTCTTGGGTGAAATCGAGCATTCCCATGGGGGCCTTTGCGTACCAGCCGCTCCGCCCTGGAGCAACGGCCCGCTTGACTGTCCTCACTCGGCTACACGACGCCCGGGCGGGGGTCACGCTCACCGCGCGTTCGTGTGTAGTCTCGGGCACCCATGGCTGAAGCCTTCCCGCCCCTGGACCTCGAGAGACTGCCGCGCGCGCACATCGCGCGAGAGATCGCCAAGCGCTTCACGTTCCTGCGCCGGCTCGCGACGGTGGAGCTCAACCGCATCCTCGCGCCGCTCGGCGCGACGGCGCCGATGTACAACGTCCTCCTGCGCTTGAGCACCGAGGGCCAGCTCTCGCAGCAGGAGCTGGCGCTCGACGCGGGGCTCGATGCCGCGGGCGTGAGCCGCCTCGTCGCCAAGCTCTCCGACATGAAGCTCGTGGCGATCAAGGTCGACCCACAGGACCGCCGCCGGCGTCTCGTGCGGTTGACAGCCAAGGGCGAGGCCTTCGAGCAGGCGCTCGAGCCCGTCGTCGATGCGGCGATGCGGCACGCCGTGATCGGGCTCGACGAGAACGAGGAGTACGAGCTCCTTCGGATCCTCGACAAGACGGTTCGCTCGATGGTCGAGGTGCTCGACGTCGTCCGGCGAGACCGCCGCCGCGCCCGGAGCCGCCGTCCCAGCCCGCTCCTCTCGCCCGAGGCAGACACGGACGAGCCGACGTGACGAAGCGAGGCCGTGCGCGGTAGCCTCCGGGCATGGTCGAACGAGGCAAGAGCGCCGGCGGGTCGAGCACCCGCACCGACGTGCCCCTCGCCGAGCTCGCTCTCTCCAACGTCGGCCTCGCAGCCACGGCGCTCGACGCGGAGAGCCCCGAAGGCAAGAGACGCTCGGGCGAAGGGCGCTCGGAGCCGAGGGGCGAGACCTCCCTCGAGCGGAGCCCGGAGCCCGATCCGTGGGTGGGGCGGTTGCTCGCGAACGTCTACAGGGTGGACGCGAAGATCGGCGAGGGCGGCATGGGCGCCGTCTACCGCGCGACCCACGTACACCTCGGCAAGCAAGTCGCGGTCAAGGTGCTCACGGACTCGATCGCGCAGAAGCGCGACGCCGTCGAGCGGCTCCGGCAGGAGGCGATCGCCGCGAGCTCGATCGACCACGACAACATCGTCGACGTCGTGAGCTTCGACCGCTACGACGACGGCTCGGTGTTCATCGTGATGGAGCTCCTGCGCGGCGAGAGCCTCGCGGAGCGGATCGAAAAGCTACGCGCGGGCGAGCATGCCCTGCCTCTCGTCGACACGCTGCAGATCGCGCTCCAGATCTGCGACGCGCTCGGAGCCGCGCACGAGCGCGGGATCGTGCACCGCGACCTCAAGCCCGAGAACGTCTTCCTCGCGAAGAAGGGCGAGCGCGAGCGCGTGAAGGTCCTCGATTTCGGGATCTCCAAGATCAAGTCGGCCGAAGCGGAGCAGGTGCGCATGACCCGCACGGGTCAACTCGTGGGGACGCCGCTCTACATGTCGCCCGAACAGGCGCGCGGGGAGACCGACATCGATCGGCGGGTCGACGTCTACTCGCTCGGGGTGATGCTCTACGAGATGCTGACGGGGAGCCCGCCGTTCGACGGCCGGAACTACTTCGAGCTGCTCTGGAAGCATGGCAACGAAGCGCCCCCGTCCATCCGAGACAAGAGCCCGACGCTCGTCTGCCCGCCGGAGCTCGATCTCGCGATCCAGCGAGCGCTCGCCAAGGATCGAGGCGTCCGCTTCCAGACCATGGGCGAGCTCGCCGAGGCGCTGCGCGCCGTCGCACCGGACCTCAGCCTCCCGGGCGCCTCCATCCCACCAGGGATGCGGAGCTCGACGCCCTCGGGGGAGTCGAGGGCCCTCGGGGTGACGCCTGCGCCCGGCGCGCGCGCGGAGGCGCGTGTCTCGGCGAGTCCGGCCGCGAACGAGCCGCATGCGCGCGGTCCGCAGGGCCTCCTGTGGGTCGGCGCGGCGGGTCTGTTCGCCCTGGTGCTCGGATCGGGCGTGTACGCCGCGGTCTCGGGCGGAGGGCCCATCGCCACGACGGCGCCTCCGCACGGCGCAGGCCCGTTGCCCTCGCCGAGCATCATGCCGCCCCCAACGACGACCACGCCCCCAACGACGACCATGCCCGACACGACCGCGCAGGGGACGACCGCGCAGGGGATGACCGCGCAGGGGACGACCGCATCGAGCGCCGTCACGGTGAGCTTCGGCTCCGAGCCGATGGGCGCCGAGGTCTTCGCCGGGGAGTCGCGGCTCTGCACGACGCCTTGTCTGTGGGACCTTCCGGGTGGCACCGAGGCGACGCTCCGCTTCCACCGCGATGGGTACCTCGATGCGCTCGAGCAAATCGTGCCTTCGGAGGGACTCTCGGTCTCGCCCCGCCTGCGGGCGCGACGACGCGAAGCGGTCGCGGGCGAGCGGGGCTCCGGCCCCGCGATCAAGACCTCGCTCTGACCCGGACGGGGCGCGAGGCTCGACCCGGACGGGGCGCAGGGCTCGACCCGGACGGGGCGCAGGGCTCGACCGGGACGTGAGCGGTCACTGGCATCGGCTCACACGCGGCTCTCAGAGCATGAGTCACTTGGATTGCCTCATGCTCTGACGTTTCTTGCCGGAGGGTCTGCCCGCAGACCCTCCCTCCCGCCGATTCGAGCCCGTGGCACCCGCATCGACCAACCCGAGTGCCACGTGCTCTCAGCCCGTCCGAACGCCCGAGGCCTCGAGGAAATCGACGACGATGGGGTTCGTCGTCTTGAGGATGCGCTCGGGCGTGGTGCTCTCCTCGATGCGCCCCTTGTAGAGCATCGAGACGTGGTGGGCGATCTTGAAGACGCTCGCCATGTCGTGCGTGATGACCACGCTCGTGACGCCGAAGTTGCTGGCGGTCTCCGAGATGAGGGCGTCGACGAGCCTCGAGCTGACCGGATCGAGGCCGCTCGTCGGCTCGTCGTAGACGAGGATCTGCGGCTCGAGCACGAGCGCGCGCGCGATGGCGACACGCTTCTGCATGCCGCCCGAGATCTGCGCCGGCAGCTTGTGCGCCGCGTGCGCGACGTTGAGGTCGGAGAGACGCGCCATCACGCGATCCTGAACCTCCTTGCGTGTCATCTTCGTGTGCTCGCGCAGCGGAAACGCCACGTTGTCGAAGACGCTCATCGAGTCGAAGAGGGCGCCGAACTGGAAGACCATCCCGAACTTCCGGCGGAAGGGGACGAGCTTCCAGTCGTCGAGGTGGGCGATGTCGGCGCCGTCGACGAGGATCTCTCCTGCGTCGGGTCGCTCGAGGCGCAGGAGCTGGCGGGTGAACACGCTCTTGCCCGCGCCCGAGCCACCGATGATGACGTTGATCTGACCCCGGTAGACATCGAGGGTCACGCCCCGGAGCACGGGGACTCCGTCGTAGCCCTTCTGCAGATCGCGGATCGCGACGTGGATGGGATCGGCCCCCGGGTCGAGCTTCTGGGCACGATCGGTCATACGAAGAACGTCGTGACCACGTAGTCGAGCACCAGGATGGCGACCGCGCTCTGCACCACGGCGCGGTTGGTCGCCAACCCGACGCCCGCCGCGCCGCCCGACGCGTAGAAGCCCTGGCGGCACGAGATGACGGTGAGCGTGATGCCGAAGACGGCCGCCTTCGTCAGCCCCTGCAACAGATCCGGGCGATCGACGTACCAGCGCATGCGCTCGATGAAGATGCCGCTGTCGAGCCCGTAGATCTTCACGGCGACGAACCACGCGCCGCCGAAGCCTACGAAATAGAAGAAGAGCGCGAGGATCGGGCACATCAGAAAGCCCGCGAGCACGCGCGGAAAGACGAGGTACTGCACCGGCGAGACGCTCATCGTCGTGAGCGCGTCGATCTGGTTCGTCACGCGCATCGAGCCGATCTCGGTCGCCATCGCGCTCCCGGCGCGGGCCGAGATCATGAGCGCCGAGAAGACGGGCGCGAGCTCGCGCGCGAGCGCGATCGAGACGACCGAGCCGGTCTGGCTTTCGGCGCCGAGGCGACGGAAGCCCTCGACGAGCTGGAGGCCGAACACGGCACCGACGCTCGTGCCCGTGAGACCGACGATCGTCATCGACTGGACGCCGATGAACTCGCACATCGCGATGACCAGCCACACGCGGTACGGCGGCCGGATCCCCCACAGGATGCTCTCCCAGAGCAGCCGGAAGACCATCCCGACCTCGGCGAGCGCGAGCACGGGCAGCGTGAAGACCCACTCGGCGATGCGCACCAGCAGCGGCGACGGTTTCGGGCTCTCTCCCGGCGCGCTCGGGGGCGCCTTGCCCTTGTCGGACGGCGCGCTCGTGGGGGCTTGGGCTCCCGACATGCGCGGCTCAACCGCCCCCGACGAAATGCACGACCTCGAGGCGGTCCCCGGGCGAGATCGTCGTGCTCGCGTGCTCGGCGCGCGGCACGACCGCTTCGTTGCGCTCCACGGCGACGAGCGTGTCCCCGAGCCCGAGCGTGACGAGCAGCTCCTTCACCGTGATGCCCTCGGGCACCGCGCGACGCTCACCGTTCACCTCGACCTCGACCACGCATCACCTCCGAGAGGCCCGAGGCTAGCACGCACCTCGGGCCGCACGCCTCGCGCGGTCACTCGCGCGCGCGGCGCATGAACACGCGATCCGAGGCGAGACGCACGATCTCGTGGCCCTTCCATCGCTCCCACCGATCTCCGGAGAGATCCCACTCCTCCTCGCGGTAGGAGAACACGCCGAGCTCGAGGGCACCGACGTAGGTCTCGAGCCACGAGACGAGATCACGGTAGACGGGCACGGGCTCCGAGCCGTGGCGGTTCTCGCGCTCGAAGATCCAGCCCGTCTCGAGATCGAGCACGAGCGGTCGATCCGAATTCGCGCGTGCGAAGAGCGGCAGCCAGCTCTCGCGCCACCGCGCAGGGGCCCAGCCTTCGCGGCGCGACACCTCGAGGAAGAGCGCACGGTCGCGCACGGCGTCCGCGAGGGAGAGGAGGTCGCTGTTGAAGAAGAGGCCGCCCTCGGATCCGTCGTGCCACGCGAAGAGCAGGCGAACCTCCGGGGGCAGCGGACGCTGCAGGCTCGCGTCGGCCCACGCGAGGAGCTCGAGGCAGGCACCCGGTCGAAGCCCGCGCGCGAGCGGGGGTGCGCTCACGCGGAGCCACTGCTCCAGGCGCATCAGGAGCTGCATGGGATAACCGCGGTGCTCGTCGGTGACGGCACGCGCCCAACGTCGCGCGTCCTCCGCGAAGGGCGGGGGCTCGAGGTCCAAGCGCGCGGCCCACTCGGTCAGGTCGTGCTTCCACTGCCAGTCCGCCAAGGCCTCGAGCGTCTCGCGCGCACCGGGCGCCTCCGCCAGCGCGGCCCAGTGCGCCTCTCGTCGCGCACGTCGCACGCGCTGACGATCCTCGAGCGGCGCCGGCTCGCCCAGCGCGAAGTAGGTGGCCTCGAGCGCACAGCGAACCGCGGTCGGGTAGCGCGCGTAGATCACGAGGTGATCGCGATCCGTGAGCTGCCCGAAGCCGATCGCGGGGCTCGGGCCCGCGGCGTCCGCGAGCAGACGCACGCGGCCGTCCTTGGGATCGTCCTCGAAGAGCTCCTCGATCGCGCCCGTGCGGAGATCGAGCCAGCACTCCGATGGAACGAGGTTTCCTTCGTGGAGAAGCGCGAGGAACGGAGCCCACTGCACGCGGATCATCGCGCGAGCATGACGCGGCCGCGGCCGGTACGCCCTCGGCCGCGACACCCTGGGCTCAGCGATACGGCGGCGCCAAGCGCCTGAAGCCGTGCGCGAGCACCACCGGGTAGAGCGCGAGGTTGCGCGCGAGCGCCGAGAGCCACGAGAAGCTCGCAGGCGTGCCCAACACGTCACCTCGCTCGACGGCCGCGAGATCCCGCGCGAGCGCTCGGAGATGCGCGGCGCCGAACGGTCCTCGCTGGAGCGAATCACGCCACACAGGAGGAAGGCCCGCAGGGCCGTGCTGCGCGCCGAACCAGGCGCCGACGATCGCAGCGATCGAGTCCGTATCACCGCCCACTGCGCACACCGCGGGCACGAGCGCCTCCATGGGTCCATCTCCGCGCGACGCATATGCGAAGCTCGCCATCGCGAGCGTGTGCTCGACGAACCCGGAGGTCCCGAGGACGTCCGCTGCATGCTCGAAGCTCGCTCCCTCGTCCGCGAGCGCGAGGGCGCGATCGATCATCGCTCCGAGCCGAGGCTCCTCGAGCCGCGCCCGCGCTGCATCGAGCCGGGCCCGCGCACCACCGCGCATGGCCACGACGTCTGCGACGAAGACAGCGCCCTCGACGGCGCGCGGATCGCCATGCGTGACCGACGCGATGGCGCGCGCGGCCTCGTGGCGCCGCGTCTCGTCGTCTCGGTGGAACGCACCGAGGATGGCCGAGCGCATCGCGGCGCCGTTGCCCGCGCTGTTCACGGCACTCGAACGAAGGCCGATCGAGAGCTTGAGGCACGCGCGCAGCGTGGCGAGGCCGATGCCCCACGGCAGTCGCCAGAACCAGCCGAGCAGCGCCCACCGAAACGCGCGCACGCACGCCTCGGTCTCTCCGCGCGCTCGCACGATCGACTGCGCGACGAGCGCGCTCTGCTCCGTGTCGTCCGACACCCAACCGATGGAGCCGAACAACCGATAGCGGTCGACACGACCGAAGCGCTTCGCGATCGCACCTGCCGACAGGCCCTCGCAGGCGAGACCGAGCGCATCGCCGATGGCCGTGCCGAGGAGGACGCCTTCGTAGAGCTCGGTGGGCGTGAGCGTTGTCTCGTGACGGGCATCCGGCGTCTGCATCGCGCGAC
>JBKDQC010000402.1:0-29048 GCA_046342295.1 Deltaproteobacteria bacterium | reverse complement strand
CACTTGGATTGACTCATGCTCTGACGTTTCTTGCCGGAGGGTCTGGCCGCAGCCCCTCCCTCTCGCCGAGTGAATCGGCGAGAGCCTCCCTCCCGCCGATTCGAGCCCGTGGCACCCGCATCGATCCATGCGAGTGCCACGTGCTCTCAGAGGTGTGTGAGGATCACCGTCGCGAGGCCGAGGCCGAGCGCGAGGAGCGGGAGGGAGGCCAGGACGTTCGTGCGCGCGACGCGCTCGGCGTACTGTTCGCGCGCCTCCTCGAGCGACCCGATCGCGAGCTTCGCGCCGCGCGGCAGCGGTGCGCTCCCCTCTCGGAACGGCGATCGATCGCCGCCTGCGATCGGCGCGATGATCGTGAGGCTCGCGCCCGGCTCGAGCGCGTGTGCTCGTGCAGGCACGAGCAGCGGGTGCAGACCCGGGGGAAGGGTGATCGCGCCGAGCTCACCGAGCTCGACGCGCGCGGGCGCCTCGAGCGCGAGCGCCTGGCCTCGGAGGGGTAGGGGCCCCTCGCTCCGCAGGGTGCCTGCGAGGGCGGCGATCTCGCGATCACCCGAAAAACGGGGATGATCGAGGCCCGTTGCGATGCCGACACGGCGGAGCTGGAAGGCGAGCAGCGCCGCGAGCGCAGCGCCGTAGGCGAGCAGCGCCGCGAGGCCACCTTCGCCGAACACGCGGGCCTCGAGGCGGTCGAGCGGTGTGTCGTCGACGCGCACCCCGCGGTCATCGAAGCTCACCAGCCAGACGGTGTCGCGCCGCGCAGCGCGCAGCGTCCAGACCTCCTCGCCTCGGTAGCGCTCGCGTGACAGCGTCGCCGACGCCTCGACACCGTGAGGGAAGCGCACGAGGCCCGCGCCGCCGCCGTCAGCCGTGGCGATCGACCAGCGGGACGCCCCCTCGGGCCGCACTGTGATGCCCTCTTCGGAGCCCTCGAGGGCGGAGTCGACGAGAGGCTCGCCGCGCAGCGGGCCCGGCTCGCGCCGCCACGCGCCGGTGGGCGTGAGGAGGGCGAGCGTGAGGGCCGAGCCCACGAGCAGCACAGCCCCTGCCGCGATCGCGAGCGAGCCGACGAGCCGCGCGCGCGCCGCGACACGAGGCGGGCTCGCGGTGTGCAGCGTGCGCGCCGCGCCGAAGCGCTGCACGCCTTCGCCCCAGTCCTGAGCGATGCTCGAGAGGTTCAGGAGCACCGCGACGTATGCAGCCCCGAGGAGCGGCGCGAGCACGAGCGCTCCTGGCTCGGGGTCGACCGCGCGGGTGAGCGCCGGCACGAGCCACGGCGTCGCGCCGACGAGCCCCGTCGCGGCCCCGCGGGCGAGCGTGCGCCCGAGCCCGCGCCGTGCCGCGTGCGCGCCGCTCGTGAGGAGCGCGTCGAGGATGCCCGGGCTGCCCTCGATCGCGGCGAACGGCGCGGCGTGCAGCGGGGAGAGCAGCGCGCCGAGGAGCGCCGAGAGGCCGAAGGTCGCGAGGAGCGCCACGAGCTCGCGGCTCTCGCTCGGCCCGCGCGTGTTCACGATCCACGCGGTGAGGAGCGCGGCCACGAGCGGTGTGACGAAGATCGGCATGCCGAGGAGGCCGACGTGCCACGTCGAGATGTCGGCGTGCCGCACGCCCATGACGCGCAGGTACATCGCCCCCGCGACGCTCCAGAAGATGGGAAGGCCGAGGAAGCAACACGCGGGCGCCGTGGCCAGCACGGCGAGCGCGAGCATGCCGCCCGCCGACTGCACGACGTCACCGACGACCCGCAGGAAAGAAACACGCGGAGCGGCCATCGGCCCGAGCGTATCGCCGGACCGCCGGCGCGGCGACCGCCGCGCGAGCCCGTCGCGTCGGACGAGGCTGCGTCGCGCGGCCGCTCCGGCGTCTTCGGGTTTGCGGTACGGGGATCCGGCGGCTAGAGACGCCCGCCCTCGCCGGCCCCCCGCCGCGCGAATCGAGAGAAGGCTCGCCATGACTTCCACAGCCCAGACCCACCTCCGCAACGTCTGCATCATCGCCCACGTCGATCACGGCAAGACCACGCTCGTCGACGCCATGCTCAAGCAGACCGGCGTCTTCCGCGCGGGCCAGGAGGTCGCCGAGCGCGTGATGGACTCGAACGATCTCGAGCGCGAGCGGGGCATCACGATCCTCGCCAAGCAGTGCTCGGTGCGCTTCCCCACGAAGGACGGGGAGGTGAAGATCAACATCATCGACACCCCCGGCCACGCGGACTTCGGTGGCGAGGTCGAGCGCACGCTCCGCATGGCGGACGGCGTGATCCTCCTCGTCGACGCGGCCGAGGGCCCGCTGCCGCAGACCCGCTTCGTGCTCGGCAAGTCGCTCGAGCTCGGCCACCGCGTCATCGTCGTCATCAACAAGATCGACCGCCCCGACGCGCGTCCGGACGAGGTGTTGAACGAGGTCTTCGACCTCTTCGTCGATCTCGAGGCTTCCGACGAGCAGACGGACTTCCCGGTCCTCTACGCGATCGGCAAGCAGGGCATGTGCAAGCGCAAGCTCGAGGAGGAGGGCAAGGATCTGCGCCCGCTCTTCGAGACGATCGTCGAGGTCGTGCCGCCGCCCAAGGGTGATCCGGGGGCGCCGCTCCAGATGCTCGTGAACGACATCCAGGCCGACGAGTACGTCGGTCGACTCGCGGTCGGGCGGATCGTGCACGGGCGCGTCTCGGACGCACAGACCGTCATGCGCATGTCCGAGTCGGGCCCCGTCCGGAGCACGGTCACCAAGGTCTACGGCTTCGAGTCCATGAACCGCGTGGCGATCGGCTCGGCGAGCGCCGGAGACATCGTGGCGCTCGCGGGCATCGACGAGGTCCAGATCGGAGACACCATCGCCGACGCCGAGAAGCCCGTCGCGCTGCCGCGCATCCGCGTCGAGGAGCCGACGCTCAAGGTGACGTTCCTCGTCAACACGGGCGCTTTCGCCGGCAAGGTGGGTAAGTTCGTCACCTCGCGCCAGCTCCGCGAGCGCCTCGAGCGCGAGGCGATGCGCAACCTCGCGATGCGCTTCGAGCCGACGGACTCGCCCGATCAGTTCACGGTCTTCGGCCGTGGCGAGCTGATGATCACCATCCTCCTCGAGACGATGCGCCGCGAGGGCTACGAGATGGCGGTGGGCATGCCCGAGGTCGTGATCAAGGAGATCGACGGCCAGAAGATGGAGCCCGTGGAGCGCGTCGTGGTCGACGTGCCCGAGCAATTCGTCGGCACGGTCACGACCAACCTGGGCCAGCGACGTGGCCAGATGATCAAGATGACGAATCTCGGCTTCGGCCGCGCGCGTATGGAGTTCCGCGTGCCGAGCCGCGGCCTCATCGGCTTCCGCGGTCAATTCCTCACGGACACGCGGGGCACGGGCCTGCTCAACACGCTCTTCGACGGCTGGGAGCCCTACGCGGGCGCGATGAACCGCCGCATCAACGGCGCGATGGTCGCGGATCGCATGGGCGAGTGCACGGCGTACGCGCTCGACCATCTCCAGCCGCGCGGCGTGCTCTTCGTGGCGCCGGGCGTCCCGGTGTACGAGGGCATGATCGTCGGCGAGCACAACCGCGAGAACGACCTCGACGTGAACATCATCCGCGAGAAGAAGCTCTCGAACGTCCGCAGCAAGAACAAGGACGACAACGTGGTCCTCCAGCCGCCGCGGATCATCACGCTGGAGTACGGCCTCGAGTTCATCGACCGCGACGAGCTGATGGAAGTCACCCCGGACGCGGTCCGCCTCCGCAAGAAGGTGCTCGAGGTCAACAAGCGCCCCCGCCGCGACGACGAGAACGTGGGCTGATCTGGAGGGCCTCCTCGTGCGCGTGCTCCGCGCGCGAGAGGACCAGCGCGTCGAGCGCCGGAACGCGCAGGGATGGCCGCGGTGAAGCGCTCCCGGTCGGCCCACTTGCCTCTATGCGCATTCAGGCATATAGCCTCGGGGTCACCCGACCAACCCCGCGTGGACACGCCCACCGCCACCACCCCGACCGCCCGCTGGGAGCTCTACCGGCTCCTCGGCGAGCCCGTGCGCCTGCGCCTGCTGGCGCTCGCGGCGGAGGATGAGCTCTCGGTCGGCGAGCTGGCGGAGCTGATCGGCGAGGCGCAGCCCAACGTGAGCAAGCACGTGGCGGCGCTGCGCCGCGCAGGCCTGCTCGCCGTGCGCAAGCAGGGCAACCGCGCGCTCGTGAGCGTGGGCGAGGTGACCGGCGACGCGGTGGTGCGCGACGCGCTCGCCGCCGGTCGCGCGCTCGTGACCGAGGACGGCAGCCTCGCGCGGGTGCCCGAGATCGTCCGGGCGCGTGACGCCGCGAGCCGGGCGTTCTTCGACGAGGCCGCGAGCGAGCTCGAGCCCGACTCGCTGCCCCCCGAGCTCCCCGCGTACCTCGCGGCCCTCGCGCCGCTCGTGCCTCACCGCGAGCTCGCCGTGGACGTCGGCACCGGCGATGGGCGCATGCTCGACGTGCTCGCGCCCGTCTTCGCGCACGTCGTCGCGATCGACCGCTCCGCGCGGCAGCTCGCACGCGCCAAGAAGCGGGTGCTCGCGCGCGGCTACGCGAACGTCGAGCTCGCGGTCGGGGAGCTCGACGACGCGTCCGTGCGGCGGCTCGTGCGCAAGCACGACGGCGCCGACGTCGTCTTCGCGTCGCGCATGCTCCACCACGCGGCGCAGCCCCAGAGGACGCTCGAGAAGCTCGGCGAGCTCGCGCGCCCCGGCGGCTCCGTCGTGGTGATCGACTACATCGCGCACGAGGACGAGGCGCTCCGCGAGCAGCAGGCGGACGTGTGGCTGGGGTTCGACCCGATCGAGCTTCGCGACATGGCGCGCGCCGCGGGCCTCTCGCGCCCCGAGGTGCGGCCCCTCCCCTCGCTGCTCCACCGGGGCGCCCGCACCGCCGACGCGCACGTCGCCTGGCAGGTGCTCGTCGCCCGCCGCCCCGCCTGACGCTCTCGACGTTCCCGCGGGCCGCGGCCCGCCGACGGTTCCCGACAACAGGAAAGAAGGAAACGACATGACGACCGCTCCGAACCAGACCAGCAAGTACAAGGTGGCCGACATCTCCCTCGCCGCGTGGGGTCGCAAGGAGATCGAGATCGCCGAGACCGAGATGCCCGGCCTCATGGCGATCCGCGCCGAGTACAAGGAGAGGCAGCCGCTCAAGGGCGCGCGCATCGCCGGCTGCCTCCACATGACCATCCAGACCGCCGTGCTCATCGAGACGCTGAAGGATCTCGGCGCCGAGGTGACCTGGACGAGCTGCAACATCTTCTCGACGCAGGACCACGCCGCGGCCGCGGTCGCGGCCTCGGGCGTTCCCGTCTTCGCCTGGAAGGGCGAGACCGAGGAGGAGTACTGGTGGTGCATCGAGCAGCAGCTCAAGTGCTTCGAGACCGGCAACGGCCCGAACATGATCCTCGACGACGGCGGTGACCTCACCATCCTCGTCCACGAGAAGCGCGCAGACCTCCTGCCGCAGGTCATCGGCCTCTCCGAGGAGACGACGACCGGCGTGCACCGCCTCTACGAGATGCAGAAGAGGGGCACGCTCAAGCTGCCCGCCATCAACGTGAACGACTCGGTGACCAAGTCGAAGTTCGACAACCTCTACGGCTGCCGTCACTCGCTGGTCGACTCGATCATGCGCGCCACGGACGTGATGCTCTCGGGCAAGATCGCGGTCGTCTGCGGCTACGGCGACGTGGGCAAGGGCTCGGCGCAGTCGCTCAAGGGCCAGGGCGCGCGCGTGATGAGCACCGAGGTCGATCCGATCTGCGCGCTCCAGGCCGCGATGGAGGGCTACGAGGTCGTCACGATGGAGGACGTCGCCTCCAAGGCCGACATCTTCGTCACCGCGACCGGCTGCTGCGACGTCATCACGTTCGAGCACATGAAGCGGATGAAGAACAACGCCATCGTCTGCAACATCGGCCACTTCGACTCGGAGATCGAGATCAGCGCGCTGACCGATGCCAAGAACGGCGTGCGCGAGGAGAACATCAAGCCGCAGGTCGACCACTTCGTCTTCCCCGACGGCAAGAAGATCATCGTGCTCGCCCGAGGCCGCCTGGTGAACCTCGGCTGCGCCACCGGACACCCGAGCTTCGTGATGAGCGCGAGCTTCGCCAACCAGACCCTCGCCCAGATCGCGCTCTTCACGGAGCCGAAGAAGTACGAGCGCGGCAAGGTGTACGTCCTCCCGAAGGAGCTCGACGAGAAGGTCGCGCGCCTGCACCTCGGCAAGCTCGGCGCCAAGCTCACGACCCTCTCGGGCAAGCAGGCCGAGTACCTCGGCGTGAGCCCCAAGGGTCCGTTCAAGACCGAGACGTACCGCTACTGATCCCGAACGCGCACACGACGCCCCGCGCACCGTCTCGGAACGGGCCCGCGGGGCGTCGTCGTGTCTGCGGTCGTCGGGCGATCCGCGGTCGTCGGCCCAGCGGTCGGTCTCTCCGGTCGCGCCCGCGTCAGCGGAGCTCGAGGTCGCGGCGCAGCGTCCCGCGGACCACGCCGCGCGGGCCGAAGGTGGTGATCTCGAAGGAGCGGTTGCCGAGCATCGTGAAGCGCGAGCGCACCTCGAGGCGGCTTGAGCGCGTCGCGCCGGAGAGCTCGTCGGTGAGGAGGAAGCCATCCGCGCGCACCTCGATTGCGGTGACGCCCGGCGGGGCGCGCTCGAGGCCGATCTCGTAGTAGCCGGCGCCCAGCTGCTTCACGAAGACCGCCGTGCCGGCGACGGTGTCGATCCGGCCGTTGCCGTAGGCGACCTGGTTCTCGCGGTCGTCGAGGCCGATCACCTCGAAGAGGCGGCCGCTCCCCTCGTTGGCGAACGTGTATTGCGTCGGGAAGTTGGAGCCGTCCGCGCGGCTCGCGCGGCCGACGACGAAGCCATCGACGCGGTACAGCACGCGTGTGACGGAGGCGGGCGCGAGGGCACGCAGCTCGTAGCGGCCGTCGGCGCCGCGCGACCAGTAGACCTCGATCGCCGCGAGCGACGGGGGCGGCGTCGGGCCCGCACCTTCGAGCCAGAAGGCCGCGCCGCCCATCTCGTTCCAGATTCCGACCGCGTGATCGCGGTAGTGCGCGTAGCGCTGGGCGTAGCAGGAGAAGCCCGGCTGGCATCCGTTGTAGTAGTGCGTGACGGTCTGGATCCACGGGCGGAAGCGGTCGTTGTCGACGCGCACGGCGTTGATCCAGTCGATCGCCTGGGCGTACGTCGAGACGCCGCTGATGTAGGCAGAGTCCATCACCATGCGGATCACAAAGTCCACTGCGGCCTGCGTGTTGCCCGCGATCGTCAGGATGCGGTTGCCCTCACGACGGAGGGTGGCGTCGAAGTTCCCTGCGTCGAACTGGAACATGCCGATCCCGCCCTCGCGGAGGAAGCACGGGCCGTCGCCCGCGCCGGCGGCCGTGGGCCCGCCGCCGCAATCGGGCGAGCTCGGACCGCGGCACGCCCACGTGAGCTCCGACCAGCACTGGGACATCTGCGTCTCGGCGTCCGCAATTCCGGCGAGGAGGAAGCCCGTCCGGATGCCCCGCCCGAGGGCCGCCACCCGGATGGCCTCGGCGCGCGCCCGACGCCCGCCGCTCGTCAGGCTCGAGGCGCCGCGGTCGGCGTTCGAGGCGAGCTCGTGGTCGTCGATCTCGTTGGCGCAGGCGGAGAGGAAGACCAGCAACGCGAGGGCGGCGATACGGTGCATGGGGGCCGACGATGCATGCGGGGTGCGCAGCCACGTGTGTCGCGTCTGCGGACCCGAGGCCGCAACAAGCCACGGCGACGGTCGCGGAATGTGTCGACATGGCACGGTGGATTGACACATGCGTACGAGAAATGGACACGTGCCAGTCACCCTCGACGGTCGTGGATGGCGGGGGAGGCGGGGCGGTCCACGGGCTCGAGCGGGACCTCGCGCACGAGCACGAGCGCGGGCAGCGAGGCCAGCACGGTCAGCGCGAAGTACGGGATCGCGCCCACGCGCTCGTAGAGGTGGCCAGAGAAGCCGCCCGACATCGTCGAGCCGAGCGAGACGAGCGCGCTGAAGAACGCGTAGTGCGATGCGGAGAACGCGCGTCGGGAGCGGCGCATGAGGAGCACGGTCGAGGCGGTCCCCGCGAGCGCGCCCGCGAGCTGCTCGAGCACCACTGTGATCGCGATCGCCCAGAAGGGCGGCTCGAAGAGCGCGACGACGAGGTACCACGGAACGGCCATCGCCCACGTGAACGGCACGAGCCAGCGCTCGAGCCCGCCGCGCGCGAGCAGCGCGCCGGCGGCGACCGAGCCGAGGATGCTCGTCGTGAGCGAGAAGGAGCGGAGGATGCCGCGATCGACCGTCGAGAGGCCCAGATCGCGCAGGAGCACCGACGACATCGACGAGGTCATCGTGTCGCCGAGGCGGTAGGTGAGCGCGAAGGCGAGGAGGAGCGCGATCCCCGGCTGCTCGAAGAACGCGCGGTAGCTCGCCCAGAAGGGCTCGCGGGAGCCGTCCGGCTTCGTCGCGCGGGGCTCCGCGGCGTTCGGCAGCGCGAGGGCGTTCGTCGCGGCCGTGAGCCCGAGGAGGATGGCGGCGCAGAAGAAGGCGGGCTGCCAGTGCGAGCGGCCCGCGTCGGTGAGCCCGAGCAGCGTGTGTCCGGGCGCGGCGAAGAGCACGAGCGCCGCGCCGCCGACGTACATCGCCGCGCGGTAAGCGGCTTGCCGGGTGCCCGAGTACAGCGCCTGCCCGCGCGCGTCGAGCGCGAGCATGTAGAAGCCGTCGCACGCGATGTCGTGCATCGAATGAAGGACGGCGATGACGCCGAGCACGAGCCAGAAGCCGAGCCAGCTCGGGGGGTGCATGCCGGCCGGCCCCGCGTCCGGGCCGAGCCAGAGCGCGAGGCCGCCGATGCCCGCAGCGATGAGGAGCTGCATCGCGATCGTCCAGGCGCGTTTGGTCCCGACGAGATCGACGATCGGGCTGAGGAGCGGCTTGGCCGTGACCGGGACGTGGAACCACGACGTGTATCCGACCTCGGAGGCTGGCGCGCCGATCGCCGTGAGGAACTCGGTCACGAGCATGTGCAGGACCGCGTACGGCAGGCCCTCGCCGAAGTAGGCGCTCGTCGTCCAGCCGAGCTCGCGCGCGCGGCGGCTCGCGGGGGAGGCCGCGGGCGGTGTCTCGGGCGTGCTCACGCGGCGACCCTACGCGCTGTCGCGCGCCCGCGCAGTTTTGTGGCGGCGGATGCGGGCCCCGGGACCGTTCGCGCGCTCGGCGCCGGGCATGATCGGCGCGTGCTAGAGCCTCGGCCCCATGGCGACGCTCAAGAAAGACGTGATCACCGGCCCCATCGCGCTGCTCGCGGACGTGCACGGCAACCTCGCCGCGCTCGACGCGGTGCTCGCGGAGCTCGCGCGGCGCGACGTCGAGCGCATCGTGGTCGCGGGGGACCTCCTCTTCGGCGGCGACGAGCCGCTCGGCGTGTGGCGACGCCTCACCGAGAAGAAAGCCCAGCTCCTGCGCGGGCTCAGCGACACGGCGCTCGCGACGCTCGATCCCGAGAGGCTCGTCCCGCAGAGCGACGCGGACGCGAAGCGGCGCGAGCTCTTCCTCGACGCGCGCAAGAAGGTCGGCGAGCTCGTCTTGCGGGCGCTCGCGAAGCTGCCCGAGCAGATCCGGCTTCCGCTCGCCGACGGCCGCGAGCTCATGGCCTGCCACGGCTCGCCGCGCGACCCCTCCGTCGACCTGACGTTCGACGTCGACGACGAAGAGCTGCTCGTGCTCCTCGGGGGCGACCCTGCCGACCTCCTCGCCGTCGGAGGCTCGCACGTGCCCTTCGACCGGCAGGTCGAGGAGGCGCGCGTGCTCGGCCTCGGCTCGGTGGGGCAAGCGCCCGAGGGCGACGCCGCGCACTTCGTGATCCTCTCGCCGCGCCTCGAGGGCACGCTCGTCGAGCGCGGCTGGGTGCGGCTCGGTGTAGGCTCCGACGCGTGACCGAGACGGACGAGGAGCTCGCCGATCTGCGCGCCCTGCGCGATGGACGGCGTGTCGATCGACACCGGCTCGTCTACCGATGGGACCTCGACAAGACCTACCTCCGCACCGAGTTCGACACGATCCGAGACCTCCTGCGAACCGCGTTCGAGACCGCGCAGGACAAGCGCACGGTGCCGGGCGCCGCCGCGCTCCTCCGTGAGATCCGCGGCACCGATCCGTTCGGGATCTTCATCGTCTCGGGCAGCCCGACGCAGCTGCGCAAGGTGCTCGAGGCCAAGCTGCGTCTCGATGGTGTCCGCTGGGACGGCTTCGTGCTCAAGCCGCAGCTCGGGAACATCCTCCGCGGCCGCTTCCGCTTCGTGAAGGACCAGGTCGGCTACAAGCTCGCGGCGCTGCTCGAGACGCGCATCGACATGCCGCCGGATACGCGCGAGTACATGTTCGGCGACGACGCCGAGGCCGACGCGTTCATCTACTCGATCTTCTCCGATCTCTCGACCGGGCGCGTCGAGCCCTCGATCCTCACGCCGGTGCTCGAGAGCGCGGGCGTCTACCCCGACGTCATCCCGCAGATCGTGCGCCTCGCGGGGAGACTGCCCCGCGGCGGCGGTGCCGAGCGCGTGTTCATCCACCTCGACCGCGTCTCTCTGCCCAACGCCTTCGAGGACTTCGGCAAGCGGGTCTTCCCCTTCTACAACTACTTCCAGCCCGCGCTCCTGCTCCTGGCCGATGGCGTGATCGACCCGCTCTCGGTGCTGCGTGTCGCGGCCGAGCTCGTCATCCACCACGGGTTCACCTCGGACGCGCTCGTCGCGAGCTACCGCGACGTGGCCATGCGCGGCTTCGTCGGGGGCCGCGTCGCGCGCGTGCTCGGGCGCTTCGCGCGCAGCGTCGACGAGTCGCTCCTCGCGACGACGGGCCCCGTGATGCGGCGCTTCGCGGAGGAGCTGCTCGACGATCCGGTCTCGCGCCACGAGGAGCCGCCGCCGGCGGCCGAGTCCGCCATCGACTACGTCGCACTCTTCGCGAAGGACAAGAAGCGGGCGCGCGCCGCCAAGCTCCGCTCGATGGGCCGCGCACCGGAAGACTAGGGCGCCGCGACGAGCGGTCGCACGACGTGCGCGAGCGGTCGGTACGATCGCGCTGCGTCTCGTAGAGTAGGGTGTGTCTTCGATCCCGACCGAGCGTCCTGAGCCCGTCTTCGCGAGCACGCTCGCGGCGCTCGCGGCGCCGCGGCGCTTCGTCCCGATCCTCGTGCTCGCGATCCCGATCGTGCTCACGCAGGCGCCGAGCCGCTCGCGCTGGGCGTTCCCCGTCGGCGTCCTCATGGTGCTCGGCTTCGTGCTCTTCGCGCCGACGAGCTACCGCTACTTCTTCGGCGCCGGGGCGCGCGGTCCCGCGTGGCTCCGGGCCCTCCTGTACGGCGCGCTCGGAGTCGCGGTGATCGTCGTGGTCGGGGTCGCCTTGCCGCTCGTCGTCGACCTGCGCTCCTCGTTCCTCACGGCCGACTCGAGCCTCCTCGTCTCTCTGGGCCTCTACTTGGTCGGAGGCTTCGGCCTCGGCAGGGACATCGAGCTCGAGCTCGAGCTCGCGCGGGAACGACGGCGGACCGACGCCCTCGTGCGCGAGGCGGAGCATGCGCAGCTCCTCGCGATCCGTGCGCATCTCGACCCCCATTTCCTCTTCAACACGCTCAACGCGATCGCGGAATTCTGCCGCGAGGACGGCGCGGCGGCCGAGCGCGCGATCCTCGAGCTCTCTGCGATGCTGCGCACGCTGATGGAGGGCCTGCGCACGCCGAGCTGGCCGCTCGCGCGCGACGTCGTCCTCGCGCGTGCGCTCGCGCGCCTCTACGCCGCGCGCGATCCGCAGAAGTATCTCTTCGAGGAGGAGATCGATCCCGCCGCGCTCGGGCGCTCCGTGCCGGCGATGATCCTCCTGCCGGCGCTCGAGAACGCCTGGAAGCACGGGCCTTCGCGCGGCCGAAGCGGGCCCGTGCGCCTGGTGGTGCGCGCCGGCGAGACGGACACGAGGATCCGCGTCGAGAACGAGGGCTCCTTCGAGGGCCGCCGCGAGGGAGGCGAGGGGCTCGCCATGATCGAGACTCGCCTCGCCGGCGCCTACGGGGGTGCGGCGCAATTTCGCGTCGAGACCGAGGGCGCGCGGACGGTCGCGACGTTCGTGCTTCCGATCCTCGCGGCCGGGCGCGACACTCGGCCTTCGTGACGCATCCCCTTCGGGTACTCATCGTCGACGACGAGGCGACCGCGCGGCGTCGCATGCACCGCATGCTCTCGGAGATCGAAGGAATCGAGGTCGCCGGTGAGCGCGACAGCGCCGAGGCGATGCTCGCGAGCCTCGAGGACGACGACGTCGACGTGGTGTTGCTCGACGTCCAGATGACCGGGATGACGGGCCTCGAGGCGCGCGCGCGCATCCCGGAGGACGGCCCGTACGTGATCTTCGCCACCGCGCACCCGGAGCACGCGGTCGAAGCGTTCGCGGTCGGCGCGGTGGACTACGTGCTCAAGCCGGTGGACGACGCGCGGCTGCGCCTCGCGATCGAGCGCGCGGAGAAGCACTACGCGCGGAGTCCGGTCCCCGAGGGGCGCGCGGGCGGGCCGCTGCCGCGCCTCGCGATCGAGACGACCAAGGGCATCGTGCTCCTCGCACCCGAGGACGTCAGCCACGCGGTGCTCGAGGGCGCGCTCGTCACCGTGCACGCGAGCGAGGGCGCGGGCCGCGCCTACGTCACGGACCTCCAGCTCGTCGAGCTCGAGAAGCGGCTCGGCGCGCTCGTCGAGCGCGTCCACCGAAAAGCGCTCGTCAACTTCGCCTTCGTCTCCCGCCTCGAGCCGCAACCCACCGGCGGCTACCTCGCCCACATGAAGTCCGGCGACCGCGTCGAGATCTCGCGCCAGTCCGCCCGCCGCATCCGCCGCCGCCTCGGCATCACGTGACTTCTCGGAGGCACGGATGGTCCCGCCGGGCGTGGCGCCGGCGATGGCCGAGGAGGGACTCGAACCCTCACACCCTTGCGGATAGCGGATTTTGAATCCGCCGCGTCTGCCATTCCGCCACTCGGCCGTGGGGCGTGGATACCACCGATGGCAGCAGAGGCAACAGCGTCGTGCTTTGGTCTGGGCCCGAAACCAGAGTCAGAGCGCGCAGCCGCAACCGAGAATCCGCTCGACCGCGCTGCTGCGGATCCTCGCGGAGCCTCCGGTCGAGAACGAGAGGAGGCGGTCTGTTCCATCGCGGCTGTCCCGCTCCACGCGTACACCCGGTGCGCAGCGCGCGACGTCGTCGTCGCCTCCGGTGTCGATGATCTCGTCGTTGCCGAGCCCGTCGAGCCAGTACCGGTCGTTGCCGAAGCCCGAGCCGTCTTCTTCCTCGCCTCGGAGCACATCGTCTCCCTGTCCGCCGGCGATGCGGTCGGTGCCTCCGCCCCCGATCACGTGGTCGTTGCCGAGATCACCCGACACGAAATCATCCGAGGGGCCTCCGAGCACGCGGTCGTCCTCCGCGCCCCCGAAGAGCACGTCGGGGCCGTCTTCGCCGCGGATCTCGTCAACGCCTGCGTTGCCGTTGACGAAGTCGCTGCCACCGCCCGCGAGGACGAGGTCGTCGCCGCCGAGGCCCCGCAAGTAGTCGTCGGCCGCGGTCCCCGAGAGGGTGTCGGCCTCGTCGATGGCCGGGGCGCAGGCCGCGTCCGAGCCCGCGTCGATCGGCTCGGCGTCGGGTTCGACCACCGCATCCGGCAGAGAGTCGAGCGCTGCGTCCGGCTCGGGGCTCGCCGCGTCGTCCTCCGCAGCGCCTGCGTCGAGGCCGCACGCAGCTCCTTCACAGACCGGCCGAACGCAGCGTCCGCTCTCGCACTCGGTCGCGTCCGGTTCGCCGGGCGGCGGGCACCGGAGGGTCCGGCACGCGGAAGAGAGGACCAGCAGCACCACGCGGCTCGAGTCGAAGCGGGAGACGACGGCGCGCGAGACGACCTGGGTCTCGCCGAGGAGAAGCCGCGCTCCGAGCCGAACGGTGCGATCTCGCGGCAGGTCATCCAGCTCCGCGAGGACCACGGGGCGGTCGAAGCGCGCCGAGGCGTCCGCCGCGCGTGTGAGGATCGGGACTTCGTCGCGCTCGAGCGCAACGGTGTCGAGGCCCCGGACACGAGGTGGGTCGATGTGCATGGGTCCCGACGCGGTCCTAGCGAAGTGGCCCGCGCGCCGTCGCGATTTCGACCGCGCGTCTCCGCTTGCGCGGGACACCGAGACGCCGGATCGTACGGGCCCCGGCCGCTCGCTCGCGTCCGGCCCCACGGAGGAAGCGATGGCTCGTACGGTGGTTCGCAAGGTCGGTGTGATCGGTTCGGGAGTGATGGGCGCGGGCATCGCGGCGCACTGCGCGAACGCGGGCGTTCGCGTGACGCTGCTCGACATCGTCCCGCGCGATCTGCCGGCCGACGCGAAGAAGGCCGCCCGCAACAAGGTCGCCGCCGACGCGCTCGCCAACACCGTCAAGGCCAAGCCGGCGCTCTTCTTCCATCCGAGCAACGCGCGCCTCGTGACCGTGGGCAACATCGACGACGACCTCGCCTCCCTCGCCGACTGCGACCTGATCGTCGAGGCGATCGTCGAGCGCCTCGACATCAAGAAGAGCCTCTTCGAGAAGCTCGAGAAGGTCGTCTCGCCCAAGACGATCATCGCGTCGAACACCTCGGGCCTGCGCATCAAGGACATGGTCGAGGGCCGGGGCGAGACGTTCCGCAAGAACTTCCTCGTGATGCATTTCTTCAACCCCGTCCGCTACATGAAGCTCCTCGAGCTCGTCGCGGGCGCGGACACCAGCCCGGCGGCGCTCGAGGCCATCGCGACCTTCGGCCGTGACGTGCTCGGCAAAGGCATCGTGCTCGGCAAGGACACGCCGAACTTCGTCGGCAACCGCATCGGCGTCTACGGGATGATGGCGACGATCGACGAGATGCTGAAGGCGGGCCTCACGCCCGAGGACATCGACAACCTCACGGGCAGCCCGATGGGCCACCCCAAGAGCGCGACCTTCCGCACGGCCGACCTCGTCGGCCTCGATACGTTCGCCCACGTCGCGCGCAACTGCTTCGAGGCCCTCCCGAACGACGAGGAGCGTGCGGTGTTTCAGCTCCCGGCCTTCGTCACCGGCATGGTCGAGAAGAAGATCCTGGGCAACAAGACCAAGGGGGGCTTCTACAAGCGCGACAAGGCCAGCGGCGAGACGCTGACCATCGAC
Organism: Deltaproteobacteria bacterium; assembly: GCA_046342295.1. Classification (GTDB taxonomy): domain Bacteria; phylum Myxococcota_A; class Polyangia; order Polyangiales; family Sandaracinaceae; genus JAFLCL01. Next base: position 13,836 of record JBKDQC010000402.1, on the reverse strand, counting down.
TTCGCGACCCTCGAGTACCGCCCCAAGAGGGCCGACGAGGCGATCGCCAAGGCCACCAAGAGCCTCTCGAAGATCGAGGATCCGGCCGCGCGCGTGAAGAAGCTCGTCGCGACCGACGGCAAGGTCGGTGAGGTCGGATGGAAGATCATCGCCCGCACGCTGGCCTACTCGGCGCGCCGGATCGGTGAGATCACCGACGACGTGGTCGCGATCGATGACGCGATGAAGTGGGGCTACAACTGGGAGCTCGGCCCCTTCGAGACGTGGGACGCGATCGGCTTCGCGGAGGCGACCGCGCGGATGGAGAAGGACGGCATCGCGCTGCCTGCGTCCATCGCGCGGATGAAGGCGGCAGGCGCCACCGCGTTCTACAGGGACGGCCAGGTGTGGGACCTCGTCAAGGGCGAGTACGTCGCGAAGAAGACCGACGCGCGCGAGTACAGCGCGACGCAGGCCCGACGCGGCGCGCCCGTGCTCTCCAACGGCAGCGCGGACGCCTGGGATTTCGGCGACGGCATCCTCGGGCTGACCTTCAAGAGCAAGGCCAACAGCATCGATCAGGACATCATCGAGATGCTCCACCTCGCGACCGAGCGCGCGGAGCAGGACTTCCGCGGCATGGTGATCGCCAACGAGGGCGAGCATTTCTGCGTGGGCGCGAACCTCTTCGGCGTGGTCGTCGCGGCGAACCAGCAGCAGTGGGAGGACCTCCGCAAGATGGTGCAGCGCCTCCAGGCGGGCGTGCAGAAGATGAAGTATGCGAAGGTCCCCGTCGTCGCGGCGCCCTACGGGATGGCGCTCGGCGGCGGGCTCGAGCTCTGTCTCGGCGCGGGCCACATCCAGGCGGCGGCCGAGACCTACTGCGGCCTCGTCGAGGTGGCGGTGGGCCTGCTCCCCGGCGGCGCTGGCAACCTGAACCTCCTCTGGCGCGCGCTCGAGAACGTGCCGCAGGGCCAGCAGCTCGACACCTACGCGGTCGTCACGCAGGTCTTCAAGAACATCGCGATGGCCAACGTCGCGACGAGCGCGGTCGAGGCGCAGCACTTCGGCTACTTCCGCCGTTCGGATGGCATCTCGTTCGACAAGGCCCGCCTCGTCCACGAGGCCAAGCAGAAGGCCATCGGCCTGCACGAGGCGGGCTACCACGCGCCCGTTCCGCGGGCGTACGTGCTGCCCGGCGAGAGCGGCATCGCGACGCTCTCGATGATGGTCGACACCCTCGTCGCGGGCGGCCACGCGAGCGAGCACGACGCCAAGATCGCGCGCAAGGTCGCGGGCGTGCTCTGCGGAGGCGTCTCGGGCGCCACGCACGAGGTGACCGAGGAAGAGATCCTCGAGCTCGAGGCGGAGGCGTTCGTGAGCCTCTGCGGCGAGCCCAAGAGCCTCGAGCGCATGCAGCACATGCTCACGACCAACAAGCCGCTCCGGAACTGAGTGGAGCCGAGGGTCCGCGCGGATCCTCCCCCACTTCCGACTTCGACCTTCGACCGCCGACCTCGGGCCCTCCTCCCGCTCCATGCGCTGACGCGAATGCTGCGCGCGGGGCCCAGCTCCGCTTGCATGTCATGTGGATCCGAAAAAAAGAAGACGAAGCGCGCGCGATGCACGACGAAGCGCTCGCGAGGATCGACGAAGGCGATCTCGCGGGCGCTGAGGCGCTCGCGGCTCGCCTCGAGGCCATCGGCTGGTCGGGGTGTTTCGAGATCCAGGCGCTCGCGCGGCGCAAGGCCGGCGATCGCGCGGGCGCGCTCGAGGCGCTCGATCGGGGGCTCGAGGTCGCGCCCGAGCTCTGGCTGCTCCACCAGCTGCGGGGCAGCGTGCTCGACGAGCTCGGGCGCTCGGGCGAGGCGCTCGCTGCGTTCGACGCGGCGCTCGCGTGCGAGGGCGTGTCGGCAGGCGCGGTCCGCTACAACCGCGCGGTCACCCGCCTGCGCGCGGGCGATCCGGGTGGGGCGCTCGCCGACGCCGAGCACGTGATCACCGAGACGCCCGAGGCCCCGTTCGCGGGCGCGGCGCTCGGCGTCGCGGTGGATGCGTTGCTCGCGCTGCGGCGCCACGACGACGCGATCGCCCTCGTCGAGCACGCGATCTCTTCGGTCGCGGGCGCGGGTGGGGCGGTGGCGACCGCGACGCTCGAGGGGACCCGCGCGAAAGCGCTGCTCGCGGCGGGTCGATCGAGGGTGGACATCGAGGCGGCGTGCAGCCGCGCCATCGAGGGCGGAGGCGCAGGCCAGGAGGTGGCTGACGTGCTCGGTGCGCTCGCCGCCGCCGACGACCTCGCGCGGACGCGCTTTCACGTCGTGATCGAGGTGTCGCTCGTCGGTGCCGATCGCGCGTCGCTGCCGGAGGGCGTGACCGGCTACTTCCGCACGATGCGGGTCGCGGCCGCGAGCGAGGAGGAGGCCAAGCGCCTCGCCACCCTGCTCGAGCCGCGGTCGCTTCTGCCTCGGGCGCGCGTCCACACCCTCGCACCGGAAGGAGACGATGCCGCGCGACGCCCGCGCATCGTCTCCTCGAGCGGGCGCCTCTACTTCGGAGAATGAGCGTGGTGTCCTCGAATGAACGCGCTCGCCTCGGCGGTGCCCTGTGGCTCTCGGGGCTCGTCGCGTGTGCGGGCGCGCCTGCGCTCGACGCGGGCCAGTCCGACGTGGACCAGAACGCGGACGCCGCGGCCGCCGACACGCTCGACCCGGATGCGCCGAGCGGGCCGAGCTACGGCACGCCACGCCCGCTCGGTGAGCTTACCGGCGTCCCCGAGACCAGCGGCATCGTCGCGAGCCGCGATCACGCCGGCGTGTTCTGGATCCACAACGACTCGGGCAACCCCGCGGAGATCTACGCGATCGATGCGAGCGCGCGTGTGCTCGCGACCCTCGCGCTCGAGGGGGCGACGAACCAGGACTGGGAGGACATCGCGATCGCCGCGTCCGAGGGCGTCGATGTGCTGTACGTCGGTGACGTCGGCGACAACCTCGCACGCACCAGCGATGGTGCGATGAGCTCGCGCGGTGGGAGCGTGCGGCTGTATCGCCTCGAGGAGCCCGATCCGCGCGCGGGCGACGCGCGCGTCACGCCGAGCGTGATCGAGCTCGTCTATCCGGATGGCCCCCACGACTGCGAAGCGATCTTCAGCGACCCGCGGACAGGAGATCTCTACCTCCTCGCGAAGGTGGACACCGGAACGGCGGGTCTCTACCGCGGCCGCACGCTCTCGCCGACCGAGCCCACCCGGCTCGAGCGCGTCGCGAGCCTCGAGATGGCGGCCATCCCCGCGGCCGACACGAGCAGCGACGGCGCCCGCCTCGTGGTGCGGAGCTACACACAGATCCGCGTCTTCGTCGTCGACGGCGACCTTCCCAGCGCGTTGGCGCGTGCGCCGCTCCGGCCCTCGGCCCGCGGCTCGGCGGCGGAGGCCATCGCCTTCGCGGCCAGCGGATGGGATCTCTACACGATCGCCGAGGGCGACCCCGCGACGCTCTTCCGTATCGCGTGGGAGTGAGCGCTCGAGAGCGTCTTCAGCGCGCGGTCTCCCAGACCCGCGCCTTCGTCAGCGCGAGCGCGTAGGCCCGCACGACGAGCACCTGACGCAGCCAGGTGTACGTGAACGACTCCGCGAGCGCGTGGAGCCATGTCAGGACGACGCGCGGCTCGCGTGCGGCGAGGCGGCCCGGCGCGGCCGCGTGCAGACGCAGCGCGAGGGCGGTCTGCGCGAGATCGAGCGCCCAGCGCAAGCCCAGGAGGAAGAGCCCGAGCGCGCTCACCTCGAGCCGGAGTCCGTTGGGCTCGATCGCTGCGAGCGCGGCGAAGAGCGCGATGGAGGCGAGCGACCAGAGCGGCAGCGCCGCGTCCATCCACTTGATGGGCAGCCGTACGAGCCCGAAGGCGCCCGCGCGTGCGCTCCACGTGAGCGCGCGGAATCGCGCGAGGGTCACGAGGAATCCCGCGAACCAGCGTGCCCGCTGCCTCGAGAGACCGGCGAGGCTCCGCGGTGGCTCCGTGTACGCGATCGCCTCGCTCACCGTGGGAACCCGGATGCGGCGCCCCTGCTCCGCGGCGTGCGCGTAGAGGCGGAACATCACCTCGTAGTCTTCCGTGAGCGAGTCGGTCGGAAAGCCTCCCGCGGCCTCGACCGCGCTCGCCCGCAGCGCGGCGAAGGCCCCCGGCACCTGCTCGAGCAGCGCGAGCTCGGACCACCCGCGTCGCGTGAGCGTGGTCTTGAGGTACTCGAGGTGTTGAAAGCGCGAGAGGAGATCGTCCGCGTCGCGGACGACCACCGAGCCGGCGGCGGCCTCGACCTCGTCCTCGACGAAGGGCCGCACGAGATGCTCGAGCGCGCCGGAGCCGAGGAGGGTGTCGGCGTCGACCGTCACGAGGATCGGGTGACGCGCGGCGCGGCGTGCGGCCTCGAGCGCCGCGCCCTTTCCACGGTGCGACAGGCAGAGGACGCGTACGAGGCCTCGGGCGTCGGAGAGCGAGCCGTCGGGGCGTGCCGCGAGCGCGAAGTGCTCGACGAGACGCGCGCGGGTGCGGTCCGTCGAGCCATCGTCGGCGACCACGAGCTCGAGCTCGACCCCATCCTGCGCGAGGATCGAGCGCACCGTGGACACGATGTCCCTCTCTTCGTTCCAGGCGGCCACGAGCACGCTCACCGCGAGCGGAGAAGGCGGCCGAGCGGCCGAGCGTCGCGCGAGCGCGGCGTGGGTGACGACGCCCTGCACCGCGAGCTCCCACGCGGCGAGCGCGAGCGCGACGTGCAGGCTCGGCGTGACCGAGGGAGCGAGCAGGTGCGCCGCGGCCTCGAGCAGCGCGAAGCAGGCGAGGGCGCTCGACGCGAAGCGCAGCGCGAGGCGGACGTCGGCAGGGGAGGCTACGGCCCGCGGCGCGCGCGCTCCCGGTGCGGAAGCCGACGCCGGAGCGCTGCGAACCTCGGAGCCCAGTTCGGCGATGGCCACGCGGGGAGTTCTTGGGGCCGAACGGGCAACGCGCAATGGGCCGTACGGGGCTCAGGCTCAGCGGCTCGCGCGCTCGCGGGCGTCGAACGCGAGCGCGAGCAGGCTTTCCTCGGGGCCGCGGCTCTCGGCCTCGAGGGGCGCTCGCGCGCTCTCCGCGGTCTCCGTGGCCGTCGCAGCGCGGGAGCGCGCGCGGCGCCCGCCCCCTCGCGAGAGCTGGGCGCGCAGGCGCGCGAGCTTGTCCGCGCGCGTCTCGTCCGAGGGCGGGCCCGGTGCGGGAGTGCGCCGCGTCGGCTCGGCCTGCGGCACGGCTGCGAGCAGTTGCTTCACGAGCGAGCTCTCGCGCGCGAAGAAGCCCTCGGTGTGGAACGAATTCCCGAGCGCGAGGTGCGCGTAGTCGAGGTGGTGCACGAGCTCGTGGCCGAGGGTGCGGAGGAAGGTCCGGAAGGCCACCGGTTGCTCGTTCCTCGCCGTGCGCATCCAGACCTCGACGCGCGCCCGACCGTCTCGCCAGCGCGTGTAGAGGCCGTGCAGCTCGCCGTAGTCCCCGTGGGGCCGGACCTCGAGCACGCGCACGTGCGGGATCGAGACGGCCAGCGCCTCGCAGAGCGCGCGCACGATCTCGCGAGAGGCCTGCTCCACACTTCGCGGCTCCGCCGCACCGAGGGCGCCGCGGAGCCGGCGCACCTTCGTCGCGAGGGAAGGCAGCGCGACCGCTGGAAGCACGATCTCCCGCACGCGGTCGCTCGCGAGGTAGATGCGCTTGTTCTTCGCCGAGAGCGCCTCGAAGTCGAAAGACGGCACGGCGCCATCATCGCGGGCGGAGGTGCGAGAGCAGGCCTGTCGCCGCGCGCTCGCAGATGTCGAAGACCTCTTCGAATTGCCCGGTGTGGTAGGGGTCGGGGACTTCGTGCCCTGCGCCCGCCTCGGGATCGAATTCGCGGAACAGGCGCACTTTCGCGCGTTGCTCGTCGCTGCCCGTGAGGCGGTGGAGGTTCGTCACGTTGCTCTGGTCCATCGCGACCAGGAGATCGAAGCGCTCGAAGTCCTCGAGGCGAACGGTCCTTGCGCGGTGCGTGATCGGCGCGCCCCGCCGCTCGGCGGTCTCGCGGGTGCGCGGATGCGCCAGCTCGCCCACGTGCCAGTCGCCGGTGCCCGCGCTGTCGATCTCGAAGAGGTGCGCGACGCCTTCGTCGCGGACGCGCTTGGCGAAGACCGCCTCGGCAGTCGGGGAGCGGCAGATGTTGCCGAGGCACACGAAGAGGACGCGCGTGGTTTCCACGCGGGAGGGGTTGGATCGAAGCCGCCCTCGTGTCGAGTCCCCCGCGTGTCGCTATGGCGTGACGATCACCCGCGAGCCGCGGACGCCCGTGCCCTCGGTCGAGACGCCGTGCCAGCCCTCGGGGACCTCGGGCCACGTGTGCTGGTAGACCCAGTGGGCGTCGCGGGGCGCGATGTTCACGCAGCCATGGCTGTGCACGATGCCGTACTGCGCGTGCCAGAACGCCGCGTGGAGGGCGATCGAGCCCTCGAAGTACTGCGTCCAGGGGACGTCCTCGATGCGGTAGCGATCGTCGCCGAGGTCCGAGCCGGGATCGGCCATCGTGTCGCTGATCAGCTTGCGCCGGATCGTGAACTCGCCGATGGGCGTGTCGTGACCCTCGACGCCGCTCGAGACGAGGGTCGCGTAGATCGGCGTCGCGCCTCGATACACGACGAGCGTCTGCGACGAGAGATCGACGTGCACCCAGGGCTCGTCGTCGTCGATGCCCGCGGGAGGGTCACGGCGCTCGGCCACCGCGAGGTACCACTCCCGGAGCAAGCGCTCCTCGCCGTTGGCCCCGGTGACGACGTGGTAGACCTGATCTCCGATGCGCTCGCGCCGGACCCATGGCACGCGCGCGAGACGCTCGAAGGGCTCGAGCGTCTCGTCCTCCGTGATGCGCGAGGCATCGCCACGTACCTCGCGCACGAGCGGGCGCGCCGCGCGCACGGCCCACGCCTGGGGGAGCTGCAAGGGCTCGCCCCCCGCCGTGGGCGCCCCGAGCTCGACGCCCGTGAACTGCGCGCCCGTGCGCTCCTCGAGCTGCGCCTCCTTGACGTACGTGCCGCGAACCGTCCGCACGAAGCGCCGACGCGAGCGCACCTCGACCCCGTTGCTCGCGAGGAAGAAGCCGTGGTCGAGGAAGCGCGCGACCTCGCGTGGCGGCGGCGGTTCGTTCGGGAGGCCTCCTGCCCGCAGGCGCTCGGCGGCGCGCTCTTGTCCTTCTCGCAAGAGCTGCACGTAGCGCAGGGCGTGCGCTTCGGCGGCGCGCTGATCGTCGCGCGAGGGCAGCTGGTACCACTCGGGCACCTGCGGCTCCTTCACGAACAGGTAGCGGTAAGGGAGATGGCTCGCGAGGCTCGGTCCGAGCGCGAGCTCGTCTTGGGTCGGCGGCGTCTCGCTCACCTCGATGCCCTGGCCCGCGCACGCGAAGCCCCGCGGGTAGAGGCGGTACCAGCCCGTGCGGCAGCCGGGCGCTTGCACCGGCTCTCGCTGCAGGCGCACGTGACCGCCGATGCGCAGCCAGCCGAGGACGACCGATTCGCTCGAGGCCTCGCCGCGGACCGTGAGCTGCGTGCCGGTCACGACGCCGTGCAACGGCCATTCACGGTCGAGCATCGCCGCGTGCTCGGCGGCTCGCGCGGCCCGCTCCGCCTCGCTGGTCGGTGGTGGCAGGGGGCGCTCCTCGCCGCCCGTCGTCGCGTCGCGCACCGGTGCACTCCCGCCGGAGGAGATCGCCGAGAGCCCCCAGACCACGCCCAGGACGACCGCGAGCAGCGCGCCGAGGATGCCGACGTGTTTCGCCATGGAGAGCTCGGATCTAGCGCAATTCGGCGTGATGCAAGCGCACCCGCGCCGCGTCGCGCGTCGGGGTCGATTCCGCGGCCTTCCGCGCCTATCATGAGCGTCTCATCTGGAGGTCTGCGTGGACGTCTTGATCGGCCCCGACGTGTTCGTGAACGCTTCCGTCGCTCCTGGCTCGCCGCCGGAGCAAGTCGCTCGTCGCGTGCTCGGCAAGCCGGGCAGCAAGCCCCGGACGACCGCATGGGTTCTGCGGTGGGTCGAGCTCCTGCTCGCGAAGACCCCCGGGTTCAAGGCCGAGAGCATCCAGCCGCAGCTCGACCTCATCCGCGGCCTCGTCGAGGTCGTCGAGGGCGACACTGCGGAGAACGACTGGACCCAGGGGCTCGTCGCGTCGGCCAAGGCGGTGGGGCTCAAGCGCGTGATGACCGACCACCCCGACCTCGCCGACAAGACCGAGGTCGATGGGATCCAGTTCCTCTAGACTGACGCGTGTCTGCTCTATGCGACCACACCTCCTCCGCATCCTCCGCCGAAGAAGTTAACGTGGGGGACCAGCCGAGCACACCGACCGAGCGTCCCGCGCCTCCCGAGGCGCGTGGGCGAGCGCGCGTGCCCGGTCGCCCGTTTGCGATCGGCTTCGGCCTCTTCCTCGTCGTCGGTACGCTCGTCTTCACCTACCTCGCACGCCAGGCGCAGCGCTCGCGGGAGACGGCGTTCGAGCAGATGCAAGAGGACGGCGTCGTCCCGCGTGGCGACTGAAGCGTCGGGCGGGCGACGTGGTGAGCTGGATCCCGAGACCGCAGGTGTTCACGCTGTCCGCTGCACGGCGAGACGAGCGACCCCTCGTCGTGGAGGTGCCTCATGCGGGGCTCGCGGTGCCCGACGACGTCCGGGGCCAGCTGCGCGTGAGCGCGGCGGACGTGATGCGCGACGCCGACCTCTTCGTCGATCGCTTCTATGCGGGCACACTGTCTCACGGCGGTTCGTTGCTCGTCTCGCACGTGTCTCGATACGTCGTCGATCTCAACCGCGCCGAAGACGACATCGACCGCGACATCGTCCCCGATCATCCCCGTCCGCGACCTCTCCAGAGCCGGGGTGTCGTGTGGCGCACCACCACGAGCGGCCAGCCGGTGATGGACGGCACCTTGAGCCACGCGCAGCTCGAACAGCGCCTCGCGCGCTACCACCGGCCCTACCACGCGGCCCTCGAGGCGGAGATCGAGCGCAAGCGGAGACGCTTCGGGCGCGTGCTCGTCGTCTGCGCGCACTCGATGCCGTCGGTCACGAGGCCGGGCGCGCCGCGCCGCGCCGATGTCGTTCCCGGGAGCCGCGGAGGGACGACGACGAGCCCACGCGTGCTCGACGTGCTCGACGCGCGCTTTCGCGGCGAGGGTCTCAGCGTGAGACACGACGATCCCTACCGCGGCGGCTACACCACCCAGAAATACGGGCGACCGAGCGAAGGCGTGCACGCCGTTCAGATCGAGCTCAACCGCGCGCTCTACGTCGACGAGCGAACCTCGCAGCCCAAGGACGACGCCTTCGCTCGCCTCGCGCGCGTCATCGATGCGCTGCTCGCCGAGCTGGCCGTGGTCGATCTGCGTTGATGGGCCCCGTTGCGAGGCCACCGCTTCAGCGGGCTGCCTCGAGCGCGTCGAGCTGGCCGGAGCGAACTTCGAGGCGGTAGCGGCTGTTCGCGGTCTGGATGTAGTAGATGTCCTTGCCGCAGACCTTGAAGATGCGCTTGACCGGGGTGGTCACGTACTCGTGGAGGCCATCGGGGAACTCGATCACGAGGACAGCGCCCTTGCGTGGTGCGCGGAGCAGACGCCCGATGACCGCGCGTCCGGCTGCGCCTTTGCCCGTGGCGCGAGACATCTTTCGCAGCACGACGTCCACGGCCCTGACGCTAGCATGGGCGTCCGCGGGGTGGAAGAGCGTCACGGCCGGGCCGCCTCGAGGGTCAGGCGAAAGGAGACCACGAGGCGCCGGGCCGAGAGCGAGCTCCTCACGTTCTGCAGGGGCTCGGACACGCAGGCCAGGAGCGCGGCGCCGTCGGTACGTGCCGTGTCGGCGGGGAACGTGTCCCGGGCGCGGATCGTCGGGGGTCCCTGCGCGAGATCCACGACGATGTCGGCGGCCCCGGCACCTGGCGCTTGGCCGCAGGCCTCGACGCCCCGCAGCGCGGCCCAGACCGCCGTCTCGAGCGGCTCGTCCCGGGGGCATGGAAAGGGGCCGGGGCGTGGGGGGACCCCCTCGCAGCGCAGGTACGCGACGCGGCCGGCCCGCATCGTCACGCGCCCTCCCGCGGGCGCATCGGCGCGGGCCGGCGCGGTCCCCGGGATCGGGGGACGATCGCTCGCTGTGCCCACCGTCCCGCGCGTGCTCGCGGGCTCCTCTCCGGTGGACGCCGCGCCGAGCGCTGGCGGCGGCTCGGTGCCCTCTGGGGCCGGTCCGTCCGTGGACGCGCTCGTCCGCTCTCGAACGCTCGCGGGCTCGTACCCGGGAGCTGCGGTGCTCGTGGGATCCGCGGCGCCGGCTGGGTCCCCGGCGCTCGTCGGAGCTGCGGTGCTCGACGGAGCCGCGCTGCCCCCGGCTCGCTCCGGGCCCGGCGCGCCACCGCCCCCAGTCTCCGAGCCGTCCTCGACCGCTGCGATCTGCTCATCGGCGTCCGCGGTCCGATCGGGCTCCATGCCCGCGTACGCGAGCAAGAGGCCCAAGGCGCCGCCGAGCAGCGCCGCCCCCGCGGCGCGGGCCCAAGGGAACGCGTCTTCCTCGGGGCGGGGAATTCGGACGACGCTCACGGGCGTTGTCATACCGCCGATCTCACGGCTGTTCACGTGGGCGTCGCGCGCGGCCGCCTGCGGAGAATTGACCGTTCGGATGCCGCCCCCTACGCTCCTCCCTCGGCCGCCAACGAGAGAGGGTGGATGCTCCGCGTCAGGTTCTGGGGAGTCAGGGGCAGCATTCCCACGCCTGGGCCATCGACCGTGGCCATCGGCGGGAACACGAGCTGCGTGGAGATGCGCGCGGGTGATCACATCCTCGTGTTCGATGGCGGCACGGGCCTGCGGCTGCTCGGCGACGCGCTCGCGAAGGAGATGCCGCGCACGGTGCACCTCTTCTTCAGCCACGTGCACTGGGACCACATCCAGGGTTTCCCGTTCTTCACGCCCGCGTTCGTGAAGGGGAACACGATTCATCTGTACGGCGGAGCCAACACCGTCGGCACCGTCGAGACCGCGCTCGCCGGCCAGATGGAGACCCCGAATTTCCCGGTGCATCTGCGGGACCTGCCCGCGGCGCTGACCTTCAACGATCTTCACGAGGGAGAGGTCGTCGAGCTCGCCGGCGGAGTCTGTGTGCGCAATGCGTCCGGCAACCACCCGGGCGGCGTCTTCGCATACCGGGTCGAGTACCAGGGGCGGTCCGTGGTCTATGCGACGGACACCGAGCACGGTGCGGTCCCGGATCCGAAGCTCGTCGCGCTCTGCAAGGACGCCGACGTCGTCATCTACGACACGATGTACACACCCGAAGAGTACGAGGGCCAGGGTGGGATCCCGAAGATCGGCTGGGGCGACTCGCACTTCGTCGCGGGGGTTGCGCTGATGAAGGCCGCTGGCGCCGACCGCTACATCCTCTTCCACCACGACCCGACCCAGAACGACGACGCGGTTCGTGAGAAGGAGCGGCGCACGCGCGAGCTCTACCCGCGCTCCGAGTGCGCGTACGAGGGCATGGTCCTCGAGCTGCCTGCGAAGACGCCATGAACGCGCGCTCGGGCGCGTTCCGTGCCACGATCCTGCGTCATGAGTGACGACGGTGTCGCGTGGGGCGGCGGGATCTCCGGTGTGCGCTTCGGGATCCGAGCGCCGAAGGGCCCGGTCGAGGCCGGCAACACGCTGGTGCTCGAGCTGCTCTGCGAGAACCGCTCGCCGACGCCGGTCTGGGTCTTCGGCTTCACGCCGCGCTATCCGCGATCGCTGCGCGTCTCGCCGCCCAAGCGCGACAGGGCGTTCATCCGCGTGTCGTTCGGCGACGTGAACGTGCTGCACCCGCCCGAGGCGTTCACGCGCGTCCCTCCGGGAGGGCGCGTGACGACCGGTCTCGACCTCTCGTTCGCCTTCGATCGGCGTGGCGCGGGGATCTTTCCCATCGTCTTCGCGTACGACCCGGTCCGAGGCGCGGCGGGATTGCGGGCGTGGCAGTCTCCCGACCTCGCCTCGGCTGCGAGCGGTCAGGCCTCGCTCGTGGTCGCGCGGGCCCGCTCGCTCGAGGAGGCAGGCATCGACGCGGGGCTCGAGCAGCAGCTCGACGGTCTGCTCCTGGCGGGAGACCCTTCGCTCGTCGAGCGCTTGCGCGCGCTCGGCCCCGGAGGCGCGCGCTTCGTGGCGCGGCGCTTTGCGCGTGTGCTCAGCGACGGTGCCGACGCGGTGGTGGGCTGGCGCGCGCTCGACGCCCTCGAGCTTCTCGGGCCCGAGTCGATCGCCGCGATCGACGCGCTCGGCCAGGACTTCCCCCATGCCGCGCCGGCGCTGGCGTTCGCGCACGAGTGGCTCTCGCATCGGATGGGCGCTCCGACACCGCCCGAGCACCTGCCGTTCACGACGGCGCTCGACACGCTGATCCAGCAGCCCGATCGGCGCGGCAACTTCGTGCTCTCCTGGACGGCCTACGACTCGGCCGTCCACGGCTCGAGCCGGATGGAGATCTTCGGCAATGGGGACCGCATCGTCGTGGTGCGCCCCGCGACCTCCTCGGTGCCCACGACGCGGCGCACGATGCTCTCGCCGATGCACCTCCAGGCGCTCCTCGAGTGCCTTCGCTTCTCGGGCGTGTGGCTGCTGCGGCCGCTCCGGCGCGAGGGCCTGCCCGACGAGCCTCGCCCTGCGCTCGAGGTGCAGCTCGCGCTCGGTGAGCCCTTCACGCGGCGCATCGCGCTGTGGAACGGCGAGTGGAGACAAGGCCCAGGCTTTCGCCTCGCGGACCTGCTCGAGCGGCTCGCCGCACAGGTGCTCCCCGAGTCGCTCCCGCCGCGCGGCGTGACGGGCCCGTTCTGACGCGCCCGTTCTGACGGGCCCGTTCTGACACGCCTCCTTTCGTGCGAAAGTCGGCGCATGACCGACCGCATCGAGCTCACGATCGAGAGCCACGTCGCGCGCGTGCGCCTCACCCGCGCGAGCAAGCGCAACGCCTTCGATCTCGCGATGTTGAGGCAGCTCGCCGAGGCCTACACACGGGCGGACACGGACCCGGGCGCGCGCGTGATCCTCGTCGAGCCGGATGGCGATCACTTCACCGCGGGCCTCGACCTCGCCGAGGTCGGACCGGCGGTCGCGGCGGGCGCGCCGCTCTTTCCCGAGGATCTCGTCGATCCGCTCGGTCTGCGCGGCCGCCTGCGCGACAAGCCCGTCGTGATGGCGGTGCGCGGGCACTGCCTGACGATCGGAATCGAGCTCTGTCTCGCCTCGGACATCGTCGTGGCCGCCGACAGCACACGCTTCGGCCAGATCGAGATCCTGCGCGGAATCTTCCCGTTCGGCGGCGCGACGATGCGGATGCCCGCGCGCTGCGGCTGGCAGAACGCCATGCGCTGGCTGCTCACCGGCGAGACGTTCGACGCGGTGGAGGCGCACCGCATTGGGCTCGTCAGCGAGGTCGTGCCGGCCGCTGAGCTCGTGGCCCGAGGCCGCGCGCTCGCCGCGTCGGTCGCCAAGGCGGCGCCCCTCGGTGTGCGCGCGACGCTCGAGAACGCGCGCCTCGCCGAGCGCGAGGGTGAAGCCGCAGCCAACGCGCGGCTGCTCGAGCAAGCCCGCGCGCTCATGGCGAGCGAGGACGCCGCCGAAGGTCTGCAGAGCTTCCTCGAGCGCCGCGCGGGCGTGTTCCAGGGACGCTGAGAGGACGTGGCACTCGGATGGATCGAAGCGGGTGCCACGGGCTCGAATCGGCGGGAGGGAGGCTCTCGCCGATTCACCCGGCGAGAGGGAGGGTCTGGGGCCAGACCCTCCAGCAAGAAACGTCAGAGCATGAGTC
>JBKDQC010000401.1:0-19656 GCA_046342295.1 Deltaproteobacteria bacterium | reverse complement strand
GATCGATGCGGGTGCCACGGGCTCGAATCGGCGGGAGGGAGGCTCTCGCCGATTCACTCGGCGAGAGGGAGGGGCTGCGGCCAGACCCTCCGGCAAGAAACGTCAGAGCATGAGTCAATCCAAGTGACTCATGCTCTGAGCCGCCTCTGATCCAGCGACCGCCACGTGCAAGAGCCCAGGGATCCACCCGATCCGTGGGCTCTTTCGCATGACTGGCTTCCTTCGGTTTCGCTCGGCCCGTTCGGCCACTTCAGAACGAGAGCGTCGTCGTCACGCCACCCACCTCGAGCTCGAGCTGCGAGGCCCCCGGACCGAGGGACGCTTCGGCGTAGCCGGGGCGGCTGGTGTGTGGCGAGACCTGCTCACCCCCTAGGCGGATCATCACCGTCGAGGCCGCGTAGGCGGCGAGCATGCCGTCTTCGAACCGGAACAGCTCGACCGCGTGACCGGCGAGGACGAGCTCCGCGATGCGCCGTCCTTCGCTGGGATCTCGCATGGCCGAGCCACCCTCGGCGGCCAGCCGCAGCCGAGCGCGCCCGAGGCCCCGGTCGGCGTCCGAGGCGACCCGCTGGAGCAGCGCGAGGGCGCGCCTCGCCTCGGCGGAGGCGCGTACACGCCATGCGATCTCGGCAAGCCGAAGACCATCGAAGCGTCCGTGAAGGAGGCCGACCAGCTCGTGGTCCAGCACGACGGCGTCGTCTCGACGCGGCGACGCGGGCTCTCGGCCCGACAGCGCCCTCAGGCCGTCTCGGGCGTAGGGCCCCAGGAGGCGGACGGCCTCCGCGCGCTCCTCGCCCTCCTCGCCGCCCTCCGCGTCGTCGCCGGCCAGGAGCGCGCCGATCTGGAGCAGCGCGCGCGAGCCCTCGCGCCTCAGGGATTCACGGAGGCTCGTCGGAACGCGCGGCAGCTCGCCGGTCACCTCGAGCGCGGTCGTCATGGCGAGCACTTCGAAGATCGCCTCGAGCTCGGCGGGCGCCGTCTCGAGCTTCTCGCGCGGGAGGGTCGCGGCGGCAGCGTCCTTCAGGTAGCGCTCGAGGAGGCCTGACGAGGGAGGGGTGGGGAGAAGCATGGTGGGGAGTCGGTGGTGGGCGATGCGGACTGACAATCAGGTGCGGCGACGCTCGGGGCGGGGCTTGCCGGCATCGGCCCGGCGGGTCTCGACGAGCTCCACGACGACCTCGGCGATCGCATCGACGTCTCGCTGACCGGCGCTCCCGCTCCGCCACGCGCGCATGGCCTCGGCAACGATGGCGCGGCCCCGCTCCACCCACTTGTAGAGGCGATCTCGACCGACCGGCTCGGGCAGGCCGAGGCGATCTTCGACCGCGTCCGGCTCGAGGTCGACGACGAGGCGGTAGAGCGCCGCGCGGGCCATCGCGCGCCGCGTGAGCCTGACGCTCGCCGAGGCCTCGGACCGCTCGATGTGGGCGACGACGATCTCCTCGATCGCCCGGTGCTGGGCCTCGAGCAGCTCAGCCGGTGGGGCCGGCTCCGCGCCAGGCAGGGTCTCGAGCGCGGCGTCGCCCTCGGACAGGCCGACCGACACCGCATCGTGCTCGTCGTCGCGGAGGCCATCGATGACCTTGCGGCGCACGATCACGCTCGCCCAGCGCGCAGCCTGACGGGGCGTGCCTGCGTCCATGTGGCGAACGTGCCTCGCGATCGCGAGCAGGGTCTCCTGCACGACGTCGTCTCGGCGGGGATCGCGAGGACGGACCCGCGCGCGTACCCAGTCCAGGACCACGCGCCAGGGCTCGTCGAGCCGCGGCTCGAAGGGGTCTTCGGCGCGTCGCAGGGCATCGAGCGCTTCGTAGAAGGCCCGCAGCCCCTCCTCGTCGGTGTGCGAGACGCGCGCGGCCACGGGCGAGGCGTAGCACGGCCCCCTGCCCGAACGGATCGCCCGTGGGTACGAAGATCGTGCCTTGACGCCCGCGAGGCCCGTGCTTAGCGGTGCGCGCCGCTGAAGGGCCTCTCCAGGGGCCCGTCCGGGGACCCTTTCCGCGTCCCTTCCACGACCTCCCCCGCTTTCCGGGGCCCAAGGAGACACCATGAAGATCCGACCGCTCCACGACCGAATCCTCGTCAAGCGCCTCGACGCCGAGCAGAAGACCAAGGGTGGCATCATCATCCCGGACACCGCCAAGGAGAAGCCGATCGAGGCGACTGTGATCGCCGTCGGCAACGGCCGCACCAACGACAAGGGCGAGGTCCGCGCCCTCGAGGTCAAGGCCGGCGACCGCGTCCTCTTCGGCAAGTACAGCGGCACCGAGGTGAAGATCGACGGCGAAGAGCACCTCATCCTTCGCGAGGACGACGTCCTCGCCATCCTCTGACCGCCCACGTTCCCCAAGCTTTCCAGCGAATCCAGGAGAAGAGACCATGACGGCCAAGGCCATCATCTATGATCAGAACGCTCAGGCCCGCGTGCTCGCGGGCGTCGACGCCCTCGCGAACGCCGTGAAGGTCACGCTCGGTCCCAAGGGCCGCAACGTCGTGATCGAGAAGTCGTTCGGCGCGCCCAAGGTCACCAAGGACGGCGTCACCGTCGCCAAGGAGATCGAGCTCAAGGACAAGTTCGAGAACATGGGCGCGCAGATGGTCCGCGAGGTCGCCAGCAAGACGGCCGACGTCGCGGGCGACGGCACGACCACCGCGACCGTGCTCGCGCAGGCGATCTTCCGCGAGGGCTCGAAGATGGTGTCGGCGGGCCACGACCCGATGGCGCTCAAGCGCGGCATCGACAAGGCGGTCGAGGCCCTGCTGGTCGAGCTGAAGAAGCTCTCGCGCGACGTGAAGGACCACAAGGAGATCGCGCAGGTCGGCACGATCAGCGCGAACGGCGACAGCTCGATCGGCGAGATGCTCGCGCAGGCGATGGAGAAGGTCGGCAAGGAGGGCGTGATCACCGTCGAGGAGGCCAAGGGCCTCGAGACGATCCTCGACGTCGTCGAGGGCATGCAGTTCGACCGTGGCTACCTCTCGCCCTACTTCGTGACCGACGCGGAGAAGATGGAGGCGATCCTCGAGGATCCCTACATCCTCCTCTGCGAGAAGAAGATCTCGAACATGCGCGACATGCTCCCGCTCCTCGAGGCGGTCGCACGCGCGGGCAAGCCGCTCCTCATCGTCGCCGAGGACGTCGACGGCGAGGCACTCGCCACGCTGGTCGTCAACCAGCTCCGCGGCACCTTCAAGGCCGCGGCCGTGAAGGCGCCCGGCTTCGGCGATCGCCGCAAGGAGATGCTGAAGGACATGGCGATCCTCACCGGAGGCCAGGTCGTCACCGACGACCTCGGCATCAAGCTGGAGAACGTCTCGCTCTCCGACCTCGGTCGCGCTGACCGCGTGAAGATCACCAAGGACTTCACGACGATCGTCGCGGGCCGCGGCGAGAAGAAGGAGATCTCCGGGCGCGTCGAGCTCATCCGCCGGCAGATCGCGGACACGACCAGCGACTATGACCGTGAGAAGCTCCAGGAGCGCCTCGCGAAGCTCGCCGGCGGCGTCGCCGTGATCAAGGTCGGCGCAGCCACCGAGGTCGAGCTCAAGGAGAAGAAGGATCGCGTCGACGACGCGCTCCACTCCACGCGTGCGGCCTCCGAGGAGGGCATCGTCCCCGGCGGCGGCGTGGCGCTGATCCGCGTGCAGTCGATCCTCGAGTCGCTCGAGGCGAACACGGAGGAGAAGATCGGCATCAAGATCGTGCGACGCGCGATCGAGGAGCCTTTGCGCCAGATCGCTTACAACGCGGGCCACGAGGGCTCGGTCGTCGTGGACAAGGTCCGCAACGGCACGGGTGCCTTCGGCTTCAACGCGGCGACCGAGAGCTACGAGGATCTCCTCGCGGCCGGCGTCATCGACCCGACGAAGGTCGTGCGCACGGCGCTCACGAACGCGGCGAGCGTGGCCTCGCTCCTCCTCACGACCGAGGCGATGATCGCCGAGGCGCCGAAGAGGGAGAAGGGCGCAGGCGGCGACGATCACGAGCACCAGCACTGAGTGGCCTGAGGGTCCGTGCGGACCCTCCCCCAATGCGTGGGGCCCCCCGTTCCAGTCGCTGACGCGAATGCTGGCGCGCGGGGCCCCAGGCCCGCTTGCACGCCTCGCGCTACGCTCGGCGGGACCTGAGGGCCCGCGCAGCAGCTATCCGTTTCGCCGCCGGGGCCATCCGCCAGAGCCGCCCAATCTCCTCGAAATACCCCCAGATCTCGTCGCTCGGTCAGCACTGGCGGGCCGATCCGATCAGGTTGTTCCTGCACGGGCCCTGAGCCGGCGGGACCTCGAGGTCCTGTGCGGCGGGGTCTCGGGCTCTCTGCGGCATGGTCTGGGGGAGCTGTGCGGCGTGAACCCGGGGGGGTCTGTGCCGATGACTCTGACGAAGTGAGAGACGGGCTCCGGAGCGATCCGGGGCCCGTTTCGCTCTGGGCGAAGAGCCTCTGTCAGTCCGGCGGTGCTTGCGCGCGTCCGCGTGGCATGAGCCCGCGCACCCGAGACGACTGCATGAATGACGACGAAGCCGAGATGATCCCGTGCGACGAGGGCCCAGCGCCGGATGACGATGCGCATCCCGAGCCGATCGAGATTCCGTTCGAGCGTCTCAGCGCCCCGGCGCAGCGCGGGGTGATCGAGGAGTTCGTCACCCGCGAGGGCACCGACTACGGGCACGTCGAGGTCTCGCTCGACGACAAGGTCGCGGCCGTGCGTCGTCAGATCGCTCGTGGCGAGGTGGTGTTGATCTTCGACCCGCGTGCCGAGCAGGTGAACCTCGTGGCCCGCCGCGGTCGCGGATGAGGCCCGAGGGGCCGAGCGACCCCCCAGGTGGCGCAGGGCCGACGCGGGGTGAACTGCACCCATCTCGCCTCGGCGAGCCAGGCGCACTATCGTCACGCGCCCCATGCTGCCCGAGCCGTCCAGCCCGCTGCGTCTCGCCTCGACGGTCGGTCGATGAAGCGAGCAGGGATCGTCCTCGGAGCGCTGGTGAGCGCGGTCGCGCTCTGGTGGCCGATGTTCATCCAGCCCGAAGCGACCGGCTGGGGCGATTGGCAGCAATTCCATCACTGGTGGGAGATCGGAGTCGTCTCGCTGCGGCGCTGGGGCGAGTGGCCTCTCTGGGACCCACACCACTGCGGAGGTGTGTCGCACTGGGGACAGCCGCAGGCCCAGAACTTCTCGCCGCTGTACCTGATCACGGCGATGCCGTTCGGGACGACGCTCGGCCACAAGCTCTACCTCCTCGTCCATCACGTTCTCGGCTGGAGCGGTCTCTACGTGCTCGCGCGGCGGCATGCGCGCGTGGGCCGCGCGGGTGCCTTCCTGGCGGCGACCGTGTGGACCTCGAGCGGTGTCGCGGTGTGGGACGGTGCGGGCGGGCACTCGACCTTCCTCGCGTTCCAGCTCGTTCCGTGGCTGCTCTGCGCCTGGCGCGAGGCCGATCGCGACGTCCGCTACGCCGTGGCCGTCGCAGCGCTGATGACCGAGATCCTCGCGGAGGGCGGCACGTATCCGCTCCCGTACTCGGTGATCGTCCTCGCGTTCGACACCGTGTGCCGGCTCCGCCTCGCGACGCTCGGACCGATCGTGAGGACCGGTCTGGTCTCCGTGATGCTGACGGTCTTGCTCGCGGCCTACCGGTGGGTTCCCGTCTACATCGCGATGTCCCGGCACCCGCGGCCCGCCGAGGACAACGACGCGATCGACTTCCTCGAGGTCGTCGAGATGTGGACCTCGCGCAGCCACGATTGGACGTGGCCGGGCCATCCCTGGGTGTGGGCCGAGTACGGGTCCTACATCGGCTGGGGCATCCTGCTTCTCACCGCGATCGGGATCGCCGAGGTGGTGCGCGGCGACTCCGCGGATGGCGTCCCGCGGCGGTGGCTGCGCGGCCCCCAGATGCCGATCCTCCTCGGGGCGCTTCTGTTCTGCGCCTTCAGCATGGGGAGCCACGACTGGTACTGGCCGTTTCCGCTCATCGCGCAGCGCCTTCCCGGCATCGGGAACCTCCGCGTCCCTTCGCGATGGCAGGTCGTGTGCACGATGTACGTCGCGCTCCTCGCGGGCATCGCTCTCACGCGGCTCGAGCGCTGGCTCGCATCGCGTCCATACGCGCGCGACCTCGCGTGGGCTCGCGAGGTGGGGCCGTGGCTCCTCGCGATCGCCCTCTCGGCGGACGTGGTCGGTGTGGGGCTCACGGTCGCGCAGCGCTGGGATGGGCCGCCGATCGGAACCTTCCCTGCCGAGCGTCCGCACCTGATCGGGCCCTCCCGATACCTCGAGGAGTACGCGAACTACCCGAGCCGCAACGTGGGAACGATGGAGTGCTACGACCCCGTGCCCTGGGTCCGCGCGAGCACCCTCTGGGTGGGCGACGTCGCGCAGGCCTGGATCGTCGACGGGCAGTCCAGCTCGCCGCGCCCCAGACCGCCCACACACCGCGCGGGCGATGTGCTCCACGGGTACGACAGGACCAACCACACCGCCTGGGCGGATGTGGAGCTCCACACGGCGGGACGGGTCGTCTTCAACCAGAACTTCGAGCCCCAATGGCATGCGTCCGTGGGCACCGTCGTCGACGACGAGGGGCGCCTCGCCGTGGACCTGCCCCCCGGGCGTCACCGCGTCGTCGTGCGCTTCGAGCCCGACGATCTGCCCTATTCGCTCTGGGGCTCTCTCGCGGGGCTCGCGCTCTCGGCCCTCGTGGTTCTTCTGGCACCCGACCCGCGCCGCCTCCGCGCCTCTGCCCGACCGAAGCGGACCGTCTCGATCTGACCGAGTCGCGTCGGTCCCGCGCTGATCTGCTCTCTATGGACTCCATGCCCGCAGTTCTCTTCGACCTCGATGGCACCCTCGTCGATTCGCTCGCCGACATCGGCAGCGCCGTCGACGCCGTCCTCGCGCGCCTCGGCCACCCATCGCACTCGCTCGAAGCCTACCGGAGCTTCGTCGGTGAGGGCGCGCGCGAGCTCGTTTGCCGCGCGCTTCCGCCCGGGCATACCGCCGAGCAACTCGAGCATGCGCTCGCCCTCTACCGGGCCCAGTACCGCGCGCACGTCGTCGAGCAGACGCGACCCTACGACGGCATCGAGGCGCTCCTCGCGCAGCTGCGGAGCCGAGGCGTCCCGCTCGCCGTGGTGACGAACAAGCCGCACGAAGTCGCGCTCGAGGTCGTCGATCGATGTTTCGCGCGGGGCACCTTCGAGGCTGTCCTCGGTCAACGCGACGGCGAGCCCCACAAGCCCGATCCTGCGGGCGCGCTCTCGATCCTGCGCGCGCTCGGGGTGACTCCCTCCGAAGCGCTGTTCGTCGGCGACAGCGACGTCGACATGAAGACCGCGAAGAATGCGGGAATCCGCGCAGTGGGCGTGACGTGGGGCTTTCGCGACCGCGGCGTGCTCGAGGCCCACGGGGCCGACCATCTCGTCGAGCACCCGAGGGAGATCGCGATGCTGCTGCGCGGCCGAACGCCGATCGGATGAACCCTGGTCTCGGCTCGGGGCGCCCGCGCGAGGAAATCTCCCGCTGCACAGCGAGCGTGTAGAGTTCCTCGATGCTCTCGCGCCGAACGGTCTCTCTCGCTCTGTCGGTCCTCGCCCCGAGCGGCGGCGCGCTCGTCGGATGCGGCCCCGCCACCACCCACACGAGCGCCACCATCACGTTCGCTTCGGCCGAGGCTCCCGACCTCGCTGCGCAGGGGGCTGCGGCGGTGCGCCTCCGCGTCCAAGACGCGAGCGTGTCGCTCACCCGCTCGGGCGTGATCATCGATCCCCGCGGGTATCTCCTCACGACCTTCTCGGCGGTCGGGGTCAACGCAGCGCGCCCGCGCGGTGGCCGTCCGGGGACGCTCTATGGCGGCGGCGACGAGGTGCGCGTCGAGGTCTTCGAGGGTCCGTACGCATCGTCTCCGGTCGAGCACGTGGGGCGCGTGGTGCGCGGCGACCTGCGTCTGAACCTCGCGCTCGTTCGCATCCTCGCCGGTCCGGAAGGGCCGCTCGCGCCCGATGCCCGCTTCGTGGCCGTCGACCCACCGACCGATGCGGCGCTCTCGTGGGGCGGCTTCGGGTGGGCGATCGGCGCATCCCCCGCGGTCCCGTCTCTGACGGCCTTTCATGCGAACACGACCGCTGGTATCCAAAATTCCTCGGGCCAGATCGCCGGATTCCTCGTGAACCTGGTGGAGCCGTCGCTCGACGGCGCTGGCTACTACGATGCGCGGGGTCAACTCGTGGGCATCTACATGAATGGCTTCGTGCGCCCGACCAGCCGCATCCCCACGGCCTGGCGCGAGGCCCTGGCCGCCGGTGAGATCGAGGACCGCCTGGTCGAGGGAATCTCCACGCTCGAGCCGGGCCGTTGGGTGGAGGCGGGCCCGATCGGCGACGCGGTGTTCGTGCCCGCGGAGGATGAGGCGCGGTCCGACGCCACCGAGGAATTCCTCTTCGCCCTGCCTTCGACGGCGGCCGGCACGGTCGAAGTCGAGCCGCCAGTGGCCGTCTCCGCCTACCAGCGCGGGCGGATCCTGCAGAGCGGAAACGGCGAGATCTATGTTCCTGCCGAGCCCGACGTCTACGTCGCGGTGCGCATGCCGCGCCCGACCGATCCCCGAGGGCTGCGCCTGCGCGTGCGCTTCGTGGCGGAGCCGTGATGCGCGCACGTCGGGAACGTCGCGCCTCGCGCGGTGTCGAGCGGAGCGAGCCCCGGATGTCCGCCCGCCACATCGTCCTCCCGCTCGCGGCCCTGGCGCTCGCGGTCCTCGTGCAGTCGCCCGCATCGGTGCGCGCGCAGGAGCTCACGCGCGCCGTGCGCGAGCGCTGCATCACGAGCGTGGCGCGCATCGAGGTGGACACGCCGCGCGGGACCCTCTCGGGCACCGGCACCGTCATCGACGCGCGGGGCTACGTGCTCACGAACTTCCACGTCGCGGGGCACGCCGACAACCGTACGGGCCTGCCGGGCACGCACCACGCGCGCCGTTACCGCGTGGCCATCACGCGCACGGAGCGCGACGAGGTCGAGGACCGCTACGTCGCCGAGGTCGTGCGCGGCGATCTCCCGCTCGATCTCGCGCTCCTCCGCATCGTCGAGCGCGCCGACGGTACGCCGCTCGGCGCGAGCGATCGCTTCGCACCGATGGCGTTGCGCGACGGCTTGCCGGAGCTCGGCACGCAGGTGTGGGCCCTCGGCTTCCCGGCGGGCGTGCGCACGGTGAACATCACCGCGGGGCAGGTCGCCGGCTTCGAGCGCAACGCCGATGGCGACACCGCGTGGTTGCGCACGGACACCGAGTTCAACCCCGGCAACTCCGGCGGCGCGCTGATCGACCGCGAATGTCGCATGGTCGGCATTCCGACCGCGGTCTCCGACAACGTCGAGCCGATCGAGCTCGCGCGCCCCTCCACGCGCATCCCCGCCGCGTGGCTCGCCTCGCTTCGCACGGGCACCGTGATCGGCGCCGAGCCCACGCAGGGCATCCTGCCGCTGAGCACGCTGACAGAGCTCGTCGACACGCACCTCGGAGACGCCGCCGGCCGCGCGGGCGAGCTGCGCTTCTACGCGCTTCCGCGTGAGCGTCCGGGGGTCGTCTCGATCTCTCCGCGGCTCGACATGGGCATCGTCGGCTCCGGCGGTCGCATCCTGCGCGAGGGAGAAGGGCAGGCCCTCGTCACCGCCTCCGATCCGCAGAGCGCGCTCGTGATCGTCTTCGTCCCGCGCGGGCAGAGCGGCGCCTTCCCGCGCGTGCGCGTGCGCTACACGACCATGAGCGCGCCTTCCATGGCGACCGCCCCGTCCGCCGTCGTGTCGGGTCGGGTGACGCTGCCGGAGTCCGGCTCCTGCCGCACGTACGCGGTGCTCGCACCGCGAGACGTCGACCTGGCGTCCCTCACCGGAGAGCTCACGCGCGGGACCGTGAGCGAGGCCGAGTACCGCCGTCGCACGCACGGGATCGCCGCGATCGGAGACGACGGTCGGTTCGCGATCCCCGCCCCTGCGGGTGCGTTCGTGCTCGGCTTCCTCGTGCCGAGCTTCGGCGCGACCGGCGTCGAGCCGCGCACCGTCGACATCCCCGAGGGCGGCCTCGACGTCGGCACGATCGCGCTCGAGAGCGCATGTCCCTGAGCGAGCGCGGGTCCGACCGCTCTCCCACCACGCGAGCGCTCACCGCACGCAGAGCACCGGGACGTTCGCGTTCCGGATGACGCTGGCGGCGACGCTCCCGAGGAATGCGCGCGCCACACCCTTGCGGGCGTGCGTGCCGATCACGATCAGGCTCGCGCCCACCGCGGAGGCCTGCCCGGTGATCGCCGCGTGCGGGGCGTCCTCGAGGACCGCGATGCCGTCTGCGAGCGCGGCGAGCTGTGGGTTCGTCGAGCTCGCGACGAAGCGGTGCATCTCGCGGTATGCCTGCCGGTCCGAGCTCGCGTGCACGAGCGAGAGCTCGGCTCCCATGCGTGCGGACCAGGCCGCCGCCAGGTCGAGCGCACGTGCGCAAGGCTCGGAGCCGTCGATCGCGACCAGCCAGGTCCCGCCATGGGGCGAGTGCGTGATCCCGCCCGCGTGCGCGCGCGAGCGGTCTCCGTGAGGGACGACCACGACGGGACATTCGATGTGCCGCAGCAGCTGGTCGGTGGTGGAGCCGAGCAGGCGCTCGGCGAGCGTGCCCTGCATGCGGCCCGAGCCGACGACGAGCACGACCTCACGGCCGGCGGACTTCGACGCCACGGCCAGACGCTGAAGGGCTTCGTACGGACGGCCGCGCTGTGCGCTCGCCTCGAGCGGCACGCCGAAGGTCGCATAGCGCGCCGAGATCGCCCCGAGCTCTCGCTCGGCGTGCCCGACGCGCTCGCGGACCTGCTCCACCATCGCGCGCGCGGCCGGGTTCTTCGCGAGCTCCTGCTCGCTCGGATGCTCTCCGAGATCGAGCGCGTGGATGGCGTGCACCGACCCGCCGAGCTCCTTCGCGAAGAGCAGGGCCGTGTCGAGGACGTGCGAGTCGGCCGGGGCGAGCTCGAGGCCGACGAGAACGAGGGGCGTCGTCATGGGTGAATCCTACGCGCCGAGCGGACGCGGCCAAAGGGGCGGTGCGGAACGACCCCATCGGCGGGCCGGCGTGGCGCCCCGGACGAGCGGGCGCACCGCGCTCGACGCGATCCGACGTGCACCGTCAGAGGCCCATGATCTTCGCGATCATGTACTTCATGACCTCGTCCGTTCCGCCGCCGATGCGGAAGAGACGCTGGTCGCGGTAGTAGCGAGAGACCCAGAGCTCCTCGAGGTAGCCCATGCCGCCGTGGAACTGCACCGCGAAGTCGGCGATGTCGTGCGTCACGCCGGCGACGAATATCTTGCTCATCGCGATCAGCTTCACGGTGTCGTAGCTGATCGGGCCCTTGTTCACGTAGCGGTCCGTGTTGAAGGCGTCCGTGGCTCGATAGACCAGCGCACGCGCGGCTTCGGCGCGCGTGTAGTGCTCGGCGAGCTTGTGCTGCCAGACCTGGTGCTTGATGAGCGGCTTGTTGAAGACGCTGCGCTCGCGGCCCCAGTCGAGGCTGCGCTCGAGGGCGTGAAAGCCGCCTGCGAGCGCGGAGCTCGAGCCGACGAGGCGCTCGCTCTGGAAGTTCTGCATCAGGTACATGAAGCCTTGTCCCTCCTCGCCCAGGAGGTTGCGTTTGGGCACGCGGCAGTTGTCGAAGAAGAGCTCGGCGGTGTCGCTCGACCAGTTGCCCATCTTCGAGAGCTTCTTCGAGACGCTGAAGCCCTTGGTGTCCGTGGGGACGAGGAGGATCGAGAAGCCCATGTGGCCGGCTTCGGGGTTCGTCTTCACCAAGAGCGTGACGAAGTCGGCGCGCGTGCCGTTCGTGATGTAGGTCTTGCTGCCGTTGATCACGTACTCGTCGCCTTCGAGGCGCGCGACGGTCTTGATGTTCGCGACGTCGGAGCCGGCGCCCGGCTCCGACACGCCGAGCGCGGCGACTCGTTCCCCCGCCAGGGCAGGCTTGAGGAATTCCATCTTCTGCTCGCGCGTGCCCAGCTCACCGATGCAGGGCGTCGCCATGTCGCTCTGGACGAGCAGGCCCATCGTCACGCCGGCGAGGCTCGACTTCACCAGCTCTTCGCTCTTGGCGATCGACATCCAGTAGTCGCCGCCGCCGCCGCCCACGTCTTCTTCGTAGTGTGCGCCGAGGATGCCGAGCTTGCCGGCACGCTCGAAGACCCACTTGGGGAACATCTCGTCGCGCTCCCACTCCTCCGCGTGCGGCGCGAGCTCCTTGGTGGCGAAGTCCCGGCACGTCTTGCGGAAGAGCTCGTGCTCTTCCTGAAAGGGCGTCCACATCGTCGTCTCTCCTCTCGGCGCGATGCCGCGGCGCAGCATCGACGCGAAAATGAATGACCATTCATTTAGAGGAAGCGGCCCGCGAACACAAGGTCCATCGCGGGTGCGGTCCCGGAGTTCGGGCAGGTGGGTGGAAGGAGGTCATGCGTTTGCTCGTTGCCTCTCCATGACCTACACGCACTCGGTGCCCGGGCGCGCGCTCGAAGGCACGAGAGGGAGCCCGATGCTCGCGCGCCTCTTCGTCCTCTTCACGATCGTGCCCTTCCTGGAGCTCTTCCTGCTCCTCCAGGTCGGCGAGGTCGTCGGCTTCTGGCCGACGGTCGGCATGATCCTCCTCACCGGCTTCGTGGGCGCTTGGCTCGCCAGGCGGGAGGGCGTCCGCGTGCTCCGCGAGTACCAGAAGGCGCTCGCCGAGATGCGAATGCCCGAGGAGGGCCTCACGAGCGCGCTGCTCGTGCTCGTCGGCGGGGCGCTGATGATCGCCCCCGGAGTGCTCACGGACGTGACGGGCATCCTCCTCATGATCCCGCCCTTCCGCCGCTTCGTCGCGAGGCACGTCGAGGCCTACGTGAAGAAGCACTTCCTCGGGGGCGAGGGAGCCTCGCGCCGCGGCGTCGTCTTCCGCGAGGTCCGTGTCGGCCCCGATGGGGCCGTTCGCGAGAGCGTCCGTGGCGTCGTCGAGAGTGTGCCGGCGCCCGCGCGCGCGCCCTCGGGCGAGGTGCTCGAGCCCGACCTCGTCGTCGACCGCCGGGGTCGGGTCATCGCTCGGCTCGAGGAATGACGTCCGGTCTCCGGCTTGCCGCGTGCGGCGAGCACCTCTAGCCTCGAGGGATGGTGCGCGACGAAGGAACCGGCACGGCTCGCGCGTGCGTGGCCTTGCTCCGCGGGGTGGTGCTCGGCGCGCTCCTCGCGGGCTGTCCGCGCGAGCTCGAGCCTCCGCCCGCGGGTGGCGAGCCCTGTGCCGACACGAGCGATTGCAACCCCGGCGCCCCGCGTTGCGGCGAGCTTCGCCTCTGTGTCGGGGGCCGTTGCGAGGTGGGGCGCTCGCTGCGCGTCCCGTGCCGCTGAAGAGGTGCGAGGGCTCGGCGGCGCCGCAACGCCGATTCGAACAGGTCGTCTCTGCACGGGCCCCTACTCGAGGATCCCGTACTCCTTGAGGCGCCGGTAGAACGTCCTGCGCGGCATCCCGAGGTTCTGCGCGGCGCGCACGCGGTTCCAGCCTGCGCCCTCGAGCGCTTCGAGGATCTTCCGCTTCTCCTGCGCTTTCCACTCCTCTTCGCTGGAGGGCGGCGTCGCGCCGCTCTCGAGGGTGGGGGGCAGCTCCGACGTCGGAGCCTCCTCCTCGGTGACCGTCGCATCTTCTGCCCACGGGCCGAGCAGCAGCAGGTCCTTCGCCTCGATCCGTTCTGCGTCGGTCATCACGCAGGCGTTGACGAGGACGTGCTCGAGCTGGCGCACGTTCCCAGGGAGGTCGTGCGCCGCGAGGCGCCGCAGGGCCTCGCGCGAGATCCGCTTGGGCGCGCTGCTCTCACGCTTCGCGATCTGCGCGAGGAAGTGATCGCACAGCAGCGGGATGTCTTCGGGCCGATCTCGGAGCGGCGGCAGGTGCAGCTCCACCACGTTGAGGCGGTAGAAGAGATCCTCTCGGAAGAGCCCCCTCGCGACGAGATCCTTCAGCACCTTGTTCGACGCCGACACGATGCGGACGTCGACGAGGACCTCCTCTTCGCTGCCGATCGCACGCACCTTCTGGTCCTGAAGGACCCGCAGCAGCTCGACCTGCATCTTGGCGGGCATGTCGCCGATCTCGTCCAGGAACAGCGTGCCGCCGCTGGCCTGGACGAAGACCCCCACGCGATCGCGATCAGCGCCCGTGAAGGAGCCCTTCTTGTGACCGAAGAGCTCGCTCTCGAGCAGGTTCTCTGGCACGGCGGCGCAGTTCAGCGCGACGAAGGGTTTCTTGCCGCGCGCACCGCCGAAGTGAATCGCCCGCGCCACGACCTCCTTGCCGGTACCGCTCTCGCCGTGAATCACGACCGGAACGGTCGTGTCCTTGATGCGCTCCACGATCGAGAGGATGCGCCGGAGCGCGTCGCTGCGGCCGACGATGCCCTGTCGCTCGAAGCCCGCGCGCAGCGTATCGCGCGCACGGACGAGCTCGCGCTTGGTCTCGTCGAGCTCGGCGGTGCGTGCGTCGAGCAGCCGCTCGATCTCCTCTTTGGCCTGCTCGAGGGCCTCGTTGGTCTCCTCGAGACGTCGCCGTTGCGCCGCGAGCTCCTCGAGGTCTCTCGCATTCGCGAGCGCGATCGCGGCCTGATCCGCGAGCGCGAGCAGCAGCTCCACGTCGCCCGGGCCGAAGCGACCCTTGCGCACGCGGTGCTCCACGTAGAGCACGCCTTGAACACCGCGCACGTCGCGTACCGGCAAGCACGCGACCGACTGGAGCATGAGCTTGTGGACCGACAGGTACTCGCTCAGGCGGTCGTCTGCGCGTGCGTCGACGGTGATGATGGGCTCGCCATCGATGAGCACTGCCTCGGCGATCGAGCGGCTGAACGCGACGTGGGGGTCGTCCGGACGCGCCGCGTCGCGCACGGTCCGCGCCGAGAGCGAGCCGTCGGGGTCGACGAGGAGCACGAAGCCACGCTCGGCTCCGCTCAGATCGACCGCGCTGTCGACGATCCGCTCGAGGAGCTTGTCGACGTCACGCTCGGAGGCTAGCCGCTTGGTGATCTCGAGCATCCGCGCCCAGCGCGCGTCGCGGCCCGGCTCCGACGCGCTCGGCGGCGAGGCGGGGCTCCGACCGCGAAGAACCTTGCGGATCCGGGCCCGCTCGGGGGCGGACCAGAACCCGTCGCGCAGCTCGCGCGGCAGCGCGGTCGCTTGCTCCTCGAGCAGCTCCATCGCTCGTTCGTTGGAGCGCGAGGCCTGCACCTCGGCTCCGCGCTGCGCGTGCAGGCGTCCGAGGCTCGCGTGCGCACGCCAGCACAGCTCGCTCCGCCTGCGGCCTGCGAGCTGCGGAAGGAGAGCCTCGATCGCATGCACCGCTCCATCGAGGTCCGAAGTCGCGCCCCGTGCCCGGTCGAGGAGCAGGCGAAGGCGCAGGAGCAGCGGACGGTCCTCGCCGTCCTCGGGCGCATTCAGGGCGAACGAGCTCATCGAGGCCGCTGCGCCGGCGCCGGCGAGACCGCTGCCGGCGCAGAGCGCGCGCGCGGTCGCCAGACGTGCGGCGGCGGCCGAGATGTCCGCGGGCCCGTCGCGATCGAGCAAAGCCTCGGCGGCGTCGCAGAGAGAGCCCACGGCCCAGCGCGCCGAGCTGGCGTCGACCGAGCCCTCGCGCAGTCGCTGAACCGCGGAGTCCCAGCGCTGGATCGCGCGTTCCAGCATGCCCTCGTTCGCATCGAGCACCGCGAGCAGGGAGAGGGCCTGCCCGCTTGCGACGCCGGACGAGGCCCGCGGATCGTTCGAGAGCTCGAGCTCCGCGAGGGCGTCTTCGAGAAGGGCGCGCGCCTCGTCGTAGCGACCGAGCCAGATCAGGACCTGCGCGCGCAGGTAGGCAGCGCCCGAGCCGATCGCTCCGACGTCAGACGCGAGCTGGGCCGAGAGGGCGAGGCTGCCGGTGAGGGTTGCGTCCCCCGCGTGCATCTCACTCGTCGTCCTCGGCGAGACGCCGCTCGAGCGACTGCATGAAATCCGTGGTCGGGACCTGGGGCCCGGCGCTCGAGGGTGCCTGCGATTTCGGGCCGCGCTTGGGTGTGTCGAGCAGCAAGATCGGTCGAGACGCGGCCTCGCCTTCGCTGCCTTCCAGATCGAACGCATCGAGGACCAGCGGTTCCTCGGCGTGCTCGTCGAGCGGTTGATCATCCACGCTCACCACGTCGCTGGCCGCGGCGCGCTCCACGTCGAGGACGCCGTCGAACACGGTGTCGACTGGAATGGAGCCGCTCGAAACCCCGGCGTCGCGGATGCCAGGCAAGTCGAGCGGATCGGGCAGGGCTTCGTAGCCATGCTCGCCGTGGGGCGGACTGAGGAGCGCGAGGTCTTCGTGGAAGCCATCGTCCACGACGGCCGGCCGGGGCGCGCTCAACTCCGAGGACGCGAACGAGATGATCTCTTGCGAGGGCGGCTGCACGATGCCGAGCGCTTCTTCGCGGACCGGCTCCGCAGGAACGACCTGGTTGACGTAGCGGGCGACGGTGCGCGGCCCGACCAGGAGCTGGTTCCGGAGCGCGAGATCTTCGAGGCGCCACGCGAGGTGGGCGCTGCTCGGAAGGCGCCGGCCCCGATCGCGCTGGAGGGTCGCGAGCACGATCTCTTCGAGATCCGACGGATACTCGGGCACGCGCGTCGAGGGCGCCGGGACGTCGTTCTCGACGACCTGGGTCATGATCTGGACGTCGGTCCCGCGGTAGAGACGGGTCTGTGTGGTGAGCTCGTAGAGGATCACCCCGAGCGCGAAGACATCGGCGCGCTTGTCGAGGGGTCGAGCCCGGATCTGCTCGGGGGCCATGTACGAGAACGTCCCGCGGACTGCGCCTGCGTCGGTGTCCTTGCGCGCCGTGGTCGCTGCGACGCCGAAGTCCATGAGCTTCGCGACCCCGTCGCGGGTCAGCATGATGTTCTGAGGCGTGACGTCGCGGTGCACGATGCGGAGAGGCCGGTGCGCGCGGTCGGTCCGTTCGTGGGCATGGTGCAGGGCCTCGCACGTCTGAAGCACGATGCCGATGGCGACGGGGATGGGCATCGGGATGCCGTTCTTGGCCCCCTGGATCCAGATGTCCGCGACGGTCGGTCCGTCGACGTGCTCCATGGCGATGTACCAGTGACCGTCCGCGAAACCGATGTCGTAGACCTGCGGGATGTTGGGGTGCGACAGCTCGGCGAGCAGGCGCCCCTCGTCCTGGAACATCCGGGCCTGCTTCTCGTTCTCGCCGAGGTGGCGGAACAGGCGCTTGACCACGACGTCGCGGAAAAACCCCGCGGCACCCCATTGTCTCGCGAGAAAGATCTCCGCCATGCCGCCCGCGGCGATCTTGCGGACGAGCTCGTAGCGACCGAGGCGCGGCGGGTTGGACATGTTCGGCTCGCGCGTTCTCCAGGCGCCGCGCGCAGGAGGAACGTATACTCCGAGTCGTGCTCGCCATGAAAGGGCTCGTCGTCCCTCGTCGCGCGCCCGGCCCTCTTCGCGGTCCGAGCGCGGAGCTCGCGCGCACCGCCCTGCTCGCGGCGTTTGTTTCGTCCCTCGGGCTCGCCTCGGGCTGCGGCGACCCACCGGCCCCGCCGGGCCCCGACGCCGCGAGCGCGGTGGTCGTCGGCGCGCCCTGCGGCGCGGGCAATTCGTGCGGGCCTGGTCTGACCTGCCTCGCCGACTTCCCCGGCGGGTACTGCACTGCGCTCTGTGATGGCGCCCCGTGCGCCGCTGGCGCCGTGTGCGACCGCGTGATCTCGCCCCCGCTCTGCACGGACGCGTGCGCCGCGCGCTCGGAGTGCCGCGCGGGCTACCAGTGCTGGAGAGGGGGCTGTGTCCCGTCGTGCATCGACGACTCGTCGTGCGGCATGGTGGGCGCGAGGTGCGCCGAGGGACAGTGCGTCGGGCCCGAGTGCACGGATGCCGCGATGTGCCCTCCGGGTCGGGACTGCCTCGCCGGCGTCTGCGTCGAGGTCCCCGATGCTGGTCCGATGCTCCTGCCGGTCGGGGCGAGATGCACTGTCGATGCAGCGTGCAGCTCCGGGATCTGCCTCCCGCCCGAGCGGGGCGGGCTCTGCACGCGCGCCTGCGCCGACGCCCTCCAGTGCGCTGGGGAAGTCGGCTTCTCGGCGGCCTGCGGGCCTGCGACACGCGGCGGGGAGGTTGGCACCTACTGCCTTCCCTACGAGGGGTCGGGCGAGCCCGTCGGCGAACCGTGCGAGCTGCATGCGGATTGCCAGTCCTCGAGCTGCATCCAGGGGACGTGCACCGAGGCGTGCAACGAGCCCGGCGATTGCCCCGTGGGCCTCGAGTGCGGATCGATGCCGTTCGAGGCGGGCTCGTTCTCGGGATGCCGCTTCCCGGCGGGCAGCGTCTACGAGGTGCTGCTGCCTGAGCTGACCCTCTCGGCCGGTTTCGGAAACTCTCCGCAGCGCGTCGCGCTGCCGCGTGACGTCGCGAGCGTCACGCTGCAGAGCCGGCGCATCTCGGGCGACCCGCTGCCCATGGGATTCCTCCAAGTCACACAGGCCGCCGCGGGCGCCACGGTGACCCACTTCGACCTCGAGGCGTTGTTCAGGTGGGTGGACCAACCCAACCGGTGGATTCCATCGAGCTCCCAGGAAGTCATCACGATGGGCCTGCCGGGCTCGACGTCCGACCGAGTCGAGCTCCGCCGGAGCTCCGTGCGCTTCAGCGTGCTCACGTTCCAGCGCATGATGGGCGACACCGGCAGCATGCGGCTCCAGCCGAGCGTCCTCGTGCGTCGGGGCACCGACCCGGGCGCGGGCGCGATCGACGTTGCGGTCCACCTCGTCGGCGTCGGCGTCAGCGCGGCGGCGGCGCCCGCAAACGACCGGGTCCAGGCGATGCTCTCCCGGATGGACGAGATCCTCGGAGGCGTCGGCATCCGCCGCGGAGGCACGAGCTACCACGACGTCGGCTCGAGCACGCTCGCGGTGATCGACTCCACCGAAGGTCCCGACAGCGAGCTGTCGCAGCTCTTCCGCCTCGGCTCCGATCGCTCGGGCCGTGTGCTCTCTCTGTTCCTCGTGCGCTCGATCGAGGCCGGCGGAGACGGCTTCAACACGCTCGGGGTCGCCGGCGGCATTCCCGGCCCCGTCGGGATTCACGGCACGATGCACTCGGGCGTCGCGATCGCGTTCGATGCTGCGGTCGTCGGCGACAGTGGTCGGCTCGCAGGTCACATCGCGGCGCACGAGGGCGGCCACTACCTCGGCCTCTACCACGTGACCGAGCGCGTGCGCGCGTGCAGCGGCAGCGAGACTCCCGAGACCGTGATGTGCGCGCCTTTCGGGGGCGGAGACACCTTGCTCGACACGGGCTACGGCGACACCACGAACCTCATGCATTGGTCGCTCGTCGGCATGGGGTCGAACACCGGGTTGAGCAGCGGACAGGGCCATGTGCTGCGACACAGCGGCCTCGTGAGCTGGCCATGACCGCGCCGCACGAGAGGGAGCAGACAGGGCCGCTCTGCGACGGCAAGGTGGTGCTCGTCACCGGTGCCGGGCGCGGGATCGGTCGCCCAGTAGCCGCGCTCGCCGCCATCCATGGAGCGCGGCTCGCCATCGTCGAAGCGGGCTTCGACCTCGGGCGCGGTGGGCCGCTTCCCGTCGTCGGC
>JBKDQC010000400.1:0-6156 GCA_046342295.1 Deltaproteobacteria bacterium | reverse complement strand
GCGGCGCACCTTGCCGGTGCTCGGTGTGGGCGTTGTGGATGTCATTGCAAACTAAACAACATCCACGCCGAGCGCTTTGATCCACGGGGAACCGTGAATTCATCACTTCACACCCGAGATTTCGCGCGAGCGAAATCGAGGCTCAACCCACCGGACTTTTTGAAGTCGCCGTGACTGCACGCGAGCAAACGACACATCATGACGAAGGGGTACTTAATGGATGGAAAGCCTGGAAAGAGTGCGGTGCGCTCACACTTCTCGGTGCTGCGTCGCGTTGCGCTCTTTGAGGGCGTGGACGATGCACGACTCGATCGGCTCGCCAGAGAGGCGAATCCGTTGACCGTCAGGCGTGGGCAGATCGTGATCTCGCGTGGCGAGCGGGCGGACTGCGTGTTTGTCATTCAGCGAGGTCGCTTCAAGGTCGCGACGCGAGACCCACAAGGACAGCAACTCGCCATCAATGTGCTCGGCGCTCCAGAGCTCTTTGGCGAGGTGGCGATCGTTGATCACGGGGTGCGGTCTGCGGATGTCACCGCGCTCTCCACAGGCACGCTCCTCACCATCGATCGCGCGGCGTTCGTGACGCTCGCACATGAGCATGCCTCGATCGGATGGGCCCTTGCGGTCTTGGTTGCGCGACGCCTTCGGCAACTCACTGAGCGCCTCAAAGATAGGTCCTTCCTCGACGTCGAGCAGCGCCTTGCAAAGCGCCTCCACGAGCTCGCCGAAGACGCCGTGGGTATCGAGGGTCGCGTCATGCCGGGCACGACAATCTCCATGAGTCAGCGTGACCTCGCCGAGGTTGTCGATGCCTCGCGCGAGCGCGTGAATCGACAGCTCGCGAGTTGGTCGCGGGAGCACATTCTCACGATGGAGCGAAGGACGATCCGCCTCCTGAACCCCGATGCACTCCGACAGCGCGCCGAGGCTTCCGCTCGCTGAGACGCGTGTCCAAGAGCCCTTCCGAGGTGGGCGCCTGAAGTGTGATCCGGATCACTCTCCAGGCTCTTTCTGCGCTTGAGTGAATCGCTTTGTCGGCGCCCATGAAACTATGCGTGCAGCCGAATCGGGAGCACAGGAGTCGGGCAGACACGCGAGCCAAGCGCATCGCGTGAGGGCCCCGTCACGCCCGGTTTGGAGTGG
This sequence comes from Deltaproteobacteria bacterium, assembly GCA_046342295.1. Classification (GTDB taxonomy): domain Bacteria; phylum Myxococcota_A; class Polyangia; order Polyangiales; family Sandaracinaceae; genus JAFLCL01. The sequence continues at coordinate 5,013 of JBKDQC010000400.1, read as the reverse complement.
ACCTGAACTTCAACGGAGCGAACATGGAAGAGACAGCGAATACGTCGACCGACAAATACGCGTTTGGTGCGCATGTGATCTTGCGATGGCCCGGGCGCACATCGCTCTCCGCGGCGCAGTGGTGGTCGGGCTTTGACGACTACCTCGCACTGCAGTGCGTCCTTGCGAACCACACCGATACGAAGCTCGTCGCTGGCTCCCCGCCAAACGGGATCGGCGCAACCATCGCCTTTGAATTCATGGGCGGAACGACGCGCGAGGTGCTGATCGAGAAGGACGATGTGAACTTCGTCTGGCGCATCAACATGCCCGACACCAACGCGCTCTTCTCGTCCTATGTCGGCACCGCACGGGTCGAATCGGAGGACGCGACGGGCTGCGATGTGAGCTACGCAATCGACTGCGTGCTCGTCGCCAAGGACCGCGACACACGCATGAAGATCATCGACCAGCCGACACCGCCAGGGCCGACGCGTGTGGATGAACTTGCGCGCTTCGTGCTGGAGCGAGACGGGGTGAAGAGTTCCTTTACGTTTCCCGTCGCCTGCGGAGCAGACGCGCTCTGGGCCGTTGTCGGCAACTGGGGCGATGTGTCGTGGGTGCACGGCGCGACGAAAGCGGAGGTCACAGGGCCTGATCGACGCACGGTCTTTTTCGACGACGGCACGCACATCGACGAGCGCATGTGGTCGCGGGACGACGCGAAGCGGACGCTGGTCTACGAGCCCCTCGGCAGCCCGATGCCTGTGCGCATGTACCTCGGCACACTCACGCTCGAAGAGACGGCGCCAGGCCAGACCCAAGTCACATACACGCAGTGTTTTGTCCCCAAGGACGGCCTTCGCGGGGAGGACGTGAAGCGTGCGTTGGCGGAGGCCTTCCGCGCACGATTCGCCTGGGTACAGAAGCGTTTTGCAGTGACCACGAAGTGAAGGGGGAAGTCATGAACATCGATATCAAGACATCCGCTCCGACGGTTCAGGTGACAGGCATCGTTCGCGCGCCGATCGACCAAGTCTGGAAGCTCTTCGCTCCCTTTGGCGACATCATGAAATGGTGGCCCATCTACAAATGGGTGAAGCTCGACGCCCCTGGGGAGGACGTGGTCGGTGCGCTCCGAAGTTTTGAAACGACGACCGGCCACGGGTACCGCGAGAAGCTCGTGGAGCGCGATGATGCCAAGCACGTGGAGCGCTACGACTTCGTGAGCACCGACATGCCGATCAGCATCGACGGCATCGCCACGACGGTCGTGATGTCAGCGGCGAGTGCAACATCGACGCAGGTCACGTGGAGCTCTTGGACAGAAGGCGGTGGCCTGGCCCGAGGAGCGATTCTCTCAGCGCAGCAGGGCGTTTATCGCGACGCGATCGCATCCCTTGATCGGCACTTTCATCCCGCCCTCGGCACCCTGAAGGTGGAGCTAACGAGTGCGACGGGGCTTCACAACGGAAGGCTCTTTCCCATCGATGCGTACGCACTCGTGCGACTCGACGATGCAGCACCTCAGCGCAGCAAGCAGCGCTTGTTCACAAGCTCGCCCGTGTGGAATGAGACGATGACGCTGCAGGTCTTGAACGAGCGCGGAAAGCTCTCGATCGCCATCTTCGATGCCAACCTCGGCGAGGACGCCTTTCTCGGCGAGGCCAGTGTCGACCTGCACACACTCGCGGAGCGTCGCCATGAAGTGCGCACGTTGCCGCTGCTGCAAGGCGGCGGTGGAACACTGACGGTCGGCCTAACGCTTGATCTCAGCTCAGGCTCGGCGCTGCCGCTCACAGAGGAGCAACAAGCGTTGAACCACCTCGCGACGCTGGAGGCAGGCCTTCACAAGCTCGTTGGGCAAGCAATGTCGCTCGCACAGCAGTTCGCTGCAGGGCCCGAGAAGACTTATGGATACGCGCGCTATCCGCGTGTGCCAGCGCTTCCTGACGTACCTTTGGAGGAGCTCCCGCGCATGGTGAAGGGGCTACCGCCGGAAGAGGCGCTGAGCCCGAAAAAGCTGAGTCGCATGCTTGAGCGCGGGATTGAATATCTCTACTCGCAAGCACAGTTCGTGACGCGCGCGGCGGTGGATACGAAGGACCCCTACCTCGCCTACTTCGGCGGCTATGTGCCGGCGCCGCAGTACGTCGTCGACCACGCCGCGGAAGACGCGGAGCTCGCACGGCAGTTCATCCAAGGCGTCGGCCCCATGGTCATCCGTTGCCTCACGGAGGTTGGCCAGGTTCCAGAGTCGATGCGTGCCCTCCAGCCCGGTGGAGATTCACTGGCGACACTCGTGGCAGCGAAGCGACTCTTCCTGCTCGACTACGAGGCGCTCGTACCGATTAAACCATATCGAGATATGTTCATTTACGCACCGCTCGTCCTCGTCTTCAAGGAGAAGACCGCGGAGGGCGCGCGGCTCAACCTCGCCGCCATTCAGCTCACACGCAACGCCTCGGGCAACGACATCTATGTGCCGGGCGTGACGCCACCCAATCGCTGGCGCTTGGCGAAGCTGCACGTGGCGTGCGCTGACAACCAATACCACCAGTGGCTCTTCCACTTGGGTTTTGGGCATCTGGCGATGGAGCCCTTCGCCGTCGCAACACACAACGCGTTGCCTGCCGAACACCCCATCGCGATTCTCTTGCGACCCCACTTTCAAGACACGCTGGGCATCAACTTCTTGGCTCGGGAGACGTTGGTCTCGGACATTGCCCCCTTCACGGATCGCACGTTCTCGACGGGGACGGCGCAGGCCCTGGAGATGTTCCTTGCGGCCTGGCGCAAGTACGACTTCTTCGAGCGCGCGTTCCCCGCAGAGCTCGCCGCGCGCGGCTTTGACGAGGCGAAATCGGATGGGCTGGAGGGCTACTACTTCCGCGAAGATGGCTTCCTCGTTTGGAATGCGATCGGCAGCTACGTCGAAGCGGTGGTCGCGAAATTCTACGCTTCCGATGCCGCTGTGGCTGCGGACACCGCCCTTGCGGCATGGGCCGCGGAGTGCACCGACCCGGCACGTGCAGACATCCCTGGCTTCCCGAGAGCCTTCGCATCGCGCGCCTTGCTCACGCAGGCGCTGCAGACGCTGATCTGGTCCGTCAGTGCTCAGCACTCCGTGGTCAACTTCTCGCAGTTCGAGTTTCTCTCGTACGTGCCCAATCGACCCGACTCGCTCTTCCGAGCGATGCCCGAAGGTACGGAAGAAATCGAGGCTTCGTATGTCGCGGCGGCACTGCCGGGCCCGGCGATTAGTCACTTCCAGATCAGCTTCGCGTGGCTTCTCTCGACACCCTCTGACGACACCCTCGCTGATCTGAATGTCTACGACTCGGTCTTTCCACTCCGCGCCCGGCTGCAAGAGATCTCCCTTCAGATCCGCACGCGCAACGACGCGCTCACCAAGGCGGGCAAGCCTCCCTACCCCTTCCTCCTGCCCGAAAACATCGCTGCAAGCATCGCGATTTGAGGTTCGAAATGATGGAGAACCGAACGCTCGATGTGGTGTTTGAAGGTGGCGGCGCGCGTGGGCTCGCGCTGAACGGTGCGGTATCTGAACTGGAGCGGCGAGGGTTCAGGTTTGGTCGACTCGTGGGCACCTCAGCGGGCGCGATCACGGCGACGCTCGTGGCCGCCGGCTACACGGCGGATGCGCTCTGGCAAGTGGGTCTTGAACGACTTCCATCGGGCGCATCGCGCATGACGGATTTCATCCGTACGCCAAACGGCTTCACGGATGACGAGCTTCGCTCAAGCATGCTCGGCGAGGCGATGGCGCACCCGCATTGGGTCGACTTGGTCGGCCGAAACATCGAGCTCCTCGGGCTGCGCGCGCTCCTGCACGTGGACCTCTTCGCGAGCGTCTTTTCGTTTGTGGAGCGCGGCGGGATCTACTCCGCGGAGGGGTTCGTGGCGTGGCTTGTGGAGCGGCTTGATGCGGAGGGGCGTGCGATGAGCACGTGGACGTTGGGTGAGCTCTTCGCGCGCACTGGCAACGACCTGACCCTCATCGCCTCGGACACGACCGCGGAGGAGCTCATTGCGCTGAATCATCGAACCGCACCCGATGTGCCGCTGGTCGCGGCTGTGCGCATGTCGATGAGCATCCCGTTCTTGTGGCCGGAGGTGCACTGGGCCCGAGCCTGGGGCACGTACCTCGGACGCGAGATGGTCGATCACGCCATCGTAGACGGCGGGATCACGTCCAACTTAGCGCTGCGTTTTCTCGTCTCCGAAGAGCCTTGGATCGAGAAGGTCATGGGGCGCGCACCAAGCCCCGAGACGCAGGTGCTCGCACTTCGCCTCGACGGTCGCCATGCACCTCCGGGAGCGCCAGCGCCGAAGGCCACAAGGCCTCACTCGCGCGCGCTGGATCGCATCGCCCGCGTATTCGAAACCGCACTGAGCGGCAACGACCGTACGGAGGATGAGGCGTATGCCTCGCTACTCTGTGCGCTGCCGACGCAAGGCTTTGGGACGCTCGAATTCGAAATGAGCCCGGAGCAGGTCGAGGTGCTGATGCGTGGTGCAGTCCAGAAGCTGAATCAATGGCTCACTGCACGCGGCGATGTGCCGCATACGATCGCCCAAGTGCGCGCACTACGACGGTTTTGATGGCGCCACATGCTGCGCTGCAGCTCGCGAGTTCGAGCACGTCCGCGACATCTCGCGGGCGTGACGTTCCGCAAACGGATGCGCGAGTTGCTCGCCAAGCGACGTCGTGTTCCCCCTGTGTCAGAAGAGTTGTCGCCTCTTGATCGCGCGAGATGTCGCGTGACCGTGAGCTCCTGACGGGCGGAGGAAGCGACGACGAGATGCAGGTGTACTCGGAGAAGTTCAAGCGGAAGAGGGTGCCGCGGATGAGCGGACAGGCAGCCGTGTCGGCGACCGCGCTCTCGAAGGAGGTCGGGGTTCCGCAAGCGACGCTCTCTCGGTGGCTCCTCGCCGCCGGTACGATCGAGGGGATGGTATCCGCTGCGTGAGCACCGTGGTGGCGTGGTGATCGGCCTCTGTCAGCGTCGAGGG
>JBKDQC010000399.1:0-15007 GCA_046342295.1 Deltaproteobacteria bacterium | reverse complement strand
TAGGGTCGCCCCGCGCGGCGCGCTAGGGTCGCCCCGCGCGGCGCGCTAGGGTCGCCCCGCGCGGCGCGCTATGGTCGCTCCGTGCAGCCCTGGAGAACGCTCGACGAAGCCGTGACCTCGGATGGCGCGCTCGCCCTCCGGCAGCGCGGCACGCGGGACTTCCTCCTCACGATCGAGGGCCGCGTGCTCATGAGCAGCATGCTGCACCGCAGCGAGGACGCGCTCGCGCGGCTCGCGCTCGAGCGCCTCACCGATCGACCGCATCCGCGCGTGCTCACGGCCGGGCTCGGGCTCGGCTTCACGGTGCGCGCGCTCCTCGACGCGGTGGGCCGCGGCGCGGAGATCGAGGTCGCCGAGCTGCACGAGCCGATCGTGCGCTGGTGCCTCGGCCCGCTCGCCGCGATCAACGGCGGCGCCGCCTCGGATCCGCGCGTCCGCGTGAGGCTCGGCGACGTCATGCGCTTCGTGGAAGAGGCCGCGCGCGTGCCCTCGCGCCGCTACGACGCGATCGTGCTCGACCTGATGGAGGGCCCGAGCCGCGGGCGGGCGCGCGCCAACGCTCGCCTCTACGGACCGCGCGCGCTCGCGTCCGTGCGCGCGGCGCTTCGGCCCGGCGGGATCTACGCCGTCTGGGGCGAAGAGCCGGACCCGAGCTTCGTCGAGCATCTCCAGCGGGCGGGCTTCGACGCGCGCAAGGTGGTGGTGGGCGGCGGCGGCCCCAAGCACGTCGTCTACGTCGCGCAGCCCGGACGAGGGCGCGAGCTCGAGCGCCCCGCGAGCGCGAGCGACGGTCCGAAGCGGCGCGGCTGAACCATGGGCCTCCGCGTCCGGAGGCTCCGTGTCGGGGAGCTCTCCCCTTCGCCGAGTGAACCGGGTGCAGATCACACCGCGTCGGCCCAGCACGAGATCCCGCGCCCGCTTGCGGGCGGGGGAGCCGGATGCGCGCACCGGCGGATCTGGGCCGATCTGCACCCGAGTGAGTTGGGTGCAGGGGGTCTCGTGGAGCGCGCGTGCTCTCAGGTCTGCTCGGCGCGCGCCGTCTGACGGGCGAGCAGCGCGACCGCGGCCGCGCCCAGCACGAGCAGGGGACCGGCGAGCCAGCCACCGAACGTCGCCACGCTGGGATCGAGCGCCTCGACGAGCAGCGTCGCCGACGAGGCGAAGCCGAGGCCGACGAGGAACGGGCGCGCCGCGGGCTTGTGCAGCGTGAGCACGGTGAGGCCTACGGGAACGGCCGCGACGAGGAGCAGGCCGACGGCCCCGAACGCGCCCACGCCCGAGAGGCCCTCCGCCATCACCTCGGCGGCGAGCGGTAGGCCGAGCGAGCCGAGCAGCGAGCCGAGCGGAGCGATCGCGAGGCCACCCGCGAGCACGAAGCCCACGAGCGCGGCGAGCCACGCGCGCGGCAGGCCCAGCCGACGACGACGCGCGAGCGATCCGAGCGCCACCGCCGCGAGGCCCAGGGCCCAAGCGCCGCGCGCAGCGCCGCGATGGTCGAGCTGGCGCGTGATCGCCGCGTCCGCGCGGACGAGGCCGGCGCCGTAGAGCGCCGGATCGCCCAGGCCCTGCGCGCTCGAGAGCAGCGTGCGCTCGATCGCGTCGGGGTCCGTGACGCCCGTGGAGCGCACGAGCGCAGCGACGCCGGCGACGTGCGGCGCAGCCATCGAGGTGCCTTGCCACGCGAGGTAATCGAAGCGGCGCGGATCGCGACCGACCAGGGTGTTCTGGAGCACACCGTCCGGCAGACCGTCGCCGTTCTGATCGACGCGGAGGTCCCCGCCCGGGGCGGCGATGTCGAGGCCCGCACCGCGCGAGCTGTACGGCGCGATCTCGCGATCGTAGCGGACGGAGCTCACCGCGATCACGTGCGCGTGTCGCGCGGGGTACTCGACGGGGCCACGGCCGGTGTTGCCGGCGGCCGCGACGATCACGACGCCACGCCGGTGCGCGTGCTCGATCGCGCGCTCGATCGAGCGCGAGCGCGAGCCTCCGCCAAGCGACATGTTGATGACGTGCGCGCCATGGTCGGCGGCGAAGCGAATGGCCGCCGCGATGCTCCCCCAGCTCCCCGAGCCGTTCCGGTCGAGCACGCGGATCGGCATGATCATCGCGCCCGGGGCGACGCCCGAGACGCCCAGGCGGTTGTTCGTCGCCTGCGCGATGGTGCCTGCGACGTGCGTGCCGTGGCCGTGCTCGTCGTCGGGCGTGGCGTCTCGATCCACGAAGTCGTAGCCCGGCGCGAAGCGCGTGCCCGCGAGATCGGGGGCCTGGAGGAAGCGGTCGTGCGCCTCGTACGCGACGCCCGTGTCGATGACCGCGACGACCACCCCGTCGCCGCACGCACGTTGCCAGGCCCGCGGCATCCCGATGAGGTCGAGGTGCCATTGGTGGCGGTAGTAGGGGTCATTCGGCGTGAAGCCCTCGCGGTCGGCGCCCGAGGGCCCGTCGCTCGTCGCGTCGGAGCGCGGGCTCGCTGCGATGGAGAAGGCCTCACCCTCCGGCAGAGACCAGCTCCGCTCGCGCTCGGCGGCCTCCACGTCGGCGTCGGCCTCGAGCTCGCGGAGCACGTCGCTCACTTCGGACGCGGGCACCTCGAGGCGGTAGAGCTCGGCCTCGTCCGAGAGGAGCGCCCCGAGCTCGTCGCGGGGGGAGCCGTCGATCACGAAGGCGTACGGCGCGACACCACGGGCGATCGCGTCACGGGCCACGGCCCAGGCGTCGTCCGACGCGTCGTCGTCGAGATCGAGGAGCACCGAGCCGGTCGCCGGATCGGTCGCGAGGCCGGTCTCCCCGAGGGGTTCTTCCTCCGAAGCGAGGCGGGCCCACGCCGCCGCCCCCGCGAGCGCGACGAGCGCGCCGGCGACGAGCGCGATCCGACCGAGAGAGGCGCGATCCTTCATGGGACCTCCGAGACGTTCCGAACTCCCGACATCATGCGCCGAACCGAGCGGGATGTCCCTCGGACCCACGCTTCTTCATGGAAGCTCGGTCCCGAGCGCGAGACGAGCGCACCGCCTCGGAACGCACGTCCGGGACCGGACATTTCGTCTTCGCCCTTCGTCCCCCAGGATCAGCTCAAGAACTCACCGACAGGCTCGAGGAGCGGAGGCAGGTCCGTCTCACCGAGGCGCTGCCGGAGGTTCACCTCGATGAGCCGGCTCATCTGGTCGAGCGGGAGGTCGTTGTCGTCCGTGCCGAAAGGCTGCTCGATCTCGTCGCCGATCGTGTCGAGACCGAAGAACGCGTAGGACACGACGAGGACGACGAACGGCGTGAGGGCGCCGACCTCGCTGACGACGCCGAAGGGGAGGCCGTAGCAGTACACCGCGACGATACGGTGGATGAGCGTCGTGTACGAGAGCGGGATGGGCGTGTTCTTGATTCGCTCGCACGCACCCTGGATGTCCGTGAGCGAGACCAGCGACTGCTCCAGGAGACCGACGTGGAGCGGGTGCACCCACCCGCGCGCCCAGGCGCGCTGGATGAGATCGGCTGTGCCCTTGCTGATCGCGGAGGGGCGGTTCGTCTCGGACGCGAGGGAGGCGAGCTCGTCGGGCGAGAGGAAGCTCTTCAAATCCGACAGGTCATCGATGCCCCGCAAGCCGAGGCGCAGCGCGTGGGTGAAGGCGATCACGCGGCGCACGAGCTCGGCCTGCAAGGCCTGGATCTCCTCTCTCTCGGCGCTCGAGAGGGTGCGGCCCTCGGGGACCTCGCCGATGAGCGTGAGGACCTGCCTCGCGAGCGAGCGGGTCGTGTTGATGAGCGAGCCCCAGAGCTTGCGTCCCTCCCACCAGCGGTCGTAGGCCGTGTTGTTGCGGAAGCCGAGAAAGATCGAGAGCGCGAAGCCGATGAGCGTGAAGGGAAGCGGGTGGAGGTCGGAGTGGAACTGCGCGTCCTCGAGCGCGAGCTCGGCGTAGGTGACGACGCACGCGAGCGCCACCACTCCGGCGATCCGGTACTTCGTGCGCGGGAGCTCGGTCCCGCGGTAGCGGAGCACGAGCTGGAGCCAGCTCCCCTTCGTGGGCACCATCATGGCGAAGCGGGTCCGGGCGGGGATGTCGGCATCCGGCGCATCGTCCGGGAGCCGCGTGGCGGTCCGCAAGGGGTTCGATGTGCGGACGCGGCGCGGCTTGGGCCCCCGGCCGGACACGCGCCCAGCGCCGCCGCTCGCCGGAAGATCGGGGCGTGCTCGGTCGCGCCGTCGGCCAGAAGGGCCGTCAGTAGAAGGGCCCTTCGTCCGCGCGGATCCGCGATTCGACTTCGGTCCAGCTCGCCTCCTCCACGGTACTTGCCATCCAGTGCGCGGTCACCGAACCGCCGCGGCTGATGAGCGGCGTCGCGCCGATGGCCGCCATGTGCGCGGGGCTGCCGACGAAGTCGAGCATCGCCTCCTCACTCTCCCAGATCGTCAACGTGCGCACCGTCCCGCACGAGTCCGACCTGCTCGTGCTCATCGCGACCAGGCCCGGGCTCGTGAAGAGCGTCTCGACCACCGCCCCCGCGCGCTCGCCGAAGACTCCGAGGTTGTCGGGGTTCAATCGGAGATAGGTCGAGGCGACGACCCAGCCCGCCGCGGGTGGTCGCGCCACGAGCGCGCCGTCCATGTCCGCGCCCGGGCCGAAGAAGACGGGCGTCGGAGAGGTCATGCCGGGAGGGCCGTCGAAGGCGATGTCGCTCTCCAAGGGGCCTTCATGCGAACAGAGCCCCGGCGAGCTCGCGTCGGACATCGACGTGGCCGCGTCTGGCGGGGGGGTGGTGGTGCCGCAGCCGGCCACCACCGAGAGAGCCACGGAGCACACGAGCGCTTTGGACATCTTCATTCTCCTCTTTGTGATTCTTGCCAATCGACGGGGCTTGCCCCGCGTACAGAGTGTTTGCGCCTCGGGCCTTCGCTCACTCGGACGCGCGCACGACGGCGAAGCCGAGCCAATCGAACTCGCGATCGAGCCGGCTCGACCGAAATGGCGCTGCGCTGCCCACCACGAAGGCTTCGACCCACTCGCCCGTCGGCGAGGCACCGAGATCGAGCGAGACCACCAAGCGGGACTGGCCCCCTGCCTCGCGAAGGTGCCAGTAGGTGTAGTGGCCAGCCTCGAGTCGCTCGGTGACCCGGGCCCGGAAGCGGAAGCGGTCCGACGCAGGCATCAAGCTCTCGAAGTAGGGATTCGCGCGCTGCGCCTCGCCGTCATCGGGGCTTGACGGCCCGGGGCTTGGGACGCCTGCGGGCTCGCCTCGGGCCCCAGCGGCCGAGGCGCTGGCCTCGGTCGGGCTGCTCGGCTCCGCGGCGGCGTGCTGGTGCAGGATGGATCCGAGCGCGAGCGACAACACAGCCACGCCCGCGACCGACCGCCAGGTCGTCGAGAAACTCATGAGCCTCCTTCGCGCGCTCTTCGCCGGTGGGGCGAACGAGCGCGACAGGTGATGTTGTGAGGTCCGCCGACCGGACTCACCAACACGAAGGCTGCATGGCCGCTATCAGCGACGCTCATGCACGCTTGGGTCGACGCCCGCGGGCCGAGGCGTTCGGATCAACGCGGGCGCGGCAGAAGAGAGCTCCCCTTTGGGAAAGTGCTGTACGGGCGCTCGTCGGCTCGGGGGATCGGCGCCGTCACGCGCGAGCGCGGCGCGCGCGAGAACGGGGCGGAGCGAGCGGCTCTTCGACATCGCCTTTCGTCGCGGAGGTGACCTCGATCACACGCTCGCGCATCCACGCGTGCGCGGGGTCCGAGTCGGAGTGCTCGTGCCACAGCATGAAGAGCGTGGCCGGCGGGATCTCGAACGGCGGCGAGTGCACCGAGAGGGCAAGGCGCTCCGCCAGCATCCCGACCAGGCGAGGCGCCGTCATGAGCAGATCCGTGCTCGAGGCGATGTGCGCGGCGACGAGGAAGTGGCTCACGCGCGCGGTCACGGTTCGCTCGCGGCCGATCGCCGCGAGTGCGGTCTCGACGGGGTTGACGCTATCTCCCACCGGCATCGTCACGATGTGCTCCGCGCGGCAGTAGGCATCGAGTGACAGCGGACCTCCCCGCAGCGCCGGATGTCCAGCCCGCCCCACGACCACGAAGTCGTGTTGGTACATCCGTTGTCGACGCAGCGAGCCGGGCAGCGGCATGTCGGGGACGCCGAGGATCAAGTCGAGGTCGCCTCGCTCGAGCGCTCCGAAGGGGTCGCTCGGGACCGTCAGGGCCCGAAACCGCAGGCTGGGAGCGAGGTGCCGACGAGCGACGTCCATCATCCCGAGGAGCCCGACGAACTGCCCGATGTCGGAAGAGGCGAATCGAAACGTCCGCTCGTCGCGCCCCGGGTCGAAGGCGGGCTTCGCCCGTACGAGGACGCGAAGCGCTCCGAGGGTCTTGCGGAGCTCGGGCGCGATCTGCTCGACGCGCGCAGTCGGCACGAGCTTTCTCCCCTTCTGGACGACGACGGGATCCTCGAGGTGTTGGCGAAGCTTGGCCAAGCGTTGGCTTGCTGCAGACTGGGTGATCCCGAGCCGCTTGGCCGCAGCCGTCACGCTCCTCTCCTCGACGAGCACGTCGAGGAAAGCGAGCAGCGCGAGATCCGTGTCGAGTCCAGGCATGGAGGGACGATGTACCCGACGCAGGGCGCGTGCACCCCCGCGCGAGGGACGCCCGCCGGCCGAGGAGGCCGCGGACAGATGGGCTCCCTCGTATGGTACGGTGCAAATCATGAGGTTTCGGCTCGCCCTGCTCGCCCTGCTCGCCCTCCTCGCGGCCTGCGGGCCCGCGGTCGACCGCGAGGGCTCGCTCACGCGCTTGCGTGCAGCCCTCGAGGCCGAGGTGAGCGATGCGTCCGTTCTCGAGGGCCACAACCAGCTCGCCGAGGAGGTGAGCCGCGGGGGCGTGCTCGAGGGGATGTTCCAGCACGAGCTCGCCGCGCGCCTCGGGCGCGGCCAGAGCTGCGGAGCGAACGGACTGTGCGCGCGCCGCGACTTCCGGGCGACCGACTGGATCTACGAGATCGGTCACGCCCCCGGAGATCCGGACCTGCCCGCGGGACCGACGCTGATCGTCGGCTTCGACTCGACGGGCCGCGTGGATCGCACCTTCTACCTCACGCGCCGAACGCCTCTTCCGCCGCGCTGAGAGCACGTGGCACTCGGATCGATCGATGCGGGTGACACGGGCTCGAATCGGCGGGAGGGAGGCTCTCGCCGATTCACTCGGCGAGAGGGAGGGGCTGCGGCCAGACCCTCCGGTCAGAAACGTCAGAGCATGAGTCAATCCAAGTGACTCATGCTCTGAGGGCGCATCACTCGAATCATCGGGGTGCAGCTCGGCCCAGCTCCGCCGGTGCGCGCGTCCGGCTCCCCGCCCGCACGCGGGAGGGGGATCTCGTGCTGGGCCGACGCGGTGTGATCTGCACCCGAATCATTGGGTGCTCGGGTCCGCGAGCAGGGCCCGAAGCCTGCCGGCGCGCTCGGCCGCGAAGGCCCAGGTCACACCGTCGTAGGCGAGCAGGAAGGCTCCCTGCGCGGCCATCGCGAGGCCATAGCCGAAGAGCCCGCGGTCTTGGGGCTCGGCCTGCTGACCGAGGACCGCGAGGAAGACGCCCGTCGCGACGTAGAACACGTCGATTCCCGTGTTGACGGCGAGGATCATGGCCGTCTGGTCCTGCGCGGCGGCGGCGCGGTCGCGGGCCCGCAGGAGCGCTTCGCTCGTGAGAGAGCGGTCGTCCTCGATCTCGCGCAGGGCGGCACCCTCGAGGTCGAAGAGCGCGAACGAGAGCGCCGCGTTGATCGCGCCCCAGCCGGCGGTGCCGACGCCGACCGAGACCAGGAGGTCATTGCCGTCGCCGGCGCCGATGCCCGCCGTCACACCCCCCGCGATCGCACTGAGGAGGCCGAAGCCGAGAAGCACGACACCCTCGTCGATGCGATCCTGGCGGTTCGCGAGCCGAACGCCTGCGAGACAGCTCGCGCGCGCGTCCTGGGCATCGAGCTCCGAGAGCACGAGCGTGAGGCGCGTGCAGGGATCGGCAGGCAGCACCCGCAGCTCCGAGGCGGGCGGGTCGCCTTCGAGCTCCGGTGCGGGCAGCGGCGGGGCGATGCGCTCGGCCTCCTGCGCCGACGCGGGACGCGCAAAAGACAAGGCGACTGCGACCAGGACAGCGATCCCTGCGCGGCGCAGGCGCCCCGCGCTGGAGATGTTTCCCCCGGATCCCGCGCTGGGATTCGTTCGCGAAACGCGACTGTCTCTCGTGCTTTCAGTCACGGAGGTCCGGCTGCGAAACGAGCGCTCGGAGGACGAGGCCCGCGTTGCCCGAGTGGGTCTGGTCCCCGACCGCGATCTGCGCGCGCTCCTTGCCGTCGGGCCCGCCGATCACGAGGACGCTCTCGGCGCCGAAGAGCCCCCGCTGCACCGCGCGGATGCCACCGGACCAGACGAGCTGGCAGTCCTTCGTCACGCACGCGACGCCGCTCTCGCTGGCCACGAAGAGGCGACCGCCCTCTTCCAGCGCGGCGCCGGAAGGGTCGAAGTCGAGCTCGATGCGGCGGAGCACCATGCCCCCGGAGAGCTCCACGAGCGCGATCGCCCCGCGGACTCCCGGCTCCGCGAGGACGAGCAAGAGCCCTCCCTCGACCGGAAAGACGCGCCGCACTTGCATCGGGAGACGCACGTTCCATCGGTGCGCGCCCGTCTCCGGATCGAGCGCGACGAGGGTGCTCCGCAGCGTGAGCACGAGCGGAGACGCCGCGTTTTCAGTTCGCATCGTGGCACCGTACCGCGCGGCCGGCGGGCGCGCGCGCGTTCCGAGTGTACGCTCCTCGCTCGAGCATGCGTCGTCGAGAGATCCTCCACGCAGGGGGCGCCCTCACCGTGGGGACGCTCCTTCCAGCCTGCGAGCCGAGGCCGACGCCTCCGAGCCCGCGCTTTGCCTGGGGCGTCGCGAGCGGCGACCCCACCGCTCGATCGGTGGTCCTCTGGACGCGCCTCGACGTGCGCGAGCCCGAGGAGATCGAGCTCGAGGTCTTCGAGGATCCCGACGCGAGCGCACCGGTGACGCGTGAGCTCGCCCTCGCGGAGCCCGAGCGCGATGGCTGCGTGAAGGTGGACCTCGAGGGGCTCTCGCCCGGATCGACCTATTATTTCCGCTTCCGGACCGCAGACGGCATGAGCCCGCTCGGTCGCACCCGGACGCTGCCGGAGGGGCCGACCGCGCACGTGCGCCTCGGAGTCGTGACCTGCTCGAACTTCGCCGCCGGCCACTTCCAGGCCTACCGACGCCTCGCAGAACGCCCTGATCTCTGGGCGATCGTGCATTTGGGGGACTCCATCTACGAGTACGGCGACGGCGAGTACGGCTCGCTGCGCCCGCTCGACCCCCCGCATACGACCGTCACGCTCTCGGAGTACCGGAGGCGTTACGCGCGGTACCGCCTCGATCCCGACCTGGCCGAGCTCACGCGGCAGCATCCGCTGCTCGTCGTCTGGGACGACCACGAATTCGCGAACAACGCCCACCGCGCGGGTGCGCCCGGCCACGATCCTGAGGTGCTGGGCCCCTGGGCCGACCGCGTGGAGGCCGCGCGCCGGGCCTTCTTCGAGTGGACGCCTGTGCGCGACGAGACGCGCGTGCACCGCACGCTCCAGCTTGGCGACCTCACCCGTATCGTCCTGCTCGACACGCGGATGGATGGACGCGACCCCCCACCCATCGACGAGGCCGACTGGCAGCGTCGCGATCGGCGCCTCGTGAGCGACGAGCAGGAGCGCTGGCTGCGCGGCTGGCTCGCGTCGCGGGACGTGTCGTTCACGGTCGTCGCGAACCAGGTCGTGCTCGCGCCGTTCGCGGCGCAGAACAACCTCGACGCGTGGGACGGCTACCCCGCGCAGCGCGCGCGCATCCTCGAGGCCATCGCCGGCGCGCCGGCCCCCGTCGTGGTGGTCACAGGAGACACGCACTCGAGCCTCGCGCTCGATCTCCCGGGGCCGACCTACGAGGCGAGCACGCAGCGCGGCTCGCTCGGGGTCGAGTGGGGCACCTCCGCCGTGTCGTCCCCGACCTTGGCGAGCGATCCGCGCGAGACCGAGCGTGCTCTCCTCGCGAGCACACCCCACCTCCGGTTCACCGAGCAGGAGCATCGCGGGTTTCTGCTCCTCGACATCACACATGCGCGTGCGCGCGGCGAGTGGTGGCTGCTCGACGGGGTCGCGCGACCGGAGGATGGGCGCGCGACCCTCGTGCGCGCGTTCGAGACGAATGCCCTCGATCGCGCGTCGCGCGCGGCGAGCCCCTGCCCTCGCCGCCCGCGTCCGACGCGCCGCCGCGCGCTCCCTGATCGATCCTGGCTCGCCGCGGCTCGCGTGGTAGCTGAGCAGGCCCGTGCCCGACGCGCCCGACAGCGGCTTGACGAACGCGCGCCCGCGAACGGCCCGCGCGAGGCTCGAGACCGCGCGGGACGCGGTCGGCGCCTCGCTCCGCGCGGCGTTCGGCGACGATGGCTCGGTCGGCGCCCGCGAGCGGGGGGCGATCGGTGCCCTCGCGTCCGCCGCAGCGCTCGGCTTCTTCGCGCTCGCGTGGCAACGCTACGCGACCTTCCACAACCGCAACTTCGACCTCGCGTTCTACGCGCGGCTCGCCTGGGGAGATGCGCACGGCGATGCGTGGGAGCCGCTCCTCGACGCGCACGTGCTCGGCCTCCATCTGGTCTGGCCCCTCGAGCTGCTCGGAAGGATCGGCCTCGTCCTCGGGCAGGTCCGCACGTTGCTCCTCGCGCAGTCGATCGCGGTGGCCGCCGCAGCCTGGCCCCTCGCGCGCCTCTCGGCGCGCGCGCTCCGCACGAGCCCGCGCGAGGGCGGGCTCGCGGCGCTCGCGCCCTTCGTGGGCGCGCTCGGCTGGCTGCTTCATCCGAACCTCTGGCACGTCGCCACGGGAGACTTCCATCCGGGCACGCTCGCGGTGCTCCCGCTGGCGTGGGCCGCCGAGTCGCTGCACCGGCGCAACGTGCATGGCCTCGCGTGGTCGGCGCTTGGGGTGCTCGCGTGCCGCGAGGATCTCGCCCTCGTGGTGGCGCTCTTCGGGGCCGGGCTGGTCTTCGGTTCCAGAGAGCCCGCGAAGCGCCGCGTCGGTGCGGCGATCGCCGCGCTCTCTTTGCTCTATCTCGCGGTGTTCCTGGGCTATTTCCACCGCCGCTACGCCCCGGCCGAGGGCTCGTTCGTGCAGCATTTCGGGCGGTGGGGCCCGAGCCCGCCGAGCGCGCTGGCCGCGATCGCGACGCAGCCCGGCGCGCTGCTCGCCTGGCTCGCGCGACCCGAGCGCGCGCCCTACCTGCTCGTGGTGACGGCGCCGCTCTCGTTGCTCGCATTCCTCGCGCCCGAGTGGCTCGCGCTCGCGTTTCCCATCCTCGCGCTCAACTTGCTCTCGGCATTTCCCACCACGCTCTTTCTCGACTCGCACTACCTCACGCCTGCGGTGCCCATCCTCGTCGCCGCATCGGTCGTCGGGGCGGCGCGTGCTGCGAGCGTCGCCCGGGCGCTCGGCCGCCCGATCGGAGGCGCGGGAGCGGGACCTCCGCTGCTCGCGAGCGCGCTCGTGGCGCACGTGCTGCACGGCGGCTCGCCGCTGTCGGCGCGCTTCGACGCGCTCGCGTACCAGGCGGACACGAGCGGTGCGGCGCTCGAGCAGGCTGTCTCCCTCGTGCCGGAGGGCGCCTCGATCCAGGCGCCCGAGCGGGTGCTCGCGCACTTCTCGGAGCGGCGCACGCTGCGGCGCGCCCCTCCTCCCGAGACCGAGGCCGACTATGTTCTCTTCGATGCGTGGCATCGCCGGCTCGACGCCCACCGGGAGGAGCTGCTCCGGACCGAGGAAGAGCCGCTCCTGCGCGACTGGCTCGCGCGCGAGGATCACGCGCTCGTGCACGCGCGAGACGGCGTGTATCTCCTGGCGCGCGGTGCGCCGCGCAGCGAGGACGTCGGCCTCCGTCACATCGTCGGGCGTGCGCCCGTCGAGGAAGGTCGCGCGCTCACCCGATGCCTCGCGCTCCACGGCGCTCGGATCGAGCGCTCGGCCGACGGGAGCGCGACGCTGGTCCTCACCCTCGGCGCGCGCGCGCGCTGCGACACGGATCTCGCGCTCCGCATCGGCTGGGGCTACCGACCTCGTCGCGTCGATCTCCTCGCCGACGGAGCGCTCTCACCGGCGCGCTTGCAGCCAGGAGACCGTCTCGAGTCCAGGCACGGGCTCGCGCCTGGGGAGCTCGCGGCGATCGAAGCGCACGGCCTCCGCGTCGGGGCGATCCGCCAGAGCGGTGCGCGGCCGAGCCCTGAAGACCCCGTCGCGCTCGATGTGCCGCTCGTGCGAGGTGCCTCGCCCTGAAAGAAGAAGGTCGTGGCAGGCGGCCACCGTGGAACGATGAATGAAGGTCGGGTCCCTTCTGCTCCACCGAGAGCACGTGGCACTCGGATGGATCGATGCGAGTGGCACGGGCTCGAATCGGCAGGATGGAGGCCCTCGCCGACGCACTCGGGTGCAGATCCCCGTCGCGACCACGACGGCGATCTCCGTGATCACGATGCCGTGATCTACGTGACCACGATGGCGATCCGGGTGATCACGATGCTGCGATCCGCGTGATCACGATGCCGCGCTCCGGGTGATCACGATGCTGCGATCCGCGTGATCACGATGCCGCGAAACGCGCAGCTCGCGATCGAACTCGACAGCGGTCAGCCTGGAACCGACGCCCAGCAGCGCCGCGATCGTCGGCGCAGCATGTTCATCAGCGCGCAGGGCCTCCTCGAGCTCCGCTTCGCGAGTGTCGCGGTTCTCTTGGACACCGAGGGCCTGCTACCGCGACCTGGCAAGCCCTCCACCGACCGCAGGAGCCCTCCCCCAAACCCCTGTCGTAGTCGAGTTCGTTCTCTGTCGTGGCCGAGGGGACATCGCCCTCGACTGCCTCGAAGGGGTGTGTGCGCAGCGGCTGGACTGAATGGACCGGGGGTTCGTGCGGACCCTCCCGGTCCTTTTTTGCCACGGGCCCCAAGACCCCGTCGTGCTCGACGTGCCGCTCGTGCGAGGTGTCTCGCCCCGAAAGAAAGGAGTGTGGCAGGAGGCCACCGTGGAACGATGGATTGATTGATGAGCGGGTCCCTCCTGCGGCACTGTGCAGGAGATGCTCCGAGACGAGATCTTCAGGCGCGATGAGACGACGGCCGGACCCTCGAGAGAAGGCCCGCCTGCCCGGGCCGGTCGCGCGCGCGGGGTGATCCGACGCTTCGGGCTCTGGGGCTTGGTCCTCTGCGCCGTGTCGCTCGGCGCTTGCACGGAAGAGGCACCGCTCGCGCCCGACATGCCGATGCGCATGCGGCCCGACGGCGGCGGGATCGACGGCGCTTGGGTGACCGAGGACGCGCCGCCCTCGCTCGTGACCCGGTGCGGGGAGATGATGCCGGCTTCCGACTTCGCCGGCCCGTACTGCCCCGGTCGCGACGAGGACGGCGACGGCTTCGGTGCCTGCGATTGCTGCGACTCGACCGACGAGGGGTGCACGGAACCGGCGCGGGTCAACCCCGGGGCGATCGAGGTCGCGGGCAACGGGCTCGACGACGACTGCGACGGAACCGTCGACAACGCCGAGATGGCGCCGTGCGATGCCGACCTTCGATCCGCCTCCGCCGATCCCTTCGAGTACGCTCGGGCGATGGACCTCTGCCGGCGGGCCGACGCCGCGTCTGGCCGCTGGGGCGTGATCGAGGCGCGGTTCGCGCTGGCGGGCGGGTGCGGCGATCCAGCATCCGCGCAGCGGTCGATCCGCCCTGCCTTCGGCGCCACGCCGCTCCAGCGAGGCGCCTCCATGGTCGTGCTGTCGTCGGGCTCGGCGGCGGCGCCGGGACAGACCGACCCGGGGTTCACTCCGTTCTACAGCGGGCTCGAGATCGGCTCGCTGAGCCGCTTCCCCGAGGACTGGCTGACGGCCAATGGCGGCGCGCTGCCGGCTGCCCCGGGCTGTCCCGCCACGGACGCGACGGGCTTCGCCCACGACTCGGTGATGCTCGAGCTTCGCATCCGGGCGCCTCGCAATGCGGCGTCGTTCACGTTCTCCGTGAACTTCATGAGCGCAGAGTATCCAAGCTACGTCTGCACCGCCTTCAACGACTTCTTCGTGGTGTTGCTCGACTCCGCGTGGGGCGGGAGCCCCGCCAACCCCGGAGACAAGAACCTGGCATTTCACACGGGCACGGGCGGCGACCGATACCCCATTGGCGTCAACCTCGCGTGCGGAGCCACGGGGCTCTTTCGGCAATGCGCGCCCGCAGACACGTTTTGCGGGGCGACGACCACCTGCAGCTCGAGCGAGGAGCTGTTCGGCACGGGGATGAACTTCGGGACCGGCCCAGACTCCGGTGGAGGTGGGACAGGTTGGTTGACGGCCCGAGGCAACGTCGTGGGCGGTGAGATCTTCACGCTGAGGATCGCCCTCTGGGACACCGGAGACCACCAGCTCGACTCGCTCGCGCTGCTCGACAACTTCCAATGGTCGCTCTCGCCGTCCGAGCCAGGGACCGTGATCTGCCTCGAGCCGGGGGCACCGTGCTTCACGAGCGCAGACTGCTGTCGAGGAGAGTGCCGCGCCCCGCCCGGCGCGGGCGACCTCGCCCCGCAACTGTGCATCGACATGCCCGAGTGCCGCGAAGAGGGGCAGTCTTGTGGCCGTGGCTCGGACTGCTGCCGAGGGGACATCGCCCTCGACTGCCTCGAAGGGGTGTGTGCGCAGCGGCTGGACTGAATGGACCGGGGGTTCGCGGATGCGAACGCTGCGCCCCGCCTGCACGCCTCACGCGACGCCGGGCGGCATCCTCGGTCTCGGAGCGGGCCTGAGAGCACGTGGCACTCGGATGGATCGATTCGGGTGCCACGGGCTCGAATCGGCGGGAGGGAGGCTCTCGCCGATTCACTCGGATCGGCATAGGGGCGGCGGGCGTTCAGCCCGCCGTCCCCTGCCACACCACCTGGCATGCGGGTCCGCACCAGGCGGTTCGAAGAGTTG
>JBKDQC010000398.1:0-17796 GCA_046342295.1 Deltaproteobacteria bacterium | reverse complement strand
ACGTTCCACTGAAGCACACGCCCGAGCTGCAGTCGGCGGCCCCACCGCACGCAGCGCCGAGATCGCCGCCTCCGCCCCGGTCGATGCAAGCGCCCGTAGCCGGGTTGCAGCGCTGGGTGGGCGAGCAGTCGGAGTCGGTCGCGCATCCGGCCGGCCCACTCGCGCAGCTCGGGCTCGCGCCGCGCACCCGGATGCACTGGTTGGCGGCGCCGTCGATCCGCACGCAGCGGTCGCCTCCGCAGTCCGCGTCGCTCGCGCAGGTCCGACCGCAGTAGCCGTTGCCGTCGGGGTAGCCGAGGCAGATGCCCATGGAGCACGCGCTCGAGGAGTCACACGGCGAGCACGTGTCACCGTCGCCCATCACTCGCGTGCACATGCCGCCCGTACACTCGTAGCCGCTCGGACATCCCGTGGTCGTGCAGTCGCTGCTCGAGCCCGGATAGAGGGCGCAGATGCCGTTCTGGTCGTCCGTACCGATCGTCCCGATGCCACCGCTGTAGGCAAAGTACATGATCGCGGAGCCATCCGAGGAGTGCCCGAGGCCGTAGTAATGGCCGCCCTCGTGCGCGACGATCGAGTACGCGTTGACGCGGCTTCCGCGGCCGGACTCGGTGGTCCACGTGAAGTTGACGCCGTTCATCTGCATGTCGGCTTCACCGATGCTGCGGAAGAATTGCGGCGTCGTGACACCGATCGCGTTCGAGTCGTAGGGCCAGCCGCTCTCGAGCCATCCGATGCTCGAGACACCATCGCCGTTGCGCGGAAGGGAGCTGACCGAGCCGTCGTAGCGGGTGGTCAAGCTCGTGCACGCGACCCGCGTCCAGTCGTCCATCCCGCGCCGCACTTCAGCCTCCGTCGGACCGAAGCCGCCGAGATCGGCCGACCCCGCCGACTGCAGCGCATACGGGACGGCGCCACGCCACACGGGCCGTGATGCGTCGATGGGCTCCCAGGCGTGGGCGGGCGAGCTCCCACAGGCAACTCCGACCGTCACGGCGACGGCGATGGCGTGGTGTCGGCGGCTCATCGCCCACCTCCCGCGACCTCGCGGACGTACGCGAGGAAGGCGTCGAGCGGCATCGACGCCACGGCGCCGGGCTGGATCTCCATGACCTCGTACGCCCAGCTCGCGAAGCCGATCGCGCTCGTGTCGCGCACCACCCGAGGCGCGACGCCGGGCACGCCCGGCCTCACCTCGAAGTGACCCTGCGCCATCGCGTGGGTCCGGAAGGTCCCGTCGGGCAGCGCGCGAAGGAACACGACGCACTCTTCACCCTGGCGGTAGCGAGGTGTCCCGTCGATCCACATCGATCGGCCCTGCACCGTGCCGCCGATCTCGTCGACGACGAGCCGCGCACCCACGCTGCCTTTGAGGGGCTCGAACACTTCGAGCACCGTCGAGGTGTGGGGCTGAGCGCCGTTGGCGTCGATCTCGAGCCGCGAACCATTTCGGATCACGCGGCCGTGCACGATCGCGTCGGACTCCCGCACGAGCCGATCGAAGGGAACCTCGACCATCACCGTCGCCCGCGCGCTCCCGTGGAACGCCTCGATTCCGGTCGCTCCCGCGAGCGCACCGAACGTGACAGCTCGGAGCAGTTCGCGGCGACGCAGCTTCGCTTCATCTCGCCTCGAGCGCTCCCGCGCTCCTCCCAGCCAGCTCATCGAATCCTCCCGAGGTTCGGGCCCGACATTCCATTGCCTTCCAAGTCTCGAGGCCGGCCGACCCGCCGGCTCGACAGGGAACGAGACATTACGCGCGCGTTGGTGTCGTCGTCGAGGTCGCGAGCAAGCCGCGCTCGATCACACCCCAGCTCTTGTGGTGCTTGCCCGCGGTCGGAGTGTCTCCGAGCGCCTCGTGGAGCGCTGGAATCGCGAGCAGGACCGCGGGGCTCTTCGCTCGCTCGAGCTGCGCCCGGAGCGCGGAGAGCGGCACCTGCGCCGGCACGACGAGCTTGCCCCGGACGACGCGTCGCTCCGTCGGCGGCTCGTGGGCGTGCGGCAGAAACGTCTCGCCGGCGGCACACCGCGGACATACGTGGTCCACCCGGGTCTCGTGCAGGTACCAGACGCATCCCTCGGGCAGCGCCGCGCCGAGCCGCTCGACCTCACCGGCCGTCTGCTCGAGAGCGAGGAATGCGAAGCGGCGCTCGTCACCGCGCTGAAGTACGTGCAGGAGCGGAAGCACCGGACGCATCGCCCCTCCGAGCGGCATCTTCGCTACCGGGGCGGGATCGAACAGCACGACGTCGCCGAAGTCGACGATCGCCGCTCGCGCCGTCGGGGTGCGCACCACGCCGTGGCACGGCGAGAGCGGAGCGACTCCGAGCACCTCGAAGGCGATCGATGTGTCGGGGACCTCGGAGCTCGTCTGCCCTGTGCCTCGCGTCGGGGCTCGCACGAGCACCTCCCGCAGGAGCGCCCCGTCCTCGTCGTGAACGAGTGGCAAAGCGCCAGGCTGGCTCTCCACACGAAAGCCCAGACGACGCCAGCCGTCGGCGGCCTCCGAGACGTCGCCGCACGCGGTCGCGACGGTCGCGCGGTTGAAGAGCACCGACCGCTTGGGGCCGAGTCGCTCCTCGGCGCGCGCGAAGGCCAGGGCAGACGCTCGAAAGCGCCCTGCCCACTTGTGACAGAGGCCGAGGTCGAAGAATACGCTGCCGTCGCGGGGGGCGAGCTTGGCCGCGGTCTCCAGGAGCGCCACCGCGCGCGCGTCGTGGCGGGGACCGAGGCGTCGGTGGGCGTTTCCGACCAGGGCCGCGAGCGAGGCGCGATCGCCAGGGCCGACCACTCGCTCGAGTGCGCGCTCGCCGAGCTCGACGACCGCCCGGGCCGGCGCGCCCGCGAGGGCGGGCTCGTCGGGGCCACGGCGCTCGTCTGCCCGCAGCAGGGCGCGGAGCCCCGCCACGAGCACCGGCACGTCGTCCGGGAAGGCCCAGATCGCGGCACGGACGTCGTCGACGAGCCCGTCTCGTCCGGGCGCGGCCTCGAGCAGGGTGAGCCACGCCTCGGCGACCTCGCGGTCCTGGGTCACGCGGGGCCGGAGCGGCGCGATCAGCGCGAACACCTCGTCGCGGGAACGCGATCGGAGGGCACGCTCGAGCAGCGCACGTTCGGCGGGTATCACGGCGCGAGTATGGAGCCGTGGCCCAAGGGCGCCAGCCCGTTCAGGAGCTGCCGTTTCAGGAGCTGCCGTTCAGGGCGCGGCGCTGAGCGAGATCCGTCGTGTGCCGTTCAGGAGGCCCGGCCCGACCGTCACCGTCAACTCGACCACCGACCCCGGGGCCCGGACCTGGACGGCCTGCTCGAGGTCGGCCGCGTTTCGGACCGGGCGCCCGTCCACGGAGGTGATGATGTGGCCCGTCCACGGGATGCCGAGGCGGGCGACGAGCTCGGGCGGACTGTCGAGGACGCCGAGGAGCCCGGCCCTCTGCGCGGGCGACCCTGGCATCACGCTCTCGACCTGCACTCCGACGAAGCCCCCGGCCGCGAAATCACGTCCCCGAACTCCGAGGTAGGCCGGCCCCTGGGCCGGGCCAGCGCTCGACGACGCACCGGGCTGCCCGTTCGGCCGTCCTTGCGAGTCGACCGAAGCGGGGGAGGAACGGCGCTGCTCCCGGGTATTCGCGAGGAGCTCACCGACGTAGTTCGATGGGACCGCGAAGCCGATGCCGTGGCTCCCTCCGGTCCGGCTCAGGATCGCGGTGTTCACCCCGATCACGCGACCTCGCCGGTCGACCAGAGGGCCACCGCTGTTGCCCGGATTGATCGGCGCGTCGGTCTGAATGAGCCGGCGCGCCATGCCCCCCCCGACGTCGGGCACGTCGCGCCGCGCGCTCACGATCCCCTCCGTCAGCGTGCCCTCGAGTCCGAAGGGGCTCCCGAACGCCAGGACGGTCTGGCCGACCTCCACGTCGTCCGAGTTGGCGAGATCGAGCGGCGGCGAGGGGACCCGGCCGCCCACGACCTCGAGGATGGCGAGGTCGTGCGATGGGTCGAGGCGGATGACCCGAGCCTGCAGCGTGGTCCCGCTCCCGAAACGGACCTGCACGCCCAGACGCGCGGATTCCACCACGTGGTGGTTGGTGATGACCCACCGCTCGTCACCGACGACGAAGCCTGAGCCCGTCGAGGGCCCACTGATCACCGATACCGTGCTCTGGGCGAGGCGGCGCGCGATGCGGACACGGCGCGATTCCGGCAGTTCCTGGGCGTGCGCCCGGGGCGCCGTCACCACCGACGGCAGGCTCCACGCGAGGGCGAGGAGCGCGTGGAGAACGAGCATGGCCAGCATCGGAAAGGAGAACGTCGAGGTCGTCTTGGGGGTCGTCATCGGTCTCCTCCGCGCAGGCGCATGCCAAGTCCACAGACACACTCCGAGCGCGGGGCTTGGGCGCGCGATGCCAACCGCCCTCCACGACTCCGTGTTCCGACGCGTGCCTCGCACTTGTCCGAGGATACGCCGTCTCCGACCGAAGTGCCCCTCCCCGAACGAGCGACCCGCTTGACCGCCTGGGCGTGGAGCCGCTACTCCCGATCCGATGTCGGCCGACCTCGGCGCCCGCTTGCACCGCGCGGGCCTCATCACACGCGAGGTGCTCGCCGAGACGCTCGCGATCGCGCCGCTGCACGGTTCGGCCTTCCTTCGGGCGCTGCTCCAGCGCGGGGTGTCGGAGGACGCGCTCGTGGGGTACTTCGTCGCGGAGGGCTTCGGCCCGCTGCTCTCCGCCCGGGAACTGCTCGCGGCGGACGAGGCCCTCGTGGCGCGTATCCCCGCGCGGCTCCTGCGCGAGTTCGCCGTGCTCCCCGTGCGGACGGCAGGAGAACGCTGGGTCGTCGCGATGATCACGCCCTCCGAGCGACACGTCGTGACGGAGCTGGAGCGCATCGCTGGTGTGGGGATCCTGCCCGCGGTCGCGCGCTGGAGCGAGCTGCGGACCGCTCTCGCGGACGTCGGCGGCTCCGGCGAGGCCGAGCCCGAGGAACCGCGGCCGTCCTCGGAGCCTCCGTGGCTCGCGCTGCCGGCGCGGCCGTTCCACGCGCAGCTCGACTCCGGGTACGGCTCCGCACCCCCGGCTGCAGCGACGGATGTGAAGGTCTCCCTCGACCCCGAAGACGCGGTCCCTTTGGTGCGGCACAAGCCCATCCAGCGCGCGGGCGTGACACCCATCCCCGAGAAGATCGTCGCGAGATCCTTCGGTCCGCCTCGCGATTCCTCACGCTCACGAAGCCTCTGGGCGCGCCCTGGAGACGACGAGCCCGGCGCGAGCAGCGTCGTCGCCGCTCCGACACCCCACGAGCGCTCGACCGTGGAGGGCGTGGGCTCCGGCCCGTCGTCGACCGACACGGCTGCGCTCGCCCGCCCGGAGCCGACACCGGATGAGCGGTGGGACGTGCCGCCCCAGAGCGTGAGCCACCAGAGCGTGGGCCGCCCGAGCGCTCCGCCCGAGGCCGCCCGTCTGAACAAGCTCGCGCCGCGCTCGACGCGCGACTTCGTGGGCGTGAAGGCGCCGATCGGCGACGTCCGCGGCGTGCTCGCTCCCATGCGGCAGACGCTCGACCGGGACGACGCAGTGCGTCTCGTCCTCGACGGGGCCCTGTCGGTCTGTCGCAGCGCCGTCTTCTTCGCGTACCGGAGAGGCCTCCTGAAGGGC
Source organism: Deltaproteobacteria bacterium (assembly GCA_046342295.1). GTDB lineage: Bacteria > Myxococcota_A > Polyangia > Polyangiales > Sandaracinaceae > JAFLCL01. Next base: position 12,142 of record JBKDQC010000398.1, on the reverse strand, counting down.
TGGGACGCCCAGGGATCGGGGGTGAGCCGCGACTCTGCGCGCAACCTCTGGATCCCAACATCGACTCCATCCCTCTTCCAACGCGTGGTCGATGGAGGCGCGGGCTACTTCGGCCCCTACGGCAACGCGATCGCCGACGGCCTCTTCCGGGCCGCCGTCGGCTCTCGGGGCGGCGACCTCGCGCTCCTTCCGACCAAGGTGTCCGGCAAGGTCGTCGGCCTCCTCGCATGCGACGACGTCCGCGCGGGGCCGCAGGGGCAGCAGCGCCTCGAATTGCTGGCCACCGCGGTCGAGGAAGCCTTCAGCCGAATCATCGTCGTACAGAAACAAGGCTGACGTGGCCGAACGTGTCGCGGTGCTCTTGCCGTTTCGCGACGTCGCCCCTTGGCTGGACGCCGCCATCACCAGCGTCCGGGCGGAGCGCTGCGTCGAGCAGATCGTGCTCGTCGACGATGGCTCGACCGACGCGAGCGCGTCGATCGCGGAGCGCCATGCAGAGCAGGACGACCGGATCGCGCTCGTGCGAGCCGGCGGCGAAGGGATCGTCGCGGCACTCGAGCTCGCGAGAAGTCGCACGAGTGCGCGCTTCCTCGCGCGGATGGACGGCGACGACATCTCGCTGCCCGGACGAATCGAGCAGGCCGTCGCGCTCCTCGAGAGTCGTCCCGCGCTCGGAGCGGTGGGCTCCCGGGTGCAAGCCTTCCCGGAGGAGCACGTGGCCGAAGGTCTGCGCCGCTACGTCGCCTGGCAGAACGCGCTCCTCACCGAGGGCGAGCACCGCGACGCGCTCTTCATCGAGGCCCCCCTGTGCCATCCCTCGGTCGTCCTCCGCGCGAGCGCCCTCGCGTCGGTCGGCGGCTACCGCGACGGCGCGTTCCCCGAGGACTACGACCTCTGGCTCCGCCTCGACCGTGCGGGCCACGGGCTCGCGAAGGTGCCGTCACTCGGCCTCGGGTGGAGACACCGGCCGGACCGCCTCACCTTCCGGGACGCTCGCTACTCGCGCGAGGCCCACCGGAAGCTGAAAGCAGGCTTCCTGGCCGAGCGCTTGGGTCTCACGCCGCGGGTCACCAGGCACGGCGTCGCGGTGTGGGGTGCCGGACCGACGGGCAGGCGCCTCGCGCGAGAGCTCGAGACCCACGGCGTCGGGATTCGCGCGTTCTTCGACATCGACCCCGACAAGATCGGTCGCACGAGACGAGGGGTGCCGGTCCACGACGCGCGGTGGCTCGACCGCGCGCCGCGCCCGTTCGTGCTCATCGCCGTCGGCGCGCGCGGGGCGCGCGATCTCATCGAGGGGGAGTTGACACGGAGAGGCCTCGAGAGCGGCGAAGACTTTCTCGCGGCCTCATGACGCGGAGAGGCAGGTCAGAGCGAAGGCCGCGGAACATCCTCGATGGCCAGGCGCTCGAGCGCGTAGCGGATCAGCGCGCTCCGCGTCATCCGGCGATGACCGCTCTTCTTCAGCGTGTCGACCTTCGCGTCGAGCGAGGCCAGGTCCTCGACGTACATCGAGATGCAGATGATCTCGTAGTGGTCGGGCTTGGGCTTGCGCGGAGCCCTGCCCTTCTTGGTCACTGCCTTCGAGGGACCAGGGCGCGTGCGGGGTGCGGGCTGGGTCGGAGCCTCGTCGGACCGGTAGAACGAGGTCTCGAGGACCTCGCGGATCTCGTCGCGATCGAACAGCGCGTGCGCAGCGGACGTCTCGGACATGGGGGTGCTCCTCGGGGCGGACGGAAAACTCTCGGCAGTGGTCGCGGGCTCAACCAGCCAGCGCCGCGTCCGCCGCTGCGGTGGGGTCCAATCGAACGTCGAGTTCTGCGCGCAGGCCCACCGCAGAGGCGCTCCCGCTCTCGCGGTCGATCAAGGCCGCGTCCCCTCGCACGCGACGCACGTGCTCGACGAGGGCCCGGTAGTCCTCTGCTCCGTGGCTGTCCGGCGCGTGCTCGAAGATCGTCTTGCGCACGCTCGGCGCCTCGCGGAGCTTGGTGCTCGCGCGAACCGCGGGTAGACAGCGCTCACCGAAGTGCTCGCGAAGCGCTTCGATCGAGTCGCGCCCGATCTTCGCGCGCGCGTCGTAGAAGGTCGGAAGGACTCCGAGGATCGACACCTCGTGCTTGAGAAGCTCGCGCACGTTCTTGAGCGTCCGGAGGACCTGCTTCACGCCGACCAGCGACAGGTAGTCGCAAGAGACGGGGACCAGGACGGAATCGGCATACACGAGCGCGTTCTGGTTCATGAGCGACAGCGCAGGGGCGCAGTCGATGACGACGACGTCGTAGCCGGAGACGCGGTCTCCGAGCCGTTCGCGGAGGATGCGGTCTCGGTTGGGCCTCGTCGCCAGGTGCAGCTCCGCCGCGGCCAGCATCTCGTTCGAGGTGAGCACGTCGAGGTTCTGCCGGACCGGGACGGCTGCGCGGTCGGCCGCGATGCCCTGCACGAGCACGTGATAGAGCGTGTGCTCGCCCCGGATCCCCAGGCTCGCGCCGACGTTGCCCTGGCCGTCCGCGTCGATGAGGAGCACGCGGTTGCCGGATTCCGCGAGACCGGCCGCCAGGTTCACCGCCGTCGTCGTCTTGCCCGTGCCGCCCTTGTGGTTGAACACAGCGATGCGCCTCGGGCCTGCACCGTGCCTCGCACCGGAGCGCGTCACGCCGCTGACCCCGGCGCGCGCCGCGCTTCGACAGGCCATCGTGCAGAAGTAGCTCGCGCCGCGATCCGACACGGTCACCTGGAACGGGAACTCGAACTGAAAGCGCTTGCCGCACACGTCGCATGCGCAGCCGGCGCTGTCGGGCCGCGGAGCTTCCGCGTCGCCCGCGCCGCTGCCCGTGCTCGCGATTGGCCTCGGAACCACGACGCTCGGACGACGCCCCGGCTGAGCACGCGGGGCCGGCGGCGCGGCGGCCGGGCCCGGCGCGACGCGTTCACCGCGCTCCACGCCGCCCGCGAGCGAGCGCTGCTGGCAGATCTGTGAACAGAAATAGACGAAGCCGCCCGGCTCTTCCCGAACCTGGTAGCGGAAGCGAACTTCGAACCTGCGCTCGCACACCGAGCAGCACGAGAGGGGTGTGTCGACCACGTTCTCTCCTTCGCCCGAGCACGCTCACGTTCGACCACCGAGCCGTGCGCATGCCCCGAGCCACCTCCGGATAGCGGGTTCGACCGATGCGCCGCAACAAATCGGCAAACCGAACGCCGGAGCGCGGTCCGGGAGCGCGCTCTGGGAGCGTGCTCCGGCGTGCCCGGCCGGTGTAGAACGTCGCGCGTGACGACCTCTCTCGTGACCGGCGCTGGCGGCTTCGTCGGTGCCCACCTCGTCCGCCGCCTCCACGAGCGCGGGGACATCGTTCGCGCGACCGACGTGCGCGAAAGGGACGATCTGCCGGTTCCGATGACGGTCGCCGACATCACGAACCCCGGCTCGATCGCCCCGCTCCTCGAGGGCGTCGACGTCGTGTTCCACAACGCGTCGCTCGTGCAGACCGCCCGGGCCGGAGCCGATCGCGTGTGGTCGGTCAACCTCGGCGGGACCCAGACGATGCTCGAGGCCGCGCGGGCCGCGGGCGTGAAGCGCTTCGTGTACGTGTCGTCCGCGAGCGTCGTCTACCAGGGCACCGACATCGAGAACGGCGACGAATCCCTCCCTTACGCGGCCACGTCGCAGGCCCCCTACGCAGACTCGAAGATCGCCGCCGAGAAGGAAGTGCTCGCGGCCAACGATCCGCGCGGGCTCCTCACGTCCTCGGTCCGGCCTCACGTGATCTACGGGCCGGGCGACACCCGCTTTCTCCCTGCGATCCTCGCGCGTGCAGACCGGGGACAGCTCAAGGTAGGGATCGGGCGCGAGGCGCGTCTCTCGGATTTCACGTACGTCGACAACCTCATCGACGCGCTCGTCCTCTCCGACGCGGCGCTCCTGCGTGATCCATCCCTGGGCGGTCGTGCCTACTTCGTGACCAACGGTGAGCCGATCCCATTCTGGGACTTCGTCGATCGCGTGCTCGTCGCACGCGGCGACCCGAAGATCCAGTACCGCCTGCCCTACTGGTTCGCGTACGGCGCGGCGACCGCGGTGGAGTGGTCGCGCGCGATCCGGGGGCAAGCGAGTCATCCCGAGGACGGCTTCACGCGCTTCGCGGTCCGCTACATGTGCACCCACCACTACTTCTCGATCGAGCGCGCCCGCCGCGAGCTCGGCTACGCGCCCAAGGTCTCCATCGACGAGGGCATCGCGCGAACCGTGGTCGGACGCCGCTGAGGAACGGCGCAGAAACGGTCCGAGCTCAACTGCGGCCGTACACCGGAACGAGCGCGCCCCGCGTCACGCGGTTGGCCGGAGACGCCAGGAATACGAGGGTCTCGGCGACGTCTTCGACCGTGGGCCACTTCGAGAAGTCGGCGCCGGGCATCGCCGCGCGGTTGGCCGCCGTGTCCATGGTGGAAGGCACGACGGCGTTGACCCAGATCTCCTCGTCCTTGAGCTCCTCGGCGAGCGAGGTCGAGAGCGCCGCGACCGCCGCCTTCGACATGGCGTACGCACCGAGGCCGGCGGTGGGCACGAGCGCGGGCTTGGCCGCGACGTTGACGATGCGCCCCCCGCGCATTCCGTCGGTGCGGGCGCGGATCCTCCGGACTGCCTCGCGCGAGCAGAGCCACGCGCTCATCGCGTTGTTCGCGAGCAGCCGCCGAGCCTGTGCAGGGGTCGTCTCGAGGATCGTCCCGCCCGCGTACCCACCTGCCACGTGGATCGACGCCCACAGCGACGGCACCCCTGCGTAAAACGCCTCCACCGCGACATCATCCGAGAGGTCGACCCCCGCTCGCAGAACGACGTTCGGCCCTCGCGTGTGCGCGAAGCGCTGGGCCTCGCTCTCGTCGAAGGCCGGAACGTAGACCCGCGCCCCGCGCTCGAGGAGCCTCGAGCACACCGCTGTGCCGAGCGCTCCGGTTCCTCCCGTCACCACCACGTCGCGTCCCTCGAAGTCTTCCATGTCTCGACTCTCCTCGTGACGAGCGAGGCCCGTCATCCCCTCGGATGATACGTGCCGTGCACGCGGCGGAGGTGGTCGCCGGTCACGTGCGTGTAGACCTGCGTCGTCGTCACGTCGGCGTGCCCCAGCATGGTCTGCACCGCCCGCAGATCCGCGCCTCCGAGGAGCAGGTGCGTCGCGAAGGAATGCCTCAGCTTGTGCGGAGAAATCGGCCGCCCGATCCCTGCCGCGAGCGCGTGTCGGCGAACGAGCTCGAAGAAGCCCTGTCGCGTCATCGGCTTCCCTCGCTCCGTCACGAAGAGCGCGCGCGACGCGTCGGGCGCCCAGAGGGGCCGCACCTCGAGCCGCCAGCGCTCGATCCGGCGCCGGGCCGGAGCGCCGAGTGGGATGACACGCCGCTTGCCACCTTTGCCGAAGGCCTGAACGAAGCCCGTCTCGAGGTTCACGTCGCCGAGCGTGAGCGAGACGAGCTCCGACACGCGCAGGCCTGCGGCGTACATCGTGTGCAGCATGGCGGCGTCTCGGAGCCCTCGCGGGCTCTCCTCGTCGGGCGCGGCGAGCAAGGCCAGGACCTCCTCCTTCGAGAGCACGACGGGCAGCTTCTTGGTCGGTCGTGGTGCGTCGACCCGGTCCGTCGGGTCGGCAGCGATGCAACGCTCGGCGACCAGGTAGCCGAAGAAGCCCCGCAACGCGGAGAGCAGACGCGCCTGCGAGCGCGACGAGAGCCCCGCCTTCGATCGCTCGAGGAGAAACGCCGAGAGGTGCTCGCTGCGCACTTCGGCCAGCCCGAGCCGCTCTCGGGCGAGGTACCGGGTGAGGCTGCAGAGATCGGCGGCGTAGGCGAGCGCCGTGCGCGCGGCCAGCCCCTTCTCGATGCGCAGGTGCTGGAGAAACGCGTCGACAAGCAGATCGTTCTCCGGCACGCACTGGAACCTGGCACGAGACGCTGCGGCCGGGGAGAAAGTGGCGAGCTCTCCGAGCATGAGTCACTTGGATTGACCCATGCTCGGATGTCTCTGGCCGGAGGGTCTGGCCGCAGCCCCTCCCTCTCGCCGAGTGAATCGGCGAGAGCCTTCCTCCCGCCGATTCGAGCCCGTGGCACCCGCATCGATCCATCCGAGTGCCACGTGCTCTCAGAGCACGTCCCCGCTATGGGACATTTTCTGGACGGGGGATTGACCTCGCGAGCCGCAATGTCCGAAAGTGGGGCCACGGGGCGATCCGATGGGTCACGCTCACGCGTAGACCCGTCTGCTCTCGTCTCGACGGAGGATTGATGAACTACAAGAAGCCTGCAGCCTTCACAGCGCTAACGCTGTTGGTCGCCGCGGGGCTCGCCTTTGTGGCGACCCGGCAGACCACGGTGGAAGCCGCCGACCACCTCGACCCCCCCGCCCGCACCGGGGACGCCCTCGGCGCGGCCCGGGACGTCAACGCAGACATCGCGGACGTCTACGCGTGGCACCGCGGCGAAGGCGCGGCCCGGACAGCCGTTCTCGCGATGACCTTCGCGGGCCCCAACGCCCCGGCGGCCGACCAAGCGACGCCGTGCGACCGCAACGTGCTCTACTCGGTCCACATCGACAGCAACGAGACCGACGGCGTGGCGCCGACGAGCACGATCGAAATGCGCCTCGGCGAGGACAGCGAAGGCAATTGTTTCTACAGCATCACGGGTGTCCCCGGCGCCGGCGCTGACCCCATCGTGGGCGCCGTCGGCTTCGAGACGCGCCGAGGAACGGCGAAGGCCTACGTCGGTCTGCGCTCCGACGCCTTCTTCTTCGATCTCCAGGGCTTCCGGGAGACGCTCACGACGGGCACCCTCAGCTTCGTCAACGACCGCGACTTCTTCGCCGGCAAGAACACGTCGGTGATGGTCGTCGAGGTTCCGCTCGTCGGGGTCAGCCCGACGGACGCCCCGTTCCGCGTGTGGGGCACCACCGCCCGCTTCGGCAGCTGAGGAGGACGAACATGAAGAATATCCTTCGAATCAGCGCCTTCGGGCTTCCTCTCGCTGGCCTCCTCGTCGCTGGCTGTCCCAGCGATCCGGTTCCCGGTGACGCGTTCACCCCGCCGACGCCGGACGCGTTCAACGCGGAGCCGGACGCGTTCTCGCCGCCGGACGCCTTCAGCCCGACCGACGGGGGCCCCCCGCCCATCGACGCGTTCACCCCCACGGACGCGCCCGTCGTCATCACCAACGACTGCGCCGGGTACTGTCGGCAGACGACGACGAACTGCACGGGCGCGAACGCCCAGTACATCGACATGGCCGATTGCATGGCGCAGTGCACCGCGCTTGCGTGGCCCGCAGGCATGCCGGGCGCGGTCGATGGCAACACGATCGCTTGCCGTATCTACCACGGCGGCGCACCCGCCGTGATGGACGCAGCCGTGCACTGCCCGCATGCGGGTCCCTCGGGCGACGGCGTCTGCGGCGCGCGGGTGACCTTCCGTACCGAAGCCTCTTCGATGGCCGTGCGCGTCGACCGCATGGGCATGCCCGCCGTCGCGACCGCGACCATCTCGGCACCGGTCAAGAACGACTACAACGACGCGAATCCCTCCAACGACGCCATGCTGACGTTCGCCGCTGACCAGATCGCGTCGCTGACGGGCATCCACACGGCGCTCGACGACGACCTCGCACGCCTGTCGCTCACGCCGTGCAGCATGACCGACACGACCGATGTCGACGGCGCGGGCCCGGTGCCGCCGCTGCCGGAGTGTCTCGCCCAGGAGGTCATCGAGGGCTCGGGCGTGCGCGTCTTCCAGCTCGTCATTCCCGACACGCTCCGCGTGAACCCCGGTCAGCCCTCCGGCTTCCCGAACGGGCGCGACCTCGACGATCCGGTCATCGACGTCACCCTCGCGGCCGTGCTGCTCGACCTCACGCGCCACACGCCGAGCACGCTCGCGACGGTCCCAGTCAACCCCCCCGCGAACGCCGCAGGTGAGGTGCTCGACGCGTTCCCGTACTTCGGGACCGCCGCGCGGCCCTGAGACGCTCCGAGATTCGTGACCGAAGGAGGCTGCGGCTGACGCTGCGGCCTCTTTCCTTTTGCGATGACGTTCTTTCGAGCCACCCTGCCACCGCCCATGCGCCGAGCCTCCACCCTCGCGATCGTCGTCGTCATGGCGCTGGGCGTCCTCGCCGCGCTCCTCTGGCCGCGCGCACCCAAGCCTGCGACACGGCCCGCGGCGCCGAGCGTGGGGGAGGCGCCGACCTCGTCACGGGACGCATCCCTCGTCCGGATCGAAGCACAGACGCGAGCGGCCGAGCGCTCGGGGTCCTGGGTCGACTGGGACGTCGTCGCAGCGCTCTGGATGGACCGCGCCGACGCGGGCGGCGGGCTCGAGGACCTGGGCCGCGCCAGCGAGGCGATCGACCGCGCGTTCACCCTCGCGAGCCCCGGGGTAGGCCCTCACCTTCGCGCGGCCGTGCTCGCGTTTCGCCTTCACCGCCTCGACGACTGCGAGACGCTGCTCGAGCCGCTCGATCGCTACGCGGTCTCCTCCGCGGAGGAGCGCGTCACGGTCGCGTCACTCCGCGCCGACATCGCCTTCTTTCGTGGTGAGTACGACGCCGCGAGGGCCGCCTACGAGGGCGCGGTGGCGAGCGGTCCCGATCCTGCGGCGCTGGTCGCGCTCGCGCGGCTCGAGTGGAGCACCGGGCACGTCGAGCGCGCGTCCGCGCTGCTCGAACGTGCCGAGGCGGCCGACACGGGCGCGCAGCTCACGCGCTACCTGGCCCTCGCGCGGACCAGCCTGGCGCGCGAGCGCGGCGATCTCGCCGCGGCCGAACGCGAGGTCGGTGCGGCGCTCCGCGCGAGGCGCGGAGACGAAGACGCGGCGCTCGTCTTCGCCGAGATCCTCGTCGAGCGAGGGGAGCACGCACGCGCGGAGCAGGTGCTCGCGCGTCTGCCCGACAGCGCGCGTTTTCACGAGCTCGGCGCCCGCATCGCGCGCGCGCGCGGCGACACGATCACCGAGGAAGAGCACGCGGCAGCGGCGTTGCGGGACCTCGAGACCTCGTTCGCCGCTTTCCCCGAGGCGGTGGCTGGCCATGCGCTGCCCTGCTTCCTCCGTTTCGGCCCGCTCGATCGCGCGGTCGAGATCGCCGAGCTCAACGCCCGAGCCCGCCCCTTCGGCGAGGCGCGCGCCCGCCTCGCGCTGACCTACCTCCGCGCCGGGCGCGCAGGGGACGCCGCGGCCGAGATCGAGGCGGTGCTCGCGACCGCGTGGAGCACCGGTGACTCGCACGCGGTCGCCGCCGAGATCTTCGACGCGGTGCGCGATCCACGCGCCTCGGAGCAGCGCGCGCTCGCCGAGGCGCGGGCGCCCGGCGTCACCGCCCGCGTGAGCGATCTCGCTCCCCTCACGCCACCGAACCGCTGATCCTCGAGGCCCGAGACCATGCGCTTCCACACCATCGTTCTCGAAGGGCGCGGCCCCAACACCATGTCCGTCGCGATGCTCGACGACCTCCTCGGCCGCCTCGAAGCCGCGGGCGACGAGCCCGTGCTCCTCACCGGTGCGGGGGGAGCCTTCTCGTCGGGCCTCGACCTCGACGCGCTCTCGCGGGCCGACGCCTCGGAGATCGAGGCCCTGCTCGACACGATGGAGCGCGCGGTGCGTCGCCTCTTCCTGCACCCCGCGCCCGTCGTAGCGGCGGTCAATGGTCATGCGGTCGCAGGCGGGTGCCTGGTCGTGCAGTGTTGCGACGTGCGCGTCGCGGTCGATGCCCCAGAGGTCCGCTTCGGGATGACCGGCGTCGCCTTGGGCCTCATCTATCCGCCATTCGTCCCCGCGGTCTTTCGCGCGCGGGTCCCCGCTCCGCATGCGGAGACCGTGCTCCTCGGTGCCCGACGGGTCGATCCGAGAGAAGCCCTGAGCCTCGGCCTCGTGGACGAGCTGGTCCCGCGCGAGCACCTCTCGGCCCGAGCGCAAGAGGTGCTGCTCGCGCGCGCGAGCCTCCCGCGACCGGCCTACGCCGCCATCAAGCGTGCCCTCCGAGAGCCGGCGTACGCAGGCATGGATGACGCACACGCGCGCTTTCGCGGCGAGGGCCTCTCGACCTGGACGCAGGCTGTCTTCGGCTCGCGCCCGACGCCCGTGCTGTGAAGTCTCTCGCGCGAGACCGGCTGAGGCCCCGACTCGGTCGCGAGCCGGCCGTCTCCGAGTCGAACCGCCCGCCCCGCATTCGACCCACCTGTTCCGCCTCCAGCTCGATCAGAAGTACTGGTCGAAGCTGAGGTAGAACGCGACCGGGTTGCCCAGGGATCGCCCCTCGCTCCCGCGCTGGGCGAGGCGCGAGATCGGTACGCCGAAATCGAGCGCCAGCAGGCCGGGCTGTACCCCCCCGTACTCGTAGTGGAAGCGGAGGCCCAGCCCGCCCTCGCCCGCGAAGCGGGCCGGCTCCCCGGAGGGCGTGTCGAAGACCGCGCCGGCGCCGACCCAGGTGACCATCTGCACCTCGCGCGCCCACACGCCGTGGATGACGTTGATCGCCAGATCGTTGATCAACGTCGATCGATGTTCGACCACGCCGAACAACATGCCGTTGCCGACGAGCTCCTCGTTGGCGAAGCCTCGCAATCCGTAGCGTCCTCCGAGGATCTGCCGGTCTGCGTCGAGGGCGGCGCCGAGGGTGAAGCCTCCCCCCGCGACGAAGAAGAACGCGTTGAGGAGCCCCGTCGCCACGATGCCCGAGACGCGCGCGGTGCCCCGTGCGGTGCCGACCAGTGCGCCATCGTCTCGGAGCGTGCCCCCGCCCGTCAGCTGCACGACGGCGGTCACACCCTCGCGCGGGTCGGCGACGAAGCGCTGCGTGCTCAGCGTCCCGAGGAGGTCGAGCTCGAGCGCCCAGCCCCCTTGCGCGCTCGTCGCAAAGCCCGGCTCGACCCGGCTGAGCGCGAGCCCCCCACCGAGCTGGAGCATTCGGCGGTTGTTGTGGATCTTGGGCCCGAGTCCCTGGAGGTACCGGATGCGACCGGTGGTCCTCGCGACCGTTCGCGCGATGCGGAAGGTGAGCGTGTGCTCGAGGTCGTAGCGCTGACGCAGGGAGATGTCGGCGAGGCCGGTGAAGTTCCCTTCGGACGCGAGGATGTCGAAGGAGAAGTTGTTGAGGAGCGGAAGCCGCCAAGGCTGCGAGGAAGCGTCGTCGGAGCGCGGGTGCCCGTCCGCGACGCGGGCGCTCTGGGGTAGCCGCTGGCGGGGATCGACCGTGACGGAGCGGCGCTCACCCTCCGTCTCGAGGACGACGAGCCCCTGATCTCCCTCACCGTCCCACCGGCCCGTCGTGCGCACTCCGCGATCGTCCTCGACCTCCACTTCGACCGGCTCCGGGCGAGGATCTCCCTCGCGGATCACGACGATGCTGTGGCGCCAGCGCACGCGCCCGTCCTCCCGCGTGACCTGCTCGCTGGTGACGTCGCCGAGGCGGTAGTTCACGTCGAGCGTCGGATACGCGACCCACGTCGCGAGCCGTGCGCCGGCCCCCGGCAGGGCGCGCTCGAGCGCGTCGCGCGCCGCGCGGCGCCCATGCACCAGCATCGCGACGAAGCGCTCCGTCCGCTGTTCGCCGAGGACGTCCGAGATCGACTCGAGCAAGCGATGGCCGCGCACGATCGGGAGACGAGCGCGCATCGGGTCGTCTCGGAAGGGATCCGGCTCATCGATCGCGCCGAAGTACACGTCCTCGAACGCCACCTGCGGGGCGTAGAGCAGCTGGTCGACCGCCGGATGGAACGAGAAGGGCTGGAGCAACTGATCGACCCGCTGACCTGCGCCACGACGCCGCAGCGCGTCGAGATCCTCGAGGGCCACGGCGCGCAGATCCTGGGACCACCTCCGGTCGAGTGGGGGGTCGATCGCGGAGAGGGGCTCCGCGAGCCGCTGGAACAGCGCTCTGCGCGCGGCGCGGCGGTGGGTCTCGCGGAGGTCCTCGAGCGGGAAGATCTGGAAGATCCGGTCCGAGACGAGCACGACCCCAGGCGCCGAGGCGGCGAGCTCGGTCCGGCTGGGCACGACGAGCACGACCAGCTCGTCCGGCACGGGCACGCCGAGCCAGGTTGCCGTACGCACGAGGTCGTTGGCCGCTTCTCGAAGCAGCGCGAGGCGGTCGATGCCTGCGAGGTCCTCGAGAC
>JBKDQC010000397.1:0-17276 GCA_046342295.1 Deltaproteobacteria bacterium | reverse complement strand
CGAGCCCGTGTCACCCGCATCGATCCATCCGAGTGCCACGTGCTCTCAGAACGCGTCTGTGAGGACCCCGACGAAGTTGATCTCGCACACGCCGGCGCCCGACTTCGCGAAGGTGATCGCGTCGAGCGAGCGGAGGGAGTCCCCGCTGCCGCCGAGGCGCGCGGCGTTGGCGCGTCCTTGGCTCCAGAGCGTGCGCGTCACGATGGCGGGCGTGAGGCTCCGAATGGTCCCCAGACGGGACTCCGTGGCCGCCACCTCGACCGACAGCGCCGCGCCGAGGTCACAGCGCGCGATGACGTCGAGCGCGACGCCGAAGTCGCTCAAACCCCCGAGATCGAGCTCCGGCTCGACGAGGACGGTCACCCCCTCGCCCGACAAGATCAGTCCGTGCTCGCCCGGCAGCGTCTCGCCCCACCGTGCGCCGTCCGCGGGGCCAGCGACCCGCGACCACCCGCACGGCGCGCCCGCGCACAGAGGTCCCTCGAAGTCGTCCGACCACACGTACGGAGACTCGAACGGCCCGCAGCCCGGGAGCGAGGCCGAGACCGCACACGCTCCGAGCGCGAGCGCGAGGCAGTTCGCTCTGTGTTCGCTCATGTCTTCACCTCGAAGCCGATGCCGAGGGAGGGGCCGCCGAGGTCGAGATCGCTGCCATAGCGGTCGATGTCGTTCCAGGGGAAGTAGTCCCACGCGCCCCGGATCGAGAGGTGGAACCCCCGGGCGAGACGAAAGCCGAATTGAAGGGCGCCGTGCAACCGCGGCGAGACCCCGAGCAAGGTGCGCTGGCGCACCGAGAGCCCCGCGAGCCCGACGCCGCCGCCGAGCGTGAGGCCCAGCTCGATCACGGGCCCGAGGTGCACGCGGGCGCTCGCGAGCGCCAGGAGATCGACGCCCGAGGCGAGCGCGAATTCGCCATCGCGCCGGATCCATCCGCGCCCGCGCGCGCCGACGCGCCCGCCGACGTGGAGCCAGCGCGCGATGGCGTGCGTGATCGAGCCGTCGACGAGGATGCTGGGTGAGCTCCGGCCGAAGCCGTTGGTGACGATGGCGTCGTCGTAGGAGCTCGGCATCACCGCGCCGAGGCTCGTGAAGAACGAGAGCGCCGTGGGCAGCTCTGGGTCGACCGCGTCCGGCTGACCGACGCGGCGCATCGCGGCGGGCTCGCTCTGGCCGATGGCCGCGCGCGTTGCGTACGGAGGAGCGGGCGCGCCGCGCGGATCGAGCTCTCCTCCGGGCGCCTCGGGGTCGGCTGTGGGCCGCGGTGAGCCAGGCTCGTGCGCGATCTCTCGCGACGTTTCCCCCGTCCGCGGGATCCCATCGCGCGCGGCGTCGCTGTCGACGGTGTTCTGGGCGGCGCCGCTCGAGGCGCAGAGAAGCGCGGCGAGGGCCCATCCCAGAGCGATGCGGGTGCCGACGCCCGCGAGAGAACCTGGGAGCATGTGGCGAGGATAGCGCACGTGGACCTTCACCCTCCCGCCGTTCGCGCGCCCTTCACCTGGGATCCGAGCGCCTCGAGGAGCGCATCGTTCTCTCGGGGCTTGCCCACCGTGATGCGAAGGTGTCGCTCGAGCGTGCCTGCGCGGAACGCCCTCACCTGGATCCCTCGGGCCGCGAGGTGGGCGTGCACTGCGCGTGCGCTCTCGACATCTGCCGCCTCGCACAGGAAGAAATTGGCCTCGGTCGGGATCGGTCGGAGCGCGCCGCCCGCCACGTAGAGGTGCGCGAGCGCGAGCCCGACGCGGTCGCGCTCTGCGACGATCGCTCCGATCTGTCTCTCGAGCGCCGCGCGATGCGCGTCGAGCACGGCCGCTCCGAGGACCTGCGTCGGCCCGGGCATGTCATAGGGCAGCCGCACCTTGTCGAGCTCGTTCGCGAGGGCCTCGGAGGCCTCGATCCAGCCGATCCGAAGCGACGCGAGCCCGATCTTCGAGAGCGTCCCGAGAAAGACCACGTTCCGCGCGCGCGTCGCGAGGTGGGGCCGGAGCGCCTCCCGGTGGCTCGCGCGCTGGCCGCCTCGCATGGGCCGGAACGCGCCGTAGGCCTCGTCGACGACGATCATCGTGTCGGGGCAGGCCTCCGCGATCGCGAGCAGCTCGTCGTCGAGGTACGCGACTCCCGTCGGGTTGTTCGGGCTCGCGAGGAAGACGAGGACGGCGCGCTCCGCGCGGACGGTGTCGATCGTGCGCGCGACGTCGAGACGGAAATCGCGCCCTGAGAGCGGCACGGAGACTGGCTCGAGACCGAGCACACGCGCGGTCTGCGCATACATGACGAAGGTGGGCTCCGGCACGACGACCACGGGCGCCTTCGCGGAGCGCGGCCTCGCGATCGCGGTGAGGAGCACGCCGATCGATTCGTCCGAGCCGACGCCCACGACGAGCCGCGTCGGGCTCGTGTCGAGCCAGCGGGCCAGGGCCTGCTTGAGCCCGCGCACCTCGAGGTCCGGATAGCGCTCGAGCGCGATCGCGCCCGCTCGTGCGGCCAGGTCTGCCATGACCTCGTCGGGCAGCCCGAAGGGGCTCTCGTTCGCGTCGAGCTTGATCGGGAGGGGATCGAGCGGGGTCTTGTAGGCGCTGATGGCGCGGATCTCCGGGCGTATGAGCGCGAGCAACGGGTCGACTGTCATCGGCTCTCCTGACTCTGGGCCGCCGTCGCGGCTCCTCGCGTCTCCGCTTCGCGCCGCGGCTCCGGCTCCGCGCGCGCAGGCTCCGGACTGCCGGCGCGCCCGGCGCTCGCGGTTCCGTCGCGCGCCCGACCGTGCTCGTCGAGGTCGCTCGGATAGACGCCCATGTACGCCGAGATGACGCGCCGCGTGAGCGCCTCGTCGGCCGTGCCACCGACCTTGACCACGCGGTTGGCCGACACCCAGAGCCACCAGCGGTCGTTCGGGCCGCCATCGAGCGCGAAGGCGCGGCCACCCTCGACGTCGACGACCGAGGAGCGGTAGCTCGCGAGGCTCTCGAGGTGCGCGCGGATGTCCGCCGTCAGACCGGGGGCGTGATCGTAGACGGTCACGAACGCGTTCACGTAGGGGACACCTGCGGTGTCCGTTCGACGCACGTACGTCGCGGTGTGCCCGACCGCCGCGTTGCCCTCGACCGGGAGCTCGACGTCGAGCACGCGCTGGTAGCGCCGGTACGAGAGCTCACCGAGGTCGCGCTCGATCACGAAGCGGGCCGGGATCGACGGGCCGCAGGCCTCGAGCGCCAGCGCGAGCGGGACGGCCCAGAGCCAGGCCACACCCTGGCGCGCCACACGAGGGCCGCGGGGCGTCCTCCGGGGGCCGTGGCTCGCGGCAGCGGAACGAGCGCGCACGGGCGCAGCGTACGGAACACGCGGCACGAAGGCGAGGCCGAACTCGGTCGGGTACGATGGCGCCGGTGCGCCCCGACCCCCGCTGACGAGACCGCATGGAGGAGCTCCACATCGGCCGCACGTACGAGCTGCTCGAGCGCATGGGCACGGGCGGCATGGTCTGGCAGGCCCGACATCGGACGACCGGACGAGCCGTCGCGGTGACGCTCGGGCGACATGGCGTCGAGACCACGCCGGACGCCATCGGCCGCTTCCTCCGGGATGCGCAGGCGGCAGGCCGCGTCGAGCATCCGCACGTGGCCGAGGTGCTCGAGGCCGGCCTCGATCCGAAGACGCGCACCCCCTACGTCGTTCGCGAGCTGCTGCCTGGTGTGAGCCTTCAGCGCTATCTGCGCAGGGAGCGTCTCGAGGGAGAGGGACGCCTCGCGCCGACGGTCGCGGCGTCGGTTGTCGGACCCGTGCTGCGCGGGCTCGCGGCCATGCACCAGGTCGGCGTCGTCCACGGCGGCCTGACACCCGCCCACGTGATCCTCTGCCGCCGCCCTGAAGACCCATTCGACACCGTCACGCCGAAGATCATCGACTTCGGCGCCGAGCTCCTGCGCTCCGCCCTCGGACGGCGTGACGAGGCCGGTCTCGACGAAGTCGCCTATTTCTCCCCCGAGCAGGCCGAGGGGCGCCGCGACCTCGATGCTGCGAGCGATCTCTGGGCGGTGGGGGTGATGCTCTTCGAGATGGTCGCGGGGACGCGCCCCTTCGACGCCGACACGGTCGACGGCACGCTCGCTCGCATCCGCAGCCACGGCGCGCCTCTCGGCGCGCTCGGTCCTGAGGCCTCGCGCGGCTTCGTCGAGGTTGTCTCCCGCGCGTTGACCCGGATCCCGAGCCGCCGCTTCCTCTCGGCGCTCGACATGCTCGAGTCGCTCGAAGGCGCGGTGCTCACGCCGCTCCGTGGCGCCTCGCTCGTCTTGCCGGGGGCGAGCGTCGCTGCGCTCCAGCCCCGCGAGGAGGCGCCATCGTATGCGCCCGCCACAGAGCCCCTGCCTCCCGCGCCCGCGCTGCCCCGGGTCGAGGCGGCAGTCTCCGCGGGGCGGGCGCCGCCGAGGGCTGCCTGGATTGCCCTCGCGATCCTCTCTTTCGTGCTCGGCGCGGCCGTCTACTGGATTCTTCGTTCCTGAGCGACGGAGAGTTCCTGCACGGAACTTCAGGGCGCGCCGAGGGCGCGCGCGCGACGAAGCCAGTCTCCGTAGGGGCACCCGACGCAGCCCGTACCGCAACATCCGCGCCGGCGTTGCGGCGCGAGCGCGAGCGCAAGCTTCCCGCGCCCGCGGGACTCGGTGGCGAGGCGCGAGGAGCCCTCGGACGCGGCGGCGCTCGACGATCTCGACGCGCTCCCCAGCGCCACGCCGCGCAACGAGCCGACGGTGAGCCCGGACCTGCTCACGAGAGCCGCCGCCTCCCGCCCGCGAGCAGCCGATCGCGGCGCGCGCGCACCGCGTCGGCGTCGCCTTCGGGCGCGCCCGCGTCGAGGTACGCGTCGAGATCCTCGAGCGCCGCCGCGCTCGCGCCGAGAGCCATCGCGTGCAGACCGCGGTCGCGACGGAAGGTGGGCGCGTCCGTGAGATCGACCAGCCGATCGCATACGACGAGCGCGCGGGCGTGGTCGGCACGCCGCTCGTAGGCGTGCTTGAGGTTCACCAACATGCGCACGAGCATGCTCCGTGTGTCGACGGGCGCGAGGTGCTCGGCGCGGAGGCGATCGACGCTGCCGAGGTGGTGCACGGCCAAGCGCTCGAGCTCGGCCTGGGTGACGAGGCGCCCTTCACGGAAAGGATCGACGAGCACGCCGCGCTCCTTGCCCACGCGCACGAGGAAATGCCCGGGGAAGCCGATGCCATCGACGTGCACGCCGAGGCGGCGACCGACCGCGAGCCAGACGGCCGCGAGCGTGATGGGAAGGCCCACGCGCCGCTCGAGCACCTCGTGCAGGTACGAGTTGCGCGGGTCGTGGTAGTCGACCTCGTTGCCGCGCAGCTCGAGCTCGTCGTGGAGGTGCTCGCCCATCGTGAGCGCGATCGAGCGCAGCTCGCGCTCGCCCTCGATCCGCGGCGCGATCGCCGCGGCCATCTCGTCCAAGCGCCGCAGGATCGGCTCGGGCCGGAGCCCCGGATACGCGTCACGCGCGAAGCGCAGCGCGAGCTCCTCGATCGGAGCCGAGGACGAGAGAGCCTCGACGAGCGCGCGCGACATCGCCAGGAGCGTAGGCCCCGAGGTCGCCGGCCTCAAGGACACGCTCCCGAGACGTCAGTAGCAGACGACCTGGACGCTCTCGCTCGCGGAGCAGTCCTCGACGCCCCAGTCCGAGCGCGGGCAGTCGGCGAGGCTCGACTCGCTGCCGGTGCACCTGAGCTCGTCGAGCCAGAAGAGATCGCTCGCCCCCGTGACGGTCCGGAAGGACGAGGCCGTGCTGTAGCCGAGCATCCGGCAGGCGACGTTCGCGTCCGTCATGTCGAAGCTGTCGTCGCACACGGGGCGCCACTGCCCCATGTAGTAGACCTCGAGGTAGCCGCTCGAGTTGCGGGCGAGCACCTCTTCGGCGGGGCCGCTCGCGCAGCGCGTGCCGCTCGGGCAGGAGCCGGCGAGCGCGGAGCAGCAGCCGGAGTCGTCGCAGTCGAAGACGCCGTCGCCGTCGTTGTCGCAGCCGTCGGCGCAGTAGGAGTAGGTCGTCTCCGAGGCGGTGGTGCAGGTCGGCTCCCCGCAGCGTGAAGTGCTTGGGCAGGAGCCGGCGAGCGCCTCGCAGCAGCCGGAGTCGTCGCAGTCGAAGACGCCGTTGCCATCGTTGTCGCAGCCGTCGGTGCAATAGGAGTAGTCGACCTCCCGGACGTTCGTGCAGCTCCCACCGCCGCACTCCGTGCCCGGCTCGCACCCGATCGATCCGCAGCAGGTCTCCTCGTCGCAGTCGAAGACGCCGTTGCCGTCGTTGTCGCAGCCGTCCGAGCACAAGGCGTAGTCGCCCTCGACTTCTGCGCGCGTGCAGGTCGCGCCCGTGCCCGCGTCGCCCCCGGGGCCGGCGTCCGGCATGCGCCTCTCGAGACACGTCTCGAGGCGCATCTGCTCGTCCCGGCAGGACTCCGGCACGCCGGTCGCGCACTCGTCCGCGCGAATCGCGCAGCGCGCGACGGCACCGAGCTGGCCGCCGCAGCCCTGGCGGTTCGCGGCGTCCCGCTGGGTCTCGAGGCTGGCTTCGCAGCTGGCCTGCGAGAGCAGGCCGCTCGAGCAGCGCACGGTCAGCTCGCAGAAGCGCGTGACGTCGGCGTCGGACAGCCGGCCTGGCCCACACCCCACCAGAAAGAACGCGGGAGCGAGGATGAAGCTGCGGAAGAAGGTGGGGCGCATGGCGGCGAGGTATACGTCCTCCTCGCCGCGAAGCTTCCTGCGGTCCGCGCTCACCGCGGCCGCCCCGCGCGCGCCGACCGTTGCGACCCCCGAGGGCCCGTGCTAGACGCCGCGCGTTTTTCGGGTGCGAGAGCCGCCCCGAGCATCTTTTTTCCCGCGTGAATCGGGCTCTTTCCGGGCCACCACGCGGAGACAGAGGCCATCACATGACGCAGACGGTCGGTCGCATCACCCAGGTCATCGGTCCGGTCGTGGACGTCGAGTTCCCCGCGGGCTCGCTCCCCTCGATCCTCAACGCCCTCAAGGTGACCAACCCCGGCATCTCCGAGGAGAAGGACAACCTCACCCTCGAGATCGCTCAGCACCTCGGCGAGGGCACCGTCCGCGCGGTCGCCATGGACACGACGGACGGTCTCGTCCGTGGCATGGAGGTCCGTGACACGGGCGCCCCGATCGCGATGCCTGTCGGTGACGAGGTCCTCGGCCGCATCCTCAACGTCGTCGGCGAGCCCGTCGACGGTGGTCCGCGCGTCACGACCAAGAAGACGATGCCGATCCACCGCACGGCGCCGACCTTCACGGAGCAGTCGACGAAGGTCGAGATCTTCGAGACGGGCATCAAGGTCATCGACCTCCTCGCCCCCTACCGCAAGGGCGGCAAGATCGGCCTCTTCGGCGGCGCGGGCGTCGGCAAGACCGTCCTCATCATGGAGCTCATCAACAACGTCGCGAAGGCGCACGGCGGCGTCAGCTGCTTCGCCGGCGTCGGTGAGCGCACGCGCGAGGGCACGGACCTCCAGATCGAGATGAAGGAGTCCAAGCTCGCCGATGGCAGCCCCGTCATCTCCAAGGCCGCGCTGATCTACGGCCAGATGAACGAGCCTCCCGGAGCGCGCGCCCGCGTCGCGCTCTCGGCCCTCACGGTCGCCGAGTACTTCCGCGACGAGCAGAACCAGGACGTTCTCCTCTTCGTCGACAACATCTTCCGCTTCACGCAGGCGGGCTCCGAGGTCTCCGCGCTCCTCGGCCGCATCCCGAGCGCCGTCGGCTACCAGCCGACGCTCTCGACCGAGATGGGCGCCCTTCAGGAGCGCATCACCTCGACGACCAAGGGCTCCATCACGTCCGTGCAGGCGATCTACGTCCCTGCCGACGACCTCACCGATCCCGCTCCCGCGACAGCCTTCGCCCACCTCGACGCCACGACCGTGCTCTCGCGCGACATCGCGGCCCTCGGCATCTACCCGGCCGTCGATCCGCTCGACTCGACCTCGACGATGCTCTCGCCCGCGATCATCGGCGAGCGTCATTACAAGGTCGCGCGCCAGGTGCAGCAGACGCTCCAGCGCTACAAGGATCTCCAGGACATCATCGCCATCCTCGGCATGGACGAGCTGAGCGAGGACGACCGCCGCACGGTCGACCGCGCGCGCAAGATCCAGCGCTTCCTCAGCCAGCCCTTCTTCGTCGGCTTCGCGTTCACCGGCATCCCCGGCCAGCTCGTGAAGCTCGAGGACTCGATCTCTGGCTTCGAGGAGATCCTCAGCGGCGCCGTCGATCACATCCCCGAGCAGGCCTTCTACATGAAGGGCACGATCGCGGACGTGAAGGCCGCGGCCGAGAAGATGAAGGACTGACCTCGAGGGGCCCCATCCGCGGGGGCCCCTTTCGTTCCGCTGCGCCCCCGGTCCCCAGGGCAACATGGAGGCCCCGACCCCGCCTGCTCGCTCCCGGCGCGGTCGCGGAGACACGTCGAGCTCGAGGTACGCGCATGGCTCTCCCCGATCACCTGACCCTCGAGGTCGCGACCCCGCGCGGCCTCGTCCTCAAGACCGAGGCGCTGAGCGTCGCGGCGCCCAGCGTGCACGGCGAGGTCGGCGTGTTTGCCGGGCACCTCCCGCTCCTGGCCGCGGTGAAGCCGGGCCTGCTCAAGTACCGCACGGGCAACAAGGACCACGTCGCCGCGGTCAGCGCGGGCTTCGTCGAGGCGGGCCCCACGAAGGTCCTGCTCCTCACGGACCACTTCGCGCTGCCCAAGGACATCGACGAGGCCAGCGTGCGGACGCAGCTCGCGGCGGCCGAGAAGGATCTGGTCGGCTACAAGGACCGCTACGAGGGCAACCAGTACGAGGAGCTCCAGCGCAAGATCGACTGGTGCAATGCGCAGCTCCTCGCGAAGGCCAGCGAGCCGCGTTGATTCGGGTTCTGCCGGCCTCTCCCTTCCGCACGTGAGACCCCGTTGTGGTCGGGGTACCCGCCGGGCGATGCTGACGCGATGCGCCCGCTCGTCCCGCCGCCGCTGGCTCTGCTCGCGCTCTCGGGCTGCCTGATCGACCGAAGCGCCATCGGGGTCGGCGAGGCCGTTGGTGGCCTCGATGCGTTCCTCGACCCGAGCGTCGATGCATCGCTCGTCGCACCGCGCCCGCCGGACGCGAGCCTCGACGCGTGGCTCGATCCCCGCTTCGATGCCTGGGCGCCCGACGCGTTCGTGCCTCCGCCGGACGCGTGGGTGTCTGACGCGTGGGCGGCCGACGCGTGGGCGCCCGACGCGTTCCGTTGCACGCCGCGCTGCGATGGCGCCACGCTCGTCGCCTGCGACGGAACGCGCACCCCGTGCGTCGCGTGCGGGACCAGTGTTGCGGTCGGCGAGCCGCACTGTCTCGCGCTCGTGCCGTCGAACACGCCCCCCGGCTATGCGGTCTCCACGGACCGGAGCGCCATCGAGGCCGTGTTCCCCGCGGACAGCTTCCAATGGGACACGTCCCGTTGCCGTCGGGAGGATCTACGCATCGGGAGCCGACAGTTTCACGACAGTCAGGTCCGCACCGCGACGGTCGGTGGCGTCGAGGTCTGCATCGTCGGCGCCAGGCGCTTCGAGCTCGACCCTGGCACGCGGTTGTACGTCGAGGGGAGCCTGCCTCTGGTCCTCGTGGCCTCCGAGTCGTTCGTGTTGCCGAGCGGCGCGATCGTGGATGTGAGCTCGTTCAACGAGCCTGGTGACTGCTCGCGCACCGCCCAGGTTGGCCCTGGCGCTCGCTCCTCGGGCTCGGGGGCAGGGGGCGACGGGCGCGCCGCGACGGCCGAGTTCGGCGACGGCGGCGGCGGGGGCGGAGGCTTCTGTGGCCTGGGTGGCGCGGGAGGGATGGGGAACCTGGTCTCGGGCGCTGCGGGCGGAGGGCGCGTCGGCGGCCCTTCCGTCGCGCTCGCCGGTGGCTTCCCGGGCGGGCGAGGGAGCCCCGACTCGCGCGGAGGCGCAGGCGGCGCCGGGGGCGGTGCCCTGCAGATCTCCGCGCCCCGGATCACGTTCGGGGGCGTGATCGATGCCCGCGGTCAGAGCGGCCGGGGCGGGGCGGAGACGGCCTCGGGAGGAGGCGGCGGAAGCGGCGGCGCGGTGCTCCTCGAGGCCCTCGTGCTCGAGGCGTCCGCCGGTCTCATCGACGTGCGCGGTGGCGGCGGCGGTGGCGGGGCGGACCTCGACAGCGGGGCGATGTGTGGCGGAATCGAGCCAGCGCCGGGACCCCAGACCGGTGGTGCGGGCGCCAGCCGCGGGGGCGACGGCGCGGGTGGGAGCGCGGTCGACGGCGCGGCCGGCGGGAGCGGCTACAACGGTGGCGGTGGAGGAGGCGGCGCGGGTTGCGTGGTCATCCGGCAGGCCGGGGCCGCGGAGGGGCCCGACACCGCGCCCAGCGCGGTCGGGGTCGTCGCGACCTCCCCGCCCGAGGTTCGTTGATCCTACCGGCCGAGGCCGGGCGCCCGAGGGTCCGCTGATCGTGCTTCCCGATCGCGATCTCGGGCCGCTATGCTCGCAGGCTATGTCGATGCAGAAGCAGGCGATGGACGCAGCGCGCAAGTACCTCCGCAAGCGCCCGCAGGAGATCACGCGCGCGCTCTGGAGCCTCCTCGGCCTGCGCGTCGGCGTGCCGCTCGACGCGATCCGCTGGTCGATGAGCCAGGCCGAGAAGAGCGGCAGGGTGAAGGATCCGGTCGTGACCGAGGTCCCGCCCGGGCTGCGCGTGACCGCGACGGTCGACGCGATGAAGACACCGCTGCGCGCCTCGGCCGTCGTCTACATCGACCGCATGCACATCACGCCCGAGCAGATCCGCATCGACATCCGCCTCGAGGAGATCTGGGCGGAGGTCCTCGGTGA
Organism: Deltaproteobacteria bacterium; assembly: GCA_046342295.1. GTDB lineage: Bacteria > Myxococcota_A > Polyangia > Polyangiales > Sandaracinaceae > JAFLCL01. Next base: position 6,415 of record JBKDQC010000397.1, on the reverse strand, counting down.
CTCGACCGGCCCCGTCGCCGCGCTCATCAAGTCCGGCGCGCTCGACCTCTCCAAGCCCGGCAACCTCGCGAAATACCTGCCGCTGCCGCCCACCGTCGTCGAGACGAAGGACAACCGCATCGTCCTCGACCTCATGAAGGACCCGAAGATCGCGGGCAATCCGCGCGTCCGCCGCATCCTCTCGCTCGTGACCCCGGTGGTGACCGCCAACGGCCTCGAGACCGACGACGACCACCTCGAGCTGCAGTTCCGACCGCTGCCCGAGGGCGTGCGACCCGCCGCGAGCGCGATCCGGCGCCACCTCCTCTCGCCGGGCCTCAAGCGGATCCGCGCCCTGCTGCCCGCCTGATCGGCCGGCCTCCGGCGGGCGTCTGTTGTTGAGCCTGATCGGCGCGGCTGCTAAGCCCGCGCGCCTATGAGCGAGACGCCGCTGCCGGGCATCTTCACGCGCTTCTTCCTCGCGTGGGCTGCGTACTTCCGCACGCTCTTCGACGCCCGGTTCGCCGCCGGCGTGATGCGCCTTCGCCAAGGCGAGCCCGCGCTTGCGGGAGCCGCCGCCTCCGAGGCCCCGGCGAAGTCTTCCGAGGCCTCCAGCAAGCCCTCCGAGGCCTCCAGCAAGCCCTCCGAGGTCTCCAGCAAGCCCTCCGAGGCCTCCCGCAAGGACACGGCGGCGGAGAAGAAGAAGGAGGTCATCCTCCGCGAGGCCGGCCCCGAGGCCGCGCTGCAGCTCCTCGCGCTGCTCCAGCGGGAGGGCCGCTTCGTCGACTTCCTCGAGGAGGACGTGTCGGGCTTCGCGGACGCGCAGATCGGCGCGGCCGCGCGCGTCGTGCACGACGGTTGCCGCAAGGCGATCCGCGAGCACTTCCCGCTCGAGCCCGTGCGCGCCGAGGAGGAGGGCTCGAAGGTCCGGATCGAGAAGGGCTTCGACGCGCACGCGGTGCGCCTCACGGGCAACGTCACCGGTGAGGCGCCCTTCACGGGCACGCTCGCGCACCGCGGTTGGCGCGTGAAGGAAGTGAAGCTTCCGCGAATGACCGAGGGCCACGACGCCACCGTCGTCGCGCCCGCGGAAGTGGAGGTGTGAGATGGGCGCCTCGTACGCCATCGGCATCGATCTCGGCACGACGCACTCCGCGCTCGCGTACGTCGACCTCGACCTCAGCGAGGGCGAAGAGGTCGCGCTGCACGTCAAGGACGTCGCCCAGCACGTCGGCGTCGGCCAGATCGAGGACAAGAAGCTCCTGCCCTCGTTCCTCTACCTTCCGCACCCCGGTGAGCTCGCGCCCGGCGCGCTCGCTCTGCCGTGGAAGGCCGACCTCTCGTTCACCGTGGGAGAGCTCGCCCGGCAGCTCGGCGCCAAGACGCCGATGCGCCTCGTCTCGAGCGCCAAGAGCTGGCTCGGCCACGGCGGGGTCGATCGCCGCGCGCCCATCCTTCCGCCCAAGGCGATGCAGGACGAAGGCGACATCCCGCGCGTCTCGCCGCTCGAGGCCTCGACGCGCTACCTCGCGCACCTGCGCGACGCGTGGGACCACGCGCACCCCGAGGCGCCGCTCGCCGCGCAGGAGGTGGTCCTCACGGTGCCCGCGTCCTTCGACCCGGGCGCGCGCGAGCTCACGAGCGAAGCGGCGCGCCTCGCCGGGCTCGAGCACGCGGTGCTCCTCGAAGAGCCGCAGGCTGCGCTCTACGCCTGGGTGCAGCGGAGCGGAGGTGGCTGGCGCAAGCAGGTGAGGCTCGGCGACGTGATCCTCGTCGTCGATCTCGGCGGCGGCACGAGCGACATGAGCCTCATCGCGGTCACCGAGGAGGGCGGCAACCTCGCGCTCTCCCGCGTCGCGGTCGGAGAGCACATCCTCCTCGGCGGCGACAACATGGACCTCGCGCTCGCGGCCTTCGTGCAGCGCAAGCTCGAGGAGCAGGGTCACAAGCTCGACGCGTGGCAGCTCGGGGCGCTCGTGCATGCGTGCCGCGGTGCGAAGGAGGCCCTCCTCTCCGACGGCGCACCGGAGGCGGCGCCGATCGTGGTGCCCACGCGTGGAAGCAAGCTCATCGGCGGCTCGATCCGTACCGAGCTGAGGGCCAACGAGATCGCCGAGCTGCTCGTCGAGGGGTTCTTCCCGGTGGTCGCCTCGGGGGACCGCCCGCTGAGCCGCCCGCGCACGGGCCTGCGCGCGTTGGGCCTGCCCTACGCGCAGGACGCCGCGATCACGCGACACCTCGCGGCCTTCCTCGGCAAGCAGATCGACGCCACCGAGGACCTCGCGGGCTTCGTCGCGCAGAAGGGGAGCTTCCTCCACCCCACGGCGGTGCTCTTCAACGGTGGCGTGCTCAAGGCCCCCGCGCTCGCGCGCCGCATCCTCGAGGTACTGAACCAGTGGCTCGAGGCCGACGGCGCGCCGCCTGCGCGTCTGCTCGAGGGTGCCGACCTCGACCTCGCCGTCGCGCGCGGTGCGGCCTACTACGCGTACGTGCGCCGCGGAAAGGGCGTGCGCATCCGCGGTGGTACGGCCAAGAGCTACTACGTCGGCATCGAGAGCTCGATGCCCGCGGTGCCCGGCATGGAGCCGCCGCTCTCGGCGCTCTGCATCGCGCCCTTCGGCATGGAAGAGGGCACGCAGGCCGAGGCCGCGCCGCAGGAGCTCGGCCTCGTCGTCGGCGAGCCCGTGTCCTTCCGGTTCTTCGAGAGCGCCACGCGCCGCGACGACCGGCCGGGCGCGGTCGTCGACCGCGTCGAGCAGCTCGAGGAGCTGCCATCGATCGAGGCGACGCTGCCGCCCACGGCGGAACCGGGCGCTGGCCATCGCAGCGGCGACGTCGTGCCGGTGCGCCTCCAGGCAGCCGTCACCGAGCTCGGCACGCTGCGCCTCGAGGCGATCGGCAACAGGGCGGCAGAGCGCTGGAAGATCGAGCTCGACGTCCGCCGGTGAACGTCGCTCGCGTCGGTCCGTCGAGGCGGAGGAGGGTTCGCTCGCCCCCTCCAGCCGCCTCTGCTCAGCCGGTGGCGAATGCGCTCGCGAGCTCTGGGCGCGCGGCGACGAAGCTCGCGCCGATCGCGACGGTGCATGCCGGATCGACGTCGAGGCGAGGCCGCTTGCCCAAGCGCTGCTCGAGCGCCTCGCGCAGCCCCGGCAGGCGGATGCTGCCGCCCGCGAGGAAGACGGCGTCGAGATCCTTGACGCTCGTCCGGGCTCGATCGAGCACCTCGTCGACGATGCGGATCGCCCGTGCGAGCACTGGCGCGACGGCCTCGGCGAGCATCTCCCGGGTCACGCGCACGCACGTCACGCTCGTGGGCGCGGCGGGGTCGACCTCGGCGATCTCGACGAGCGCGAGGTCGTCGAAGCCGAGGCTGATCTTCGCGCGCTCGACCGCGTGGGTGAGCTTGTCGAAGGCGACCGGATCGCTCGCGAGGTCCCAGCCGCTCTCGCGCAGGACGGCCATGCGGACGCGCTCTGCGAGCGCGCGGTCGATGTCGTCGCCGCCGAGGTACGGGTCGCCTCCGTGCGCGAGCACGCGGAACGGGTGCCGGTGGCCCTCGATCACGGCGGTGTCGAAGGTGCCGCCGCCGAGATCGAAGACGAGTGCGCGGCGCACGCTCGAGCGGCCGACGTACGAGACGGCCGTGAGCACGGGCTCGTCCACCACGCGGACGTCGCCGAAGCCGAGCTTGCTCATCGCGCGGAGGACCAGCTGGCGGCGGTCGGGGTCGTACGTGGCGGGCACGCCGACCACGAGCAGCGGGACCGCGAGCGAGCTGACCCCGGCGAGCGTGAGCGCCTGCGTCGCGACGATTCGAGCGACGTCGCTCGGCCGGAAGGCGCCGCAGCGCGTGCGGAAGGCGACTTCTCCCTCGCGCGCCTCGAAGACGTGGGACGAGGTGGCGGCGAAGCGCTGCGCCTCCGGCGATCCGGGCGCGACGCCAAGCACCCGCTTGGTCGACACCAGGGTGTTCGTGGGGTCGATGGCGCGGCGGTTCTTGGCGGGCTCGCCGACGAGCATCGTGCCGCTCGGCAGGAAAGCGACGGCGGAGGGCAAGAGCACCGCGCCCGTCTCGCCCAGCGGCATCGGGCGGCCGAGGCTCGCGAGCGTCGTGTTCGTGGTCCCGAGATCGAGGCCCAGCGCTGCTGTCTCGCGTCGCAATCGAATCTCCTCGGCAGGGCGGGGAACATACTACGGCCCGTCCCGGTGCCGGGACCTCTCTCGCGTGAATGGCTCGCGAGATCGGCTATGCCACCGACACCGACCGGCGGTCCCGGACTGACCGGCGCGAGACCAGGAGATTCGAGATGAATGGCGTGCTCCCCAACGTCCTCGGCGCCATCGGCCGAACACCGATCGTGAAGCTCCAGCGACTCGGGGAGGGCCTCGCCGCGAGCCTCTACGTGAAGTGCGACTTCCTCCTGCCTTCCGGCTCGGCCAAGGACCGCGTCGCCCTCCACTTGATCGATCGCGCCGAGGCGCGGGGCGAGCTCAAGCCGGGAGGCACGATCATCGAGGCCACCGATGGCGGCACCGGCGGCGCGCTCGCGATGCTCGCGGCCGTGCGCGGCTACCGCTGCGTGTTCGTGCTCCCCGACAAGGTGAGCCACGAGAAGATCGCCGCGCTCAAGGCCTTCGGCGCCAAGGTCGTCGTGTGTCCGACCGCGCTCGAGCCCGACGACCCGCGGTCCATCTACTCCGTCGCCAAGCGCCTCGCGACCGACACCCCCGGCGCCTTCTACGCAAACCAGCATCACAACCTCGACAACCCCGGCGCGCACGGCGCTTCCACCGGACCCGAGATCTGGGCGCAGATGGAAGGCGCGGTCGACGTGCTCGTCGCCGGGCTCGGGACCGGCGGGACGATCGCGGGAGCCGGGCGCTTCCTCAGGTCGAAGAAGCACGGTCTCAAGGTGGTCGGTGTCGACCCAGTCGGCTCGATCTACTACGACCTCGCGAAGACGGGCCGCGCCACCAAGCCCTTCACGTACAAGGTCGAGGGCATCGGCGCAGACTTCCTACCGAGCACGATCGAGCTCTCCGACCTCGACGACGTGGTCCGCGTCGACGACAAGGAGTGCTTCCTCACGACGCGCGAGCTCGTCCGGCTCGAGGGTCTCTTCGTCGGAGGCGCGAGCGGCGCTGCGGTCGCGGGCGCGCTGAAGTACGCGCGCGCCAGCCAGAAGAAGGAGAACATCGTGATCGTGCTCGGCGATCGCGCGTCGATGTACCTCTCGAAGATCTTCAACGACGACTGGATGCGGGAGAATGGCTTCCTCGAGGACGACGGCCTCGGCATGGTCGCGGACTTGCTCAGGCACAAGAGCGACGAGATCATCGGCGCGCACCCAGCCGATCGCGTGCGCGACGTGATCGCCCGGATGAAGGCGCACGGGATCTCGCAGCTCCCCGTGGTCGAGGAGGGCCGTCTGCTCGGCGCGGTCGCCGAGGTCGATCTTCTTCGCTACCTCGTCTCCGGTGAGCACTCTCTCGACAGCGCCGTCGGCCCGCTCGCCGAGAGCGACTACGCCACGGTCTCGCCGCGCACCAGCATCGAGAACCTCCAGGGCCTCCTGAACAACGCCCGCATGGCGATCGTGCTCGAGGACTCGAAGATCTCCGGCGTCGTCACGAAGATCGACCTCATCGACTACCTCGCCAAGCGCGCCAGTTGAGCCCGGGGTGGAGCCGGGCTGACCGCTCCATTCGAAGACCACGCGCGCTCGCCACGGCTCCTTCTGCGAGACGACCGTCGCGTCGAGGGAGGCCGGGGAACACTGGCCTCCACCAGCCGTATCCTCGAGGACCATGAAGGTCCGCGATCGCATCCTCTTGCTCACCGACCTCTTGCTCGGCGCGGTGCACGCCGACGCGACCATGACGGGCGAGGAGGAAGGTGCGGTGCGGGAGTTGCTCGGCAAGCTGTTGCTCACGCCGCCAGATGCCCTCCCGCTGGAGGTCGAAGCGCGCCTGCGAGCGTTCTCGCTCCTCGAGTTCGACATCGAGCGGCTCGCGCGCGACTTCCTCGCGGATCCTCCGATGCGAAAGCGGCGCTTGCTCGAGCTCATCGCCCAGGTCGCCGACCGCGACGGGTTCGATCTGCGCGAGGACGAGTACATTCGCGATCTCGCGCACTGCCTCGGCATGAAGCCCGAGGAGTACGCCGACCTCGTGCTCGAGTACGACGTCGAGAAGCTCCGCGAGTCCTTCGAAGAGGTGCGCCTGTCCTGGGTGCCGGAGGACCCGTCGACGATCGCGGTCAAGCACGAGCCCCCACGCTGGCGCCGATCTCAGCGCATGAGTCACTTGGATTGACTCATGCTCTGACGTTTCTTGCCGGAGGGTCTGGCCGCAGCCCCTCCCTCTCGCCGAGTGAATCGGCGAGAGCCTCCCTCCCGCCGATTCGAGCCCGTGGCACCCGCATCGATCCATCCGA
>JBKDQC010000396.1:0-3888 GCA_046342295.1 Deltaproteobacteria bacterium | reverse complement strand
GCTCGGTCTCCGCGCGAACCGCGCGATGCACGGCGGCGGCGACGCGATGGGCATGGCCTCGCTCGCGAGCCGCGCGCACGTCGCGTCGTACATTCACCGCGCCTCGCAGGTCCCCGACCGGATCCCGCGCGAAGGCGAGGTCGTGGTCTCGGTGCTCGGTCAGGATGTGCTCCAGAGCCTCGAGGCGCAGCTCGGGCTCGGCTCGCTCTTCAGCCTGCACGAGTGGGGCACGCGCCGCGAGCGGCGCAACAACCGGGACCTTGCGGACAACTCGCCCTGGTATGCGTCGCTCGCGACCTACGTCGAGGGTGAGGTGACCGCGGCGCAGCGCGGTGAGCGCACGACGCTCGAAGCGGCCGGTCTCGAGCCGCGCCGACTCGACACCCGCTGGCTCACCTCGCGCGACGCGCACTTCGACTTGATCGCGCTCGTGAACCGCATCGACCGCATGGACCTCGACCCGAGCTCGTGCGGTGAGATCCGCTTGCTCTACCGGCTCACGTACCGGCGCACGGACCTCTCGCCGCCCGTCTCGAGCCGCATGCCGATGACGGTGGCGGTCGTGTACGACGTGATCGGAAGCCCCGGCGGCAGCGGGTACGCGGGCTGCGTCGAGGCCGCCCGGAGTTTCCAAGTGAATCGCAACCTCACGAGCACGGGCGAGTACGCGACGTGGCTCGCGGAGCGCTTCGACGGCGCGGACTCGAGGCGGCTTCGCTTCCGACAAGTCGAGCTCAACGTGCAGGCGATCCGTATCCCGAGCGAGAGCGCGCCCGAGCTCGGCGGCCAGGCCGAGTACCTGATGCGCGTCATGGCGCCGCGCGCGGGGGCGCGGGCCCTCGCGCCGATCCCGCTGCCGAACACGCCCGACGTGAGCCGCCTGCAGCGTGACCCCGAGGCCCGCGAGCGGCTGCGCCGCTGGATCGTCGCCAACGCGGCGGACATCGACCGCGGCACGGCGCAGGTGCCGGAGGAGTTCCTCACGAGCGTGGCGACCGCGTTCACGACGCATGGCTCGAACCGCCGCGTGAACCACCCGTACTCGCAGGTCTTCCGCGCCGAGGACCTCTCCGGTGTGAGCTTCGACGGCCTCTCGACGCGGAGCCGCGAGGGCTTGCTCGAGCGACTCGACGACTCGACGTGCCAGGGCTGCCACATGGGCGCCTCGGTCGCGGGCTTTCACGTGCTCGGCCACGATCCGGACGCGTTCGGGCACGCGCTCAACCGCGTCCGTCTCGCGCACTCGACGCACTACGGCTACGAGCTGGAGCGCCGCCAGCGCTACCACGACCGGCTCGTTCAGAACCGCGCGCCGAACACCCGTCGCCCGCTCTCGTATCTGCCGCCGACGAGCCGGCGCGTGCCGGCGGGATCGCCCTGCCTCGGCGACGATCGTTGCGGGGGAGGCTCGAGCTGCGAGGTGGTGACGAGCGGTGATGCGCCCGTGAACGTCGGGATGTGCGTGCGCCCGGCCTCACGCTCCGTGGGCGGCGACCCGTGCCTCTCGGGCGCGCTCCGCGAGTCGGTCTCGTCTCCGCGCAGCACCTCGGTCGGAACGTCGCGCTTCGGCTGCGGGGAGTACGCGTGCCTGCCCCCCGAGGAGGGAACGCCGGCGGGGCTCTGCATCGCCTCGTGCGCTCCGGGCAACCGCGAGCGGAGCGGTGACGACATGTGCGCCTACAACGGTGGCATCTCCTTCGACACGTGCGCGGCGTCTGGAAATTTCGCCGCTTGTCTCGGGACGAGCACGACGCGGGGCCTGCGCACCGCGTGCGACGAGCTGACGCCGTGCCGCGAGGATTACATCTGCCAGCGCTTCGTGGACCCGGCCGCGAGCACCGCGCACGCAACCGGCGGCCGCGGCTTCTGCGTGCCCACGTACTTCCTCTTCCAGATGCGGCTCGACGGCCACCCGCGCCCGCGCTGACGCGCGGATCGCACCCGCCCGAACCACGACGCGTCGCACTTCCCCGCTTCACTCGGGCAACCAGACGAGAACGAATCGAGATCGCAGACATCACGAATCGAGAAGGCACACATGAAGAAGCCGGACGAGATGAAGACCACGAACATCCTTCGCTACTGGCGCCGTACGGCGCTCGCCCTCGGCCTCTCGACCGCGGCGGCGTGCGCCGCCCACGCGGGAGACGCTGGCTTCGACCCGGCCGACGACGCGCCATCTCCCGCCTCGGTCGAGTCGGCCAAGGCCGCTGACGGCACGACGCGCACGCTCAGGCTCGGACAATCCGCCCGAGCCACCGTGGGCGGAACGCAGCCCTGCGCCGCGACCGATCCCGAGGAGATCGACGGTTCGTGCTTCAGGACGGCCTACTTCGCGGTGGATCTGCCGCGCTCGACCGTCACGCTTCGCGCGCGGCGGGCCAGCGGCGACGTCGTGCCGGCTGCCTACGTCTACCGGAGCACCGGCGAGCTCATGCGGCCCGACGAATTCGAGGCGACCTCGGAGTCCCTCGACATGACCTTCTACAACCCGCACGAGGACTACGAGGACACGGAGTCGACGACCTTCTACATCGCGGTGAAGGCGCGCCGGCACGTCGGCGAGGGCGACGTGGAGATCGTCGTCTGCTCGGGCGACAGGTGCGCCTTCGACAGCGACGCGGGCATGCCGACCTCCGACGCCGGAGGAGGCTCGGACGCCGACGCGGGCCCGCCCGACGGCGGGACGCTGGACGCAGTGGCGGCTGGCGAGTGTCTTTCCCGCGCCGCCGCGTGCTCCATCGGCGCGCTCGACGGACTGGGCGCGGCCCCCGACAGGGACGAGTCGGAAGCTCTCTTCCGCATCTGCCTCGAGGATGCGGGTGCGGGGTGCGCGGCGGCGTGCAGCCACGACGCCAGCGCGGCCGAGCTCTGCGAGCAGATCCCGTTCACGACGTGGGTGCTGGGCCGATACGGGTCGGAGTGCGCGCTCGAGCTCGACGCGTGCCTCGACGCGTGCGGCGACGCCTTCCAGGCCGCCGAGGAAGCCCCCGACAGCGTCTCCGAGACGCCGGCCTACCGCTGCTGGCTGACGATGGGCAACTGCCGTGAGCACGTCGAGCAGGCGCGCGCCTGCAACCCGCGCATGTCCGGGTTCGAGCTCGGCTCACCCGAGTCCTGCGCGTCGCGCTGCGCAGTCGTGACCAGTGCCGGGAGCGACGCCGTCGACAGCTGCCTCGAGGCGTGCAGCGGGACCTGAGGACAGCACGCTCGGGAGGCCGACTCTCCGGTGCCCCCAACGACAAAGACCGGTCGGAGCCCCGACCGGTCTTTTCGTTTCGTTCGAGAGCGGGCTATGGGATTCGAACCCACGACATCCAGCTTGGGAAGCTAGCGCTCTACCACTGAGCTAAGCCCGCGAACCGGGGGACTTTTAGGCGATGGAGGGTCCCGGCGTCAAGCCCAGGTGGCCGAGGTTTCCGATCCGGCGCGCGTCGGGGCGCGCGACGACAGTCGCCTGTCGAGCGTGCCGCGGTCGCCTCGCCGCAGATCCCTCCTGCCTTGTAGAACCGCGCCGCCAGCGGGAAACAAAGGGCCAGGACCGAAGCGCCGCAGAGACTCGAGCTCAGCACGCGGTCCCCGAAACCGGTCCCCGGCCCATCCATCATCGCAGCGATGTCCAACCAGTACGCGGCCTGGGCCACGACCGCCGTGAACACGCCCACGGCCTCCACGAGCTGCCACGAACCTCTGTTCGCGTCGTCGTTCATGGCAGTCGCCCCCCTCGCCGCTCCGGATGGCGCCCCGCGCGGTGCCTCCGCGAGGGGCGGCTACGGCTGCCGATCGATCCGTGGGGGAGGTTATCGAAGACGTCGCGCATCGCCGATCCGTACGGCCTCGTGGCCGGGATCGGTCCTGCCGATCGCACGGGTGGCGAAGAGCGCTCCC
>JBKDQC010000395.1:0-16319 GCA_046342295.1 Deltaproteobacteria bacterium | reverse complement strand
AAGCCGCGGAGCGTGGCGATCCGCGACTCGACCTCGCGACGGTTCACCGCCTCGGGCACCGCAGCGAGGTAGCCCTCGAACATCGCGAGCGCCTCCGCATCGCGGCGCAGGGCATCGAGAGCGCGCCCGAGGTTGTAGAGGAGCTGGGGCCGGCCGGTCAGCCGATGCGACTCACGAAAGCGCGCGAGGGCGTCCTCGAAACGCCCGTCCGCGAAGGCTCGGCGGCCCGCCTCGAAGAGAAGACGCGCCTCGTCGTCCATCGCCTCCGACGTCTCTTCGGCGGCTTGAGCCTCGGCCGGCGCCGGCGTGAGCCAAAGGAGGCCGAGCCAAAGGAGGCCGAGCCATCGGCCCCAGCACCCCCAGGCAGCCCGACCGACGAACCTCATGCGGAGCGCTTCTTCCAATCGGCTTCGGTGAAACGTCTCATCCGCCTCGCGAACGAGTCAAGACCAAGCCTCCGCTGCGCTTGACTCGCCTGGCGAGTTCGCGTTCTCTGCACGTCGCACCCTTCGCACAGGAGGCCGCAATCTCCCCGCACCTACGAGGCGCCGAGGCCGAGCGGACCGGGCCGTCCAGCGCCGGCATCTCCAAGCGCGATGACGCTTCGAGCCCCAACATCGTCGGTGGGTCGCGGTGAGCGCGCGGCCGAACCAGAGCCTCGAGCTCCAGCTCGAGCTGGCGATGGCGCTGAGCAGCAGTCCCGAGCTCGAGCCGATGCTCGAGGCCGTGCTGGAGGTGCTGCTCCGACGCCTCGAAGGGCGGGCTGCCGAGATCTGGGCGGCTCCGAGGGGCGCGGCGGCGGCGCGGCGTTTGGCGGCGCGGCCTTCCGAAGGGATGGCGGGCGCGGCGTCCGACGAGCTCTTCGAGGCGAGCGGCGCGTGTCGCGCAGGGGCACACGTGCGTCCGGCCGGCGCCCACCGCCACGTCTTCGAGCTCGCCGCGTTCGGCGCGTTGGCGATCGAGCGCGATGAGCCGCTCGAGCCGCTCGTGCTCGAGGCGCTCGCCCCGATCGTGGCCCGCTTGGCCCGGGTGGCGCTCGGACTCGAAGCGCGCGAGCAACGCGCGGCCGAGGAGCGCGACGCGGCCGTGCTGCGGACGACGGCGCTCCTCGCGGCCGTCGACGACGCGGTGATCGGCGCCGATGCCGCGGGGCGAATCACCCACTGGAACCAGGGCGCCGAGCGCATGCTCGGGCGCCCGGCCGCGTCGATGGTCGGCGGACCGCTGACGCGGATCATGCCCGAGCGCATGGTGTCGGCCCACGAGCGCGGGATGGCCCGCCACCTCGCGACCGGCCGCTCGAGCCTCGTCGGCAGACCCGTCGAGGTCCCCGCGCTCCATGCCGATGGCCACGAAGTCCCCGTCGAGCTGGTGCTGAGCCGCGTCGAGGACCGCGGCGATGTATTCTTCATCGGCGTCATGCGCGACCTCACCGAGCGGCACCGGGCTCGGCTCCGCGAGACGCGCGCCCTCGAGGACGAGCGGCGGCTCGCGCGCATCCTCGTCGAGCTCGGCGCAGCGTCGTTCGAGAGCGTCCCGGACTTCGAGCGCCGCCTCACGTCCACCGTCGCGCGCGCGCTGGCCGTCGCGCGGACGAGCCTCTGGTCCATCGAGGGCTCGTCGATCGTGTGCCGCGACCTCCACGAGGCGGACCACGACCGACACTCGGCCGGGCTCGTCCTCCGCGAGATCGACTTCCCGCCGTACTTCGAAGCGCTTCGACGCGAGGCCGGCATCGTCGCGGCCGATGCGGCGACCCACGAGGCCACCGCCTGCTTCCGCGAGAGCTACCTCGCACCGCTCGGCATCGTCTCGATGCTCGACATCCCCCTCCGCAACCTCGAGGGCGCGGTCGGAGTTCTGTGCGTCGAGGCGACGCAGCGGCGCGAGTGGAGCCCCGTCGAGATTCGCTTCTGCGAGGACGCGGCGGCCTTGTTCGTCAAGGCCACGGATCGACTGGCCTGGCGCGAGCGCGAGGCCCGTCACGCACGCGAGGAGGCCGCGGCGCGCCGAGCGATCGAGGAACAGAATCGGCGGTTGCGATCGCTGAGCGAGGCGATCCCCGATCTGCTCTTCACGGTGACCTCGGACGGCCGCCTCGCCTCCGAGCAGCGTGGCCCGAGCCCCGACCTCCTCGTGCCCTCCCCCGAGATTCCCGGGCACACGGTCCAGGGTCTCTTCCGGCCGGAGGTCGCGGCGACCATCCTCGGGGCGGTCGAGGCGGCGGTGCGCTCCGGAGAGGTGCAGACGGTCGAGTACAGCCTCGAGCTGCCCCAAGGAGCGCAGGTCTTCGAGGCCCGGTTGTCGCGCCTCGGCGACGACGAGGCCTTCGCCTTGGTCCGAAACGTCACGACCGAGCGCCAGCGGGTCGAGGCGGACCAGCAGCAACGCGAGCGCCTCGAGGCCGTCCTCGCGAGCACCTCGGCGATCCTCTACACGACGCGCCTGCCAGACTTTCGCGTCGACTACGTCAGCGATTCGGTGGCCGCGGTGCTCGGGTTCCCCGCAGCGACGTTCTCGGAGCCCGGCTTCTGGGAGCGCGCGATCCACCCCGAGGATCGAGGCCGCATCCTCGAGGGCCTCGCCCGCCTCGTCGAGACGGGACAGCACACGCACGAGTACCGGCACCTGCACGCCGACGGCAGCTACTGCTGGCTGAGGGACCAGGTCCGGCTCGTGGCCGATCGAGACGGGCGAGGGCAGCGGGCGGTGGGCGCCTCGTTCGACATCACCGACCGCAAGCGGAACGAGCAGCGTCTCGGTGTCCTGCTCGCGATGCAGGAGATGTTCGCCCGCGTGTCGGCGGCCTTCCTGCGGAGCCCGTCGGAGCTCGCCGAGAGCGTCGTGGACGAGGCGCTGGCCGCCCTCGGGCAGATCATCGGCCCCGATCGCGCCTACGTGTTCGTCCTCGAGGAGGGCCTCGCGTTCAACACCCACGAGTGGTGCGCGGAGGGCGTGACCCCGCAGAAAGATCAGCTCCAGGGTATCCCTGTCGAAGGCTTCAGGTTCTTCCTCGCCCCGATCGAGGGAGGTCTGCCGCTCTACATCGGCGCGGTGTCGGCGCTCGGTCCCGAGGCCGACAACGAGCGCCGCTTGCTCTCGGCCCAGGGGATCGAGTCCTTGCTGGCGGTGCCGTTGATGATCGAGGGTGGGCTCCGCGGCTTCGTCGGCCTCGACAACCCTCGGCTCGAGCCCCTCTCGATCGACGAGCTCGCGCGGCTCGTGCGTGTCCTCGCGGACGCCATCGCCGCGGGCCTGCACCGCATGGAGATCGAGCGCGCTCTCCGCGAGCTCAACACGCGCCTCGTTCGCCAGGCCGAGCAGCAGCGAGGCATGCTCGTGCTCTCGAACGACCTCGCGCGCGCCTCGAGCCGCGCGGAGCTCGTCGCGCGCCTGCGAGGTCGGCTGTGCGTGCTGCTCGGGGTCGAGCGCGCGTCGCTCGTCGAACGCGTGGAAGAGACGGGCCGCGTGCGTCTGCGCTGTCTCGACGCCACCACCTCGGACGCCGGGCTCGACGAGCCCACGCTCGAGCTCGACGAGGCCGCGCTCGCAGGAACCGCGTGCGAGAGCGTGATGCAGCGCGGGGAGGGCGCCTCGACCCCCGAGGTCCCACGCGAGCGCTTCCTCGCGTGGCACGCGCTCGGCGCTTCCCGTGACCGCTACCAGCACTTCGTGTCCCTTCCGCTGATCGGCGCGCGGGGGACCTTCGGCGTCCTCGATCTCGGCCTCGTGCGCGCCGAGCCACCGAGCGACTCGGAGCTCGATTGGTTCTCGCAGCTCGGTGCGATGCTCTCGGCGTATGTCTCTGCGCTCGACGCGCGCGAGGCCCTCCTCGGCTGGAACGTCGCCCTCGAGACCCGCGTCGAGGAGCGCACGCGCGAGCTGCGCGCGAGCGAGAAGCGCTTCGCGGAGCTCTTCGAGCAGGCGCCCCAGGCGATGGTGATCGCGTCGGAGGGCGTCGTCGTGCACTCGAACCTCAAGGCGCGTGATCTCTTCTCTCGCGACGCGGGCGAGCTGGCGGGCACGCCGCTCGGTGAGCTCGTGCCCGAGGAGCAACGCGCCCGCCACGCGGAGCTGGTCCGCGACTTCGAGGGCTCCCCCCGCGCCCACAAGATGACCACCGACCGCGTCGTCACGGCCCTTCGTGGCGATGGCAGCACCTTCTTGGCGGAGATCGGGCTCGTCCCGATCGAGCTCAACGACAAGCCCCACGTGCTGGCGGGCGTCACCGACGTCTCGGCGCGTCACGAAGCGCAGGAGGCGGTTGCGCGCTCCCTCCTCGAGAAGGAGACCCTCCTCAAGGAGATCCACCACCGCGTCAAGAACAACCTCCAGATCGTCTCGAGCCTGCTGACGCTCCAGGCGGGACAGATCGCGTCGGAGGATGCCCGCGTCGCGCTCGAGGAGAGCGTGTTCCGCGTGCGCTCGATGGCGTTGATCCACGAGCAACTCTATGGCGTCGAGTCCTTGCACCAGATCGACTTCGGCGATTACGCGCGCGCACTCGCGCAGTCGCTTCAATCGGCGCTCGCGCCCCGCGCTCGACTCGCCTTCGCGCTGGAGCCGGTGACGCTCGCGGTGGATCTCGCCGTGCCGCTCGGCCTGATCGTCAACGAGCTCGTCACCAACGCCTTCAAGTACGGTCTGAAGCGCGACCCGGAGGCGCCCGCCCCCGGGCGCACTGGCGCGGACTGTGACGTGCGGGTCGAGATTGGCGCTGTCGAGGGCCGCGTGCGTGTGGCCGTGATCGACGCAGGCTGCGGGCTGCCAGAGGGCTTCGATCCTCTCCGGCCCAAGAGCCTCGGCTTGCGCCTCGTGTCCACGCTGACTCGGCAGGTTCGCGGCGAGCTCTCGGTCGACGTCGATCGGGGCACCCGGTTCGTCGTCACGTGCCCGGGCGCCGCCGTGGGCCGGCCGTGACGGGACGGGTGGCGGTCACGTCTCGATCGAGACGGACTCGAGCCACACGAGGTCGCCGCAGCGTGTGCGGCCGACCAGGATCACCCTCACTTCGGCACGCATCGTCGGGTCCGTGATGGCGACGTAGAGGACCTCCGAGAGCGCGCCGAGCGCGGCGCGCAGCCTCGCGGGCGCATCCTCGGGCGAGCCCGGCGCGGGCTC
The DNA here is from genome assembly GCA_046342295.1 of Deltaproteobacteria bacterium. Lineage (GTDB taxonomy): Bacteria > Myxococcota_A > Polyangia > Polyangiales > Sandaracinaceae > JAFLCL01. Next base: position 11,198 of record JBKDQC010000395.1, on the reverse strand, counting down.
GAACGCGCGGGCGAAGCGCGCCGTCTCTCGCACCGTCGCGGTCGCGCCGGCGGGAGCCATCGCCTGCGCGAGCACGCTCTCGAGGCTCGGCGCGCCGGCAGGCCCCTCGCGCACCTGCACCGTGATCGGGCGGTCGCTCTCGCTCAGAAACCAGACGGCGGCCGCTGCTTCCTGGATCGCCCCGAGCTCCGAGGCGCAGCCCGCGGGGCACTCGCCCTCGCGCTCCACGCTCACACCCGCGCGCGCGGCCGCGCACGCGCTCTCGTAGCTCGCGCCATCGCAGCCGCACACCGGCCGGCGGAGCGCCGTGCAGGCGTCGGGGCGGCGCGCACACACGCCCGGGCGGTCGGTGCGACCGCACGTCGCCTCCGCGGCGAAGGAGCAATACTCGCCGGCCCCACACGCTCCGAGGCCGCGGGACCCGCAGGGGCGGGAGGCCGAGGTCGCGTCCAAGCGCAGTGAGAAGGAGCCCGAGGAGCCGCGGTCGAAGCGCCGCACGACGACCAGGTAGGTGCCGGCCTCACGGGCGGTCCACGCGAGGCACGAGCCGAGCGAGCCCGGAGGGAGAAAGCCTGTGTCGCAGTCGTCGTTCGAGGCGAGCGCGCGCCCCATGGGCCGAAGCGATGCGGACGCGCGGTAGATCGCGGCGACCGTGTCGAGGCGGCGCGGCGAGACGCCCTCGGCGGTGATCTCCACGAGCTCGCCCGAGGCTGCGGGGAAGCTCCACGCGAGGTAACGAGCGCTCGGAGAGAACCGTCCGCCCACCGTCGCCCCCGCGGCGATGTCTCCGACCCTCGTGGGCCGGGAGAGGCTGTCGGCGGCAAGATCGAAATCCTCGGGGGTCGCGTCGCCCTCGAGCTTGGCGAGCGGCGCCTCCTCGCCGACGCAGCCGAGCGAGAACGTGGTTGCGAGCAGGAACACGGCGAGCGCGAGTCGAAGTGGACGGTCGGTCATGGGATCCTCGGATGGGGCGTGATTGTGCTGGCGGGCAGTCGATGTCGAGTCGGCTGGCCCGCGGGTTGGGGGGCCTGGGATTCCCTCCATCGCGGCGAGCGGGGGTCCGTTGCGCGCCGAAGGACGTGGAGGCGCCCTCTCCAGGGGCGGCTTCTCCGCTTGCCGTTGCCGGTCGACCGAGCGACCAGCGCGGCGGCGTCTCCTCGTCTTGCTCGACGAATCGAGCCCCGCGCGGTGCCGAGCGGCCGCGGCATACGCCGTGCTGTTCCGCCGGCCGTCTGGTTCCTCGCTCCACGCAACCGCGCTCATCGCTCTCGGAGGCTCGACATGGATCTGCACGCTCGACAGAAGTGCTCTGGACTCATCCTGGCCGTTCTCGGTGGTCTCTCCGGTTGTGCCGGCGCCGAAGGCTCGTCGGGCGCCTGGGACGCGCGCGAGAACGCCGAGGCCTCGGGCCTCGGTGGCAAGGCAGACGGGGACGGCCCGAGCTTCGCGCGTCCGGAGACGATGACGGGCTGGAGCGAGGTCCCGGTCGAAGATGAGACCGAGACCTGGGTGCTCGGCGCGGAGGGCGTCGGCGAGGTGCTCGTTCGTTTCCGCAGGGAAGAGCGGAGTGGCATCCGGGCGAATGGGGCATCGGACCGAAGCTGCCAGTCGATCGTCGCCGCCGACGCGCGGATCTATGTCCGCGAGGACGCTGGCACCGAGAGTGTCGCGCTCTCGGCGAGGCGCCACGAGTGGACGCGTTTCGGCAGCGGCGAGGCCGCGACGCCGATCTTCGATGGGCTCGCGTTCGACGAGACCTTGTCCAGGCACGTGAGCGGCGAGAAGTTCCTGGCGGCCTCGGTGGACGCCTTCCCGATCGCGACCCGGTGCAGCGGCGAGCGAAGCACGCTGAGCTACCGGTTCACGCTCACGCGCACGCTGGCGGATGGCACCGAACGCGAGGCGACGGGCGCGCTCATCGATCTCTCCGCGGTGCTCTCGAACGACCTCGAGGCAGCGCTGCCGGACCCTCGGCCGGAGTGCGAGCGCCAAGAAGCGGACGTGTGGGGCGCGGATGTCGAGCGCTGCATGTCGGCGGGCTACCAGGAGCTTCGGATCTCGGTCGCCCGGAGCGACGATCCGAGCACGGCCTCGCGGCAGCGTTCTCGCGAGCTCCGCGCGGGCAAGCAGCACGAGCTGTGGATCCGGCTCAACGGCCGGACGGAGCGCTTCCCGATGTACTGCCGCGCCTCGGGCGGCTATCCGTACGGCAGCTGGGCTTGCACCACCACGCTCGGCTCGGCGGCGCGGAGCGGCAGCACGATCGGCGAGGGATTCTCGGTCACGGACCTCGTCGAGGGCAGCGGCGCGTGGGAGATCGACTTCGTTCCCGTGAGCGAAGACGGTGAGTGGGCGAATCCCGACGGGATTCCGTTCGAGAACTACCGCGCACGCTATTGACGCCGAGGGCGGGCTCGATGCGTCGACGTGGATTCCGGGCTCGGCTCGGCTGTCGACGTCGGCGCGTCGGGCTTCGTGGAGAGCGATGTCGACATCGACATCGACATCGACATCGACGTCGATGTCGACTCTGCCTCGGCCCTTCGTCGCCGACTTCGACGCTGCGCCTGGGCGTCGGGCCTCGCGCGCGGCGTCGTTGACGCGCCCGCCGGGCGTGCCGGACGATCCGTCGGTGCCGGCCCGTCTCGTCGCTCTCTGCCTCGGTGCGTCCACCGTCCTCGCCGCGCTCCTCGTGCGCTCCCCGACCGCCTTCGCGCAGGAGCCTGTGCGGGCGCGGCTGGATCTGACCGGTGCACCCGGTTGCGCGGCGGCGAGCGAGCTCGAGGCGGCGGTCGAAGCGCAGCTCGGTCGCGACGCGATCGCCGAGCCGGCCGACGTCGTCGTGACCATCGCGGCCTCGAGCGAAGCGCCTGACCCGGAGATCGCGCTCACGCTGCGCTCGGCGGAGGGGGCCTCCCTCGGTGTCCGCACGCTCAGGGTGCGAGGTGGAAACTGCCGAGGCGTCACCGCGGAGCTCTCCCTCGTCCTCTCGCTGCTCATCGACCTGCGCGAGGATGAGGTCGTGCTCGTGGTGCGGCCGCCGCCCCCTGCCCCGGGGCTGACCCTGGACCCCGCGCTCTCTCTGTCGCTCGTCGGCTGGCTCGATCTCCTCCCCGGCGCGGTGCCCGGTGCGCGGCTGGGCACCGAGTTCGGCGTCGGGCCCGTGTCGCTGGAGCTCGGACTGCAAGGCTCACTCCCCACGGTCGTCGCACGCGACGGCGGCGGCGCCCAGCTCTTCGCGTGGGCGCTCCGGGTGGGGGCGTGCGGTGTGGCGAGCCTAGAGTCCCTGCGCCTCGGCGGCTGCCTCGCGCTCGAAGCGGGCGGCCTCGCGGTCGAGGGCCGGGGGCTCGACGTGAACCTCTCCGCGGTCCGGGGGTGGTCGGGCCTCGGCGCGGTCGCGCGCCTCGGCCTGCGCTTCGACGTGCTCGAGCTGCGTGTTCAGTCGGGCGTGCTCGTTCCCTTCGTGCGTGACGCCTTCTTCTACGAGCAGGCTGGCGAGCGGGTCGGCCTGCACCAGGCAGCGCCCGTCGCTCCGACCCTCGAGCTCGTGGCCGCGGTACACCTCGGGACGTGAGGAGAGGGGCGAAGTCGGGGGCAGAGTCGAGGCCGAGGGCCGAGTCGAGGTCGAAGTCGAAGTCGAGGTCGAGGTCGAAGTCGAAGTCGAGGTCGAAGGCAAAGTCGAGGTCGAGGTCGAAGTGGAGTCGTGACGTCGAGTCGTGAAGTCGAAGTCGAAGTCGAGTCGTGAAGTCGAAGTCGAAGTCGAAGTCGAGCGCCGCGCGCGCCACGCTCGGCGAGCACGCCCGCGGGGGCGGCGTGCGCTTGGGGCACGCGCGGCGCGTCCGGGCGGAGCCCTGCTTGACGTGGGGCGCGCCGCGCGCAGTTCGCCGCTCAGCGGCTGGCGAGGGAGCCGAAATAGAAACCTCCCTCCCAGCTCCCCACAGGAGGCTCCGCAGGGCGAAGCACCTGACTTCGCGTGACGGCGATCCCTTCGGGGGCGCCAGAATACACGTTGGCGCGACCCACATTGATTAGGCCCCAGTGGGAGGATGTGGGGCTGGCGATGGCGACATCCGAGTACCCGTCGCCGTCGAAGTCACCGCCCGTGACGCTCGCCCCGAGGTTGCCGTATTCGTCCACGGCCTCGCCTTCGAGAATGAGCAACGCTGCCGCCGAGACGCCGCGGTCGCCCCCAAGATGCACGGCGCACCTGCCCTGTGTGCCGGCCGCCGGCGCTCCGACGACGACGTCCGAGAAGCCATCTCCATTGATGTCTCCAGCGCCTGCCACCGCGGCGCCGAACAAGTCACTCTCTTGCGCCCCCGCGAGCTCGAGGACCCGCGACGGCGCGCCTTCGATCCCGCTCCGGCCGCCGTGGTACACACTGGCAGTGCCGGCGCCTCGCAATCCGCGCACGTTCGCTGTGTCCGCGCCGACGATGATGTCCGCATAGCCGTCACCATTGACATCGCCGGCGCCCGCAACGGCAAAACCAAACTGGCCGCCGTCGGCCCCTTCCAGCACCTGGAGGTTGATGAGCCCGTCGGCGCTCCCATAAAGCACGCTTGCTTGCCCGCGAGACGACGCGCCCACGACGATGTCCGCGAAGCCGTCACCGTTCACGTCCCCTGCGCCTGCGACGTCTCCACCAAAGTCATCTCCAGGGGCTCCTGCAATCATGGCCCACGGCTCGGCCTGAACCCCGTCCGACCTTCCCAAGTACACGTAGACCGCGTTCGAGCCCGGAACCCCGATGAGGATATCGGCGAAGCCGTCCGCGTTCACATCCCCTGCGCCCGCGATGGACTCGAACCTGCTCTCCCACCGGACTCCGCCCGTGAGCACACGCGCGGGCGGGCTCTCGAACCTCTCCAGGCCAGTGAGGGTGCCGTGGTAGACGTAGACGCGTGACGCGGACTTGGCGCCGCCGGCGAGCACCAAGAGGTCTCCGAGACCGTCCCCATTCACGTCTCCGGCTGTCGCGACGCTCCGGCCGAACCGCTCCTCGAGCGGCGGACTCTCGAGAACTCTTGTCAAACCAAGGGTAGAACCTTCGAACACGTACACGTTGCCTGGGCGAAAAATCGGGTAGGAAGGCGCTCCGACGGCCAACATGTGAGGCCCGCCGATGGACAAGTGTGGGGTGAAGCTCGAGTCGATTGGCTCGGAGGTCGTGCGGGCACGGTCGACGACGTCACGGGCGGGTGTGTGGAAGAACCAGGTGGGGCCGTAGTGTGCCGCGGTGTCTTCCGTCGCCCCCACGCGGGCCCGGGCGCGCCAATAGACAAGGCTGGACGCGGGCAACGCAGAGCTTGGTCGCGCGCTCGTACCGGTGACCCGGAGAGTCTCCAAGACCGACGAGTGGTCGGAGAAGAGGCTCAGCTCGACCACGGCGCCATCGGCACCGTCCGGGAGCTCGAACCGGAGGGTTGGTCTCCGCAGGGTCGTGTCTCCCGTGGAGGTCGGCGTGATGGGACGTACGCCTCCATCGCCCACGCACACCCCGCCCAGGGCATGGTACCTCGCACCGCACACGCCCGCTCCGGCGTCGAAGACCCCGGCGTCGCCAGGGCCCGCCCCGCACGACGCAGCGTCATCGACCGCACCGTTGCAGTCGTCGTCGATGCCGTTGTCGCAGACCTCGGCGGTGGGGCCGACGGCGCCTTCGCACGAGCTCCACGACCCGCCGCGGCAGGTCTGGGTCCCCGCGCTGCAGGGCGCGACCAGGAACTCCTCGGCGCAGTCGCGCGTGGCGCCCTCGGTGCACGCCGCACCAACGTCGTCGAGCGCGGTGCGGCCGGAATCCTCGCGGCGCGTTCCAACCGAGACGGGGTCGGAGCACGCCGCGGCCGCGAGGCTCGAGACGAGGACCAGGCAGTGGAGAGAGCGGGTCATGAGAACCTCCTGTCTCGGCTTGTCTCGAGCCCACCCCGGTTCTGACGAAATCGTCATGGACCTGGTCTCTGACTGGCGAGCCGCTCGAGGCGAGGGAGATGCCCCGAGCGCGGGTGACGACGACGAAACGCCTCGAGCGCCGCGTCTGCCGACGCGGCGCCGGAGCGAAGCGCGAGCTCGACCTCGAGGCTCTCTCGCTCCTCGGTGAGCACGCCCGTGGGGTAGGCCTGCGCGTGCTCTTCGAGCGCGTCGCGCGCGGCGATGGGATCGCCGCTGCGAAGCGCGTGGCTCGCGCGGCCGAGGATCGAGACCTCGCTTTCCCGCGCGGGCTCGGCACCATGGTTGGCAGGGCTCGCGAGCTCGAAGTGCCACTCCTCCGCCGGAGGGGCGTGGCGGGCACGTTCGATGGGCTGTGAGGACGGATCCGGCGCGCGGTCGTTCGCCGTCGGCGCGGGCCCGAGGCTGCGGAGGCGGGGGCGCGAGCGTGGCGCCTCGCTCACGACCTCCGGCGCGCGTGGTTCGGTCGCGGGCGAGTCGGCCTGGGCGGCCTCGTGGGTCGAGTCGGCCGAGGCGGGCGCGGGGTCCTCGAAGGCGGTGCCTTCGATGTCGGCGGCCTCGCCTGGCGCGGACGCGGAGCTCGGGTGGCTCGAGGCTGCGGGCGCGGTGAAGCGCGACCACGCGAGCCAGGAGGTCACGGGCACGAGGGCCGCGAGCAGCGCGGCGAGGGCACGCCCTGCGAGGACGCGCCCTGCGATGCCCGCGCCGGGCGGGGGGGGCGGCGCACCGCCGGAGGGGCCCGGGGAGAGACCGAGCCGCGCGCCGAGCGCGTCGAGCTCGGCGGGCGAGGGCACATCGCCCCGCGCCTCGGACAAGAGCGCATCGAGCTCTTCGTCGTTCATGGGGACCTCCTCGGGCGCGCGGCGCGCTCGAGCGCGCGGCGCAGCTCCTGGCGCGCCGCCGAGTAGCGAGAATAGGCGGTGTGGAGCGGGATCTCGAGCGCGCGGGCGACCTCGGGCATGGGCAGCTCCTCGATGGCGTGGAGCACGGTGACGGTCCGCTGCTCCTCCGAGAGGGTGTCGAGCGCGGCCAGGAGCTGCGCGCGGGATTGTCGGGCGGCGAGCATCGACTCCTGATCGGCCGCCGCGTCGAGCGGCTCCGGTTCCTCGCCGAGCACCTCCACGCGGTGCCGGGCGAGGCGGCGGTGGTTGGCGACGACCCGCGCGCAGAATGCATAGAGCCAGGTGCGCTCGCTCCCCTGCGCCGCGTCGTAGCGGTCGAGCTTCTCGAAGGCCGCGACGAAGACCTCCTGCGTCACGTCCGGGACCTCCCGATCGGCGACCCCGAGGTAGCGCACCACGCGCCAGACGAAGCGCGCGTGAGCGGCGAAGAACGCCTGCCGGCGGGCGCGCTCGCCGTCCGCGGCGAGAACACCGGGCGATTCGGTCATGAGCGAGGCCAGCACATCGGGGCTTGTGCCCAGGGTCGCTCAATTATGAACGCGCGTGGGGACGCGCGTCGTTCGGGTGCGTGGAGCGATCTTGCGCGGGCCCGCGAACGGCGGTAACAGCGTCGTCCCCGTGCACCCGTACGGCGGATGAAAGGTACACGCGTGCGAGAGCAGCTGCGGGCACTCGTCAAGCTGGCGGAGATCGATGCGAAGGCGCGAGGCATCGACGATCGGTTGAAGGGGCTCCCGCTCGAGCTCGAGGAGCGGCGACAAGCCGTGCGTCGCCTGGAGGACCTCGTCGCGCGCCAGAAGCAAGCGCTGCTCGACGCAGAGCGCCTCCTCGGAACGCAGGAGCAGGACGTCGTCACGCGCAACGAGGCGCTCTCCAAGGCGAAAGCCAAGGGCGCCAAGGCCAAGAACGGCCGCGAGGCCGAGGCCGCCGAGCGCGAGGTCGAGGCGGTGCGCCGCAGCATCAAGGACGGCGAGACCCAGCGCGACGCGCTGAAGGAGCGCCTCGAGAAGATGCGCGGCGGTCTCGGAGAGCCCGAGAAGGCGCTCGAGGAGGCCAAAACCGACCTCGCCACCGCCGAGGCCGAGCTCGAGGGCAAGCTCGCTGCGCTGCGCGAGGAGCGCGGCGGGGTCGTCGCCGGCCGCGAGACGTACGCGAAGGTCATCCACAAGGACCACATGCGGATCTACGACCGCATCGTGAAGGGCAAGCCGCCCGCCGTGTGCGAGGCCATCGGCGGCGTGTGCGTCGCGTGCCGCATGGCCGTCGCCCCCCAGCGCTTCGCGCAGATTCAGAGGGGCGAGATCCTCAACTGCCAGAGCTGCCAGCGCTTCCTCTACACCAAGGCGAGCCTCGAGGATTGAGCGAGCGGGCCCCGCGGCCCGTCCTGCGCTCGACGCTTGGCTTCGCCGAGCCGGTAGGGGAGCATGCCGCGCATGTTCATCAGCGGCATGAGCGGCAACGAGATCTACTGCCTCCGGCTCAAGGGGATCGAGCCCGCGGAGATCACCGTCGGCAACAGTGTGCGCTCGCTCGGGGTGGCCGGCGGCCTCTCGAGCCTCGGGCGCTCGCTCGCGGGCGGCGAGATCGCGCCGATCACCCAGATGATCTCGGAGGGGCGGCACGCCGCCATCCAGCGCATGGAGGACGAAGCCCGCAAGCACGGCGCGACGGGCGTGACCGGGGTCGTCTCGGAGCTGCGTACGCTCGCGGGCTACACCGAGTTCCTCGCGCAGGGCACGTCGGTCAACGACACGCGCGGGCAGCTGCCGTTCTTCTCGAGCGCGGCCTCGGGCATCGAGCTCTACTGCCACCTCGACGCCGGGTACCGCCCGATGAAGTTCGTGATGGGCAACATCGCCTACGCGCTCGGGGTCGGGCGCGGCCTCATGGGCTCGGTGCGCACGCTCGCGCGCGGCGAGGTCCGCGAGTTCAGCTCGATGTACAACCAGATCCGCCACACCGCGCTCGACCGGCTGAAGGCCGAGGCCGCGCAGGCGGGCGCGAACGCGGTCGTCGACGTGAACGTGCAGATGCTGCCCCACGGCCCGGGCACGGTGGAGCTGCTCCTCACGGGCACCGCCTCGCACCACGACGGGTTCTCGTCGGGCCCCGTCAGCCCCTCGCAGGTCGTCACCTCCGAGCTCTCGGGGGAGGAGCTGTGGAACCTCACGCAGCTCGGGCTCGTGCCGCACCAGCTCGTGATGGCGACCAGCGTGTGCTCGCTCGGTGTCGTCGGCGGCTTCGCGGCGATGTTCCAGGGGCTCGCGCGCGGCGAGCTCAACGACGTCACCCGGCTCGTCTACGAGGCACGGGAGAACTGCCTCTCGCTCATCCGCGAGGAGGCGCGTCAGATCGGGGCCGAGCGCGTGATCGGAAACAAGCTCCAGATTCGCGAGATCGGCAGCGGCCTCATCGAGATCGTCGCGGTCGGCACGGCGGTGCGCCGGGGTGACGAGCGCTTCCGGACCGACACCGCGCAGCTCATCCCCCAGGCCGTCATCGTCGAGCGCGGCTCGCAGGGCGGAGGGCAAACCGTCCAGGGGCTCGCGCCGGCCGTCGCGCCGATGCAGCTCGCCCAAGGGGGCGCCCGGGTGGCGGGCAACCAGGCCATCGGCTGCGTGATCGCGATCGTCGCGATGGGGTTCGTCTTTCTGTTCACCTTCGTCGTGGCGCTGCTCGAGGCGCTCGGCCGCCACTGACCGGGCGCGTCCGCGTCTTGCCCCTCCAAGACGCATCGGGTACGAAGCGCGGCCCTTCGAAAGGACGGCTCCTTTTCGCGCCCTCGGGCGTGGACCGACGACCGAGTCGGGCCGTCGCGAGCCTCCGAGCCCATGAGCGACACGAGCCTGATCCGCGCCGTCAAAGGCATGAACGACGTGCTTCCTGACGCGATGCCCCGCTGGCATCGGGTGGAGGCGGCGTTCCGCGAGACCGCGCGGCGCTACGGCTACGGCGAAGTGCGCACGCCCCTCGTCGAGCCGACGCCGCTCTTCGTGCGCTCCATCGGGGAAGCCACCGACATCGTCAGCAAGGAGATGTACACGTTCGTCGACAAGGGCGAAGACATGCTCACGCTGCGACCGGAAGGCACGGCGTCGGCGGTGCGCGCGTACCTCGAGCACTCCGTGCACGGGCTCGAGCCCGTCTCGAAGTGGTACTACCTCGGGCCGATGTTCCGCCGCGAGCGCCCTGCCCGCGGGCGCTACCGGCAGTTCTGGCAGGCCGGGCTCGAATGCTTCGGCGATCCGGGGCCTCAGATCGACGCCGAGATGATCGAGATGGTCGTCTCCTTGCTCGCGTCCCTCGGCGTCGAGGACCTCGAGGTCCTCGTGAACTCGCTGGGCTCGCGCGACACGCGCGCCCGCTACCGCGAGGCGTTGCGCAGCTTCCTCGCGCCGCACGAGGCGCGCCTCTCGGAGGAGAGCAAGCAGCGCCTCGTGACCAACCCCTTGCGCATCCTCGACTCCAAGAGCCCCGTCGATCAGGAGATCTGCGCCGGCGCGCCGTCGATTCTCGAGAGGCTCGACGACGCCGACCGCGCGCACTTCGACGAGCTGACCGCGACGCTCACCGCGCTCGGCACGAAGTTTCGCGTCGAGCCGCGGCTCGTCCGCGGCCTCGACTACTACTCGCGCACGCTCTTCGAGATCCAGGGCCGTGGGGGCGAGCTCGGGGCGCAGAACGCGCTCTGCGGCGGCGGTCGATACGACGGTCTCGTGAAAGAGCTGGGCGGGCCGGACGTACCGTCCATCGGCTTTGCCATGGGACTCGAGCGCATTCTGCTGGCCCTGCCGAACGAGACGACCCCCCGCGCGCTCGACGCCGCGGTCGTGGTCGCGGACGCGTCGATGAACGTCAAGGCCGCCGTCGTGCTCAAGGATCTCCGCGCCGCGGGCTTGTCCGCGGAGGGCGACCTGCGGGGGCAGTCGATGAAGAGCCAGCTCCGCCGGGCCGAGAAGCTCGGTGCCCGCACGGTCGTCATCCTCGGGCCGGCCGAGGACGCGCGCGGCGTCGTTCAGCTCAAGGACATGCGCGTGCGCCACCAGGAGGACGTGGCGCACGCGGATCTCGCGGGCGCCGTCCGCGCGCGACTCCGCATCGAGGCCGCGTCGAGCGACGGGGCGGCTCGGTGAGCGCGCTACGCGTCGCGGCCCTCGCATGCTTCGCCAGCGCGGCGCTCCTGCTCGCCGGTGCCGGCGCCGCGCGCGCCCAGTACCAGCTCCAGGATCCGACCGCCCGACCCGGCGGTGGGGGCGGCGAGGACTACGAGGAAGAGGACCTCGAGGAAGACGACGCCGAGGACGCGGAGGCCGAGGACGCGGAAGCCGAGGACGCGGACGCCGAGGA
>JBKDQC010000394.1:0-10517 GCA_046342295.1 Deltaproteobacteria bacterium | reverse complement strand
TTCGGCACGTGCGCGTCGTGCGGCGGCTTCTACGACAACTACGCGACCGTCCCCGGCATCGACAAGATCATCCCGGTCGACGTCTACGTCCCGGGCTGCCCGCCCCGCCCGGAGGCCGTCCTCGATGGCCTGATGCTCCTCCTGGAGAAGATCGGCGAAGCCAAGCGCGGCCAGGGCTTGGTCGTGCCGCCGCGCGAGGTGCCTGCGATGGCGCAGCTCCGCAAGAAGGGCACGGCCGTCTATTATGGCCAGGAACGCATGAAGTCCGAGAAGGCGCTCACCGAGGGTGACGCCCCGTCCGTGGCCGAGCTGCTCCAGGATTCGCTCGCGCAGCGTCCGGTCGAGTCCGTGACGCTCCTTTCGCGCGACGAGACACCGGCGAAGAAGCACGACGATCACCGCTGAGCGCGAGGCCGTCCTCGGGACACACGAGAGGCAGTGAGCACATGAGCAAGAAGGTCATCGAGCGGCTGAAGGCCCACTTCGGTCCCCGCATCCTCGCCACCAGCGACTTCCGTGGCGACGACGAAGCGGTCGTCGCGCCGGGAGACTGGCTCGAGGTGGCGCGCTTCCTCCGCGAGGACGCGGAGTGCTCGTTCGAGCACTTCATCGACCTCACCGCCGTGGATTATCCGACCCGCGACGACGCCCGCTTCGACGTGTTGCTCTTCGTGCGCTCCATGACCAAGAACCACCGTGTACGCCTCAAGGCGCGTGTGGCGGAGGGGCAACCCCTCGAGTCTCTGTTCCCGGTGTGGCCGGGCGCGTCTTGGGCCGAGCGCGAGATCTACGACATGTTCGGGATTGGCTTCACGAACCACCCCGACCTGCGTCGCATCCTGCTCTACCCGGAGTTCCAGGGGTATCCGCTCCGCAAGGACTACCCCATCGAGAAGGTCCAGCCGCTCGTGCCGTACCGGGAGGTCGAGGGCATCGACAAGCTCCCGCCGTTCGGCCCCGACATGGGCCAGCCGTGGACGCGCGTCGATTGGAGCGAGCGGCTGCAGGGCGGGGACGTGCAGGTCTCGCCTGCGATCGGAGCCCAGCAGGGCCAGCGCCCGGCGCTGAGCAAGGGGCCGGAGTACCTCGAGGGCGATCCGCCCGTGGACGCCTGAGCGAAGCAGATTCGAACGTTTGTCGGTTCGTGCCACCGGCGCGGACACCCGGAGAAGCCACCGATGGAGACCAACTACGAAGAGCTCGACGAGGACGGCCAGCTCGAGCTTCCCGCGGAGCCGATGAGGCTGAACATGGGCCCCTCGCATCCGGCGATGCACGGCACCATCCGCATGGTCCTCGATCTCGACGGCGAGACGATCACCGACGTCGACATCCAGCCCGGCTACCTCCACCGCGGCTTCGAGAAGAGCTGCGAGCGGGGCACCTGGAACCAGGTCTACCCCTACGTCGATCGGCTGAATTACGTCTCGCCGATGCTGAACAACGTGGGCTTCTCGCTCGCGGTGGAGAAGCTCGCGGGGCTCAAGGTGCCCGAGCGCTGCACGTGGTACCGGATGATCCTGGGCGAGCTGGCGCGCATCAGCGATCACCTCACCTGCAACAGCGCGAGCGCGATGGAGCTCGGGGCCTTCACGCCCTTCCTCTGGTGCATCAAGACGCGAGACTTCGTGTGGGATGTCCTCGAGCAGGAGACCGGCGCGCGTCTCACCCACAGCTTCGGCCGCATCGGGGGCATGGCCCAGCCGCCGACCGAGCACTTCAAGGAGCACACACTCGCGGTGCTCCCCCAGGTCGAGGAGTCGATCGCCGAGACCGAGGCACTGCTCCTCAAGAACCGCATCTTCCTCGACCGGATGCAGGGCATCGGCAAGCTCCGGCCCGAGCGTGCGATCGCCCTCGGCGTCACGGGCCCGGTGCTGCGCTCGACCGGCGTCGACTACGACGTCCGCAAGGCCAACCCCTACATGTTCTACAAGGACGTCGACTTCGACATCCCGGTCGGACACGACGGCGACAACTACGATCGCTTCATGGTGCGCTTCGAGGAAGTGCGTCAGTCGATCCGCATCATCCGGCAGTGTCTCGAGAAGATGCCGGAGGCCGGCCCGATCAACCTCGAGGACCCGCGCTTCGTCTACCCGGACAAGGACGAGGTCTACACCACGATCGAGGCGACCATCGCGCACTTCAAGATCGTGATGGAGGGCGTGAAGGTGCCCCCTGGCGAGGTGTACTCGTTCACCGAGGGTGGCAATGGCGAGCTCGGCTTCTTCATCGTGTCGGACGGCACCGGCACCCCGTACCGGGTCCGCGTGAGACCGCCGTGCTTCCTCAACCTGCAGGCGTGTCGCGAGATGCTCGTCGGCGACATGATCCCCGACATCGTCCCCACCTTCGGTTCGATCAACATGATCGGCGGCGAGTGCGACCGATGATCGAGTCGTCTCTCGCGCGTTGCGCTCCGTTCCCCCGGGTCCTTGGGGGCCTCAACCCCGCTTGCCGTTCGAGGATGCGTTGATGCCGGTGTTCAAGCTGGATGGCGTGGAGATTCCTTTCGAGGCCGGCGACACGATCATCCGTGCCGCGTGGAAGAAGGGCGTAGAGATCCCTCACTACTGCTGGCACCCCGGCCTGTCGGTGGCCGCGAACTGCCGCATGTGCCTCGTCGAGATCAAGAGCCAGCGCCCGATGGCGCTTCCGATCCTCGCGTGGGACGAGAAGAAGAAGGACTACGTCGAGACGACGAAGAACAAGCTCCAACCGGCCTGCCAGATCGAGGCGGCCGAGGGGATGGAAGTCGTCAGCAAGGGCGCGGCCGTCGAGAGGGCGCAGGGCGCGGTCCAGGAGTTCCTCCTCCTCAACCACCCGGTCGACTGCCCGATCTGCGATCAGGCCGGCGAGTGCAAGCTCCAAGATTACTGGCTCGCCCACCAGAAGAAGCTCAAGCGCAAAGACACCGAGCCCGTCCACAAGCCCAAGGCGGTTCGCTTCGGTCCGACGATCGTCTACGACGCGGAGCGCTGCATCATGTGCACGCGCTGCATCCGTTTCTGCGACGAGGTCGTCGGGGACCACGTCCTCGACATGCGCGAGCGCGGCAACCGAAACGAGATCGTCGTGTCGCCCGGCCGCGAGCTCGACCACGACTACACGCTGATGACCGAGCACGTCTGTCCGGTCGGCGCGCTGACGAGCAAGGACTTCCGCTTCAAGGCGCGCGTGTGGTTCCTCCGCTCGACGCCGAGCGTCTGTACCGGCTGCGCGACGGGCTGCAACACGTGGGTCGACTACGACCCGCGCTACCAGCGCGTCTACCGCCTTCGCCCGCGCGACAACGAGGCCGTCAACAAGTTCTGGATGTGCGACGACGGCATGATGTCCTACAAGCGCTTCCACGAGGACCGCGTCCTCACGGGGCGCGCGCGTCAGGATGGGCGCGTCGTCGAGGTGCCGCGCCAGGCTGCGATGGAGGGCGCGGCCCGGGCGCTCAAGGCTTCCAAGAAGCTCGCGGTGGTGCTGAGCGCGCAGGCGTCCAACGAGGACAACTACGTCGCCCTCCGCATCGGCAGCGCGCTCGGCGCCAAGCGCCTCTTTCTCGCGGCGCTCGGGGGATGGAAGGGGGACAAGATCCTCCGCAGCTCCGACAACAACCCCAACCGCGCGGGGGCGGTCGCGGTCGCGGGCGGCCAAGCGCTCGGCTCGCTGGCAGACCTGGTCAAGGCCATCGAGGCGCGCGAGATCGACACGGTCCTCTCGCTCGGCTGGGCCGCCGCCGAGGGCGTCGAGCAGCTCGGTTCCCTCGCCTCGATCCCGCACATCAACCTCTCGAGCAACATCGGTCCGCTGGCGCAGGTCGCGACGCTCGTCGTGCCCGTGGCCTCCGTGGCCGAAGCGAGTGGCGCCTTCACGAACGCGCAGGGGATCACCCAGACGTTCAAGAAGGCGGTCACGGCCCCGATGGGCATCACCGGCGCGTGGGAGACGCTGCTCGGCATTGCCTCCCTCGCGGGGATCGACCTCTCCATGAAGCTGCTGGCCGACGTGCGCGGCGCGCTCGCGACGCACAGCGCGCCGACGAGCGTCGGCGGCACGGCCGCTCCCACGGCTTCGTGAGCCGGCCCCACTGGAATCCCCAGGATTAGGAAGACCTCATGAACTTTTGGTTCATCCTCGGCGTGATCCTCAAGATGGCGTTCATCCTCGGCGTGGCGCTGCTGCTCTACGCTCCGGTGTTCGTACTCTTCGAGCGGCGCCAGAGCGCCATGTTCCAGGACCGTCTGGGCCCGTACATGGGCGGCGTGAAGCTGCCGCGCGTCGTGATCGACAGCATCCCGACCCTGCAGCTGGGCGGCTACGCCTCGGCCGCGGGCGCGGGCGCCACCGCGGCGCTGGCGACCGCGATGGTGTTCCTGGGTCACGCCGAAGACCCTGGGCTGTGGATCCTCCCGATCTCGTGGGGGACGCTGCTCCTCCTCGCCGCGGCCGGCGCGCCGGCCCAGGCCGTCGGCGCGTGGATCCTGCCCTACCTCGTCCACCACGACCGGCTCACGCTGTTCGGCGGCCTCCATGCGCTCTTCGACGCGGTCAAGGCGTTCACGAAGGAGGACATCATCCCGCCCAAGGCGGACAAGTTCCTCTACTCGATCGCGCCGATCATCGCGATGATCCCGGCCTTCGCGCTCGGGGCCGTGATCCCGTTCGGGCCGGATCTCCACCTCGACTACCTCTTCGACACCCTCCCGAGCGAGGGCGCGATCGAGGGCACCGTCGCACATCTCCAGGTCGCCAACCTCAACGTCGGCATCCTCTACGTCTTCGCGGTCGGCGGGACCGGCGTCATCTCGGCCGCCATCGCGGGCTACTCGAGCGACAACAAGTTCGCGCTCCTCGGCGGCATCCGCGCCGCCAGCCAGATGGTGAGCTACGAGGTCACGCTCGGGCTCTCGCTCGTCGGCTGCTTCATGCTCTACGACACGCTGCGCCTCGACGAGATGATCGCGTGGCAGGCCGAGAACAGCTTCCTCGGTCTGCTCCCGGCGTGGGGCATCTTCTACCAGCCGCTCGCGTTCGTCCTGTTCTTCTTCGCCTCGATCGCCGAGTACAAGCGCGTTCCGTTCGACGCGCCCGAGGGCGAGAGCGAGATCGTGGCCGGCTATTTCCTCGAGTACTCCACGGGCAAGTGGCTCATGTGGATGATCGGGGAGTTCCTCGAGGTCGCGATCAGCTCGATGCTCATCGCGATCGTCTTCTTCGGCGGTTGGGACGTTCCCGGGCTCTCGCGCAGCGGGTGGCAGGCGTTCGGCTACCGCTTCGACCTCAGCGGCACGAACTGGGAGTTCCTGAGCGACTTCGCCAACGCGCACCTCACGGTCACGCTGGTGTGCATCGGGGCCTTCCTGCTCAAGACGCTCTTGCTCGGCATTCTCAGCCTCCAGGTCCGCTGGACGCTCCCCCGGTTCCGCTACGACCAGATCATGCAGCTCTGCTGGAAGCTCTTTCTGCCGCTCTCGCTGCTCAACGTGTTCGTCACCGGGATCGTCATCCTGCTGACCTCTTCCTGAGAGGCTCTTCTCTCCCCGGAGTTGCCCGAGATGGCCACCTACAAGATCAGCAAGCCCGCCCGCACCTTCGGTGATCAGGCCTACCTGCCCGCCATCGCCAAGGGGCTCGCGCAGACGTTCGGCCGCCTCTACACGAACCTCCTCGGGCCCGAGGATCAGAAGAAGATCGCGACGGTCTGCTACCCCGACGAGACGCGCGAGTACCCCGAGCGCTTCCGCGGCGTGCACCGGCTCACGCACCGCACGGACGGCAGCCCGCGCTGCGTCGCCTGCCTCTGCTGCTCCACGGCGTGTCCTGCCCAGTGCATCTACATCGAGCCCGCCGAGTACGAAGAAGGGGAGCGCCAGCACGGCTACGAGCGCTACCCCAAGGTCTTCGTCATCGACGAGCTCCGCTGCATCTTCTGCGGCTATTGCGTCGAGGCATGCCCGTGCGACGCCATCCGCATGGACACCGGCGTACACGTCCCGGCGTCACACCAGCGCGAGCACTTCTTGTTCGACAAGGAGACGCTGATGGCGATCCCCGGCCGCGACGGCACCTACGTGACCGGAAACCCGCGCCACGAGCCCGGAGACCCGACGCATCCCGGAATCGACCGCGAAAAGGGGCATTGAGTTGGCCTGAGGGGCCCCGCGTGGACCTCGTTCGCGAGCGGTTGAAATAGCGGGGCAGGGTCGCGAGTAGGGCTCTCTGCATGCTCGCGACCGTTCGTCCTTTCCCGCTCATCGCCCTCGAGGCACCCTCGCCGCGGAGGCGCCCCATCGACGAGGCTTCCCAAGCGCTCGCACGCCGTGCCTCGTCGGGCGACCGGCGCGCGCTCGAGGCGCTTCTGCGCGAGCACGCGCGCGCGGTGGGGGACGTCTGCCGGGTGATCGCAGGTCCCGAGGACGGGCGTGATGCGGCGCAGGAAGCCCTCGAGAAGATCGTGGTGTCCATCCGTTCTTTCGACGTGGACAAGGGAAGCTTCCGCGCGTGGGCGCTCACCGTGGCACGCAACGTCTGCCGAGACCGCCTGCGCCGACGCGGCCTCGAGCGACGCCTCTTCGAAGATCCAGGCGAAGATGGCATCGTGCAGCTCATGAGTGAGGCGCCTGACGCCGAGCGGATCACCTACGCGCGCATCGAGAGCCGCAAGCTCGCGGTCGCGCTCGAGTCGCTCCCGGAGGCGATGCGCCTCGCGGTGGTTCTCTTCCACGTGCACGAAGCCAGCTACGAGGAGATCGCCGCCGCGCTCGGCGTCCCGATGGGCACGGTGATGACGTGGCTCCACCGCGGCCGAAAGCGCCTGCGCGCCGCGCTCGAGCCCGCAGGAACGGAGGGCGCGGCGTGACCGATCGACAGAGCCCCGCCGCGGCGCCGCCGGACGAGCCTTCGCTGGCGCTTTCTCAGCGTGAGCTCGTCGCGCTCGTCGATGGCCGCCGCGATCTCGCCCCGGGCGAGGCCGCACAGCGCATCGAGGAAGATGACGACCTCGCGGCCGCGCTCTCGTCGCTTCGGGACGAGCGCGACGCTCTCTCGCTCGCCCTCAAGCGGGCTCAGCCCGAGCTGGGCGGGCTCGATGGCGACGACGTGGCCGAGCTCGTCGCCCGCGCCATGACGAAGGCGGATGCGCCCGAGGTGATCCGCATCTCGCCGCGCAGCCTCGGCTGGGGCTCGGCCGCGGGTTTCCTCGCCGTCCTCGCCTCGGCCGCGGCGTGGCTCGCGCTCCAGGAGCGCATCACGTCGCCGCTCTCGCAGGCCTCGGCCCACGTCCGCCTCGCCTGGTCGCTCGGCGCGACGTGCGACCGCCTCGTCGAGCTGCTGCCCGGGGGCTGGACGAGCATCGCCGCGCTGTCGCTCGGGCTCGGCGCAGTGTTGCTGTTCTGTCTGCGCTGGATCGAGCACGGGCGTCGCATCGCGCTTCCGGCCGCGGGAGCGCTCGCGCTGCTCACCTTGCTCGGCGCAGGCCGCGCGAAGGCCTACGAGCGCGAGGGCAGCTGGCCCGAGATCGATCCGCGTGTGGAGGTGGATGTCGAGGGTGAGCCGCTGCCGGTGGCCCTCGAGGCCGCGACGCGCTCGGTGAACCTCGGCCTCGTCTACGGGCTCTCGGACGACCGTCGCGTGACGCTGCACGCGCACGGCGTGCCGCTGCGCGAGGTGCTCGAGGCGATGCTCGGCGACACGCCCGCCGTCGTGCGGCACACCGGGCACATGCTCGTCGTCGAGCCGCCCACCGACGAGGGACGCACCGACGATCCGCTGCACGTCCCCGCGCTGATGCGCGCCCGCGTCGACGGCCGCGGCGAGCCGCCTCCGCTCCTCGGGCCCAGCCTGCCAGTCGGGCCCAGCCTGCCAGTCGGGCCCAGCCTGCCAGTCGGGCCCAGCCTGCCAGTCGGGCCCAGCCTGCCAGTCGGGCCCAGCCTGCCAGTCGCGCCCGGCGCATCTGCCGTCCCCACGCCCACGGGTCGAATCGACGATGTCGTCACGTTCGGTGGCGACGCCGTCGTCTCCGCAGGGCAGGACGTGCGGGATGTGGTGACGATGGGCGGCGACGCCCGCGTCGACGGGCGGGCCTTCGGCAACGTGGTGACGATGGGCGGTGACGCCGACATCGGCGGTGTGGTCGTCGGCGACGTCGCGACCCTGGGAGGCGACATCCGGATCGGTCCGAACGCGGTCGTCTTCGGGCACCTTCAGACCATGGGCGGCGAGGTGGTGCGCGAGGGCACCGGGTCCTCGGTGGACGTCTCCTTCGTCCTCGGCCCGACTCCCGACCCGCACTCCTCGCCTGGGCGGGACGAGCGGCCGAGCGGCTTCTTCGCGGCGGTGACCGAGGCCTCGGAGGCCGCGCTGCGCTACGCGCTGCTCTTCCTCGGCGCGCTGCTCTTTGCCTACTTCGCGCCCGAGCGCTTCGGTCGTCTGCACGTGGCGGTGCGGCGCGCTCCCCTGCGGTCCATCGCTGCGGGCACCGTCGCCTTCGTCGCTGGCAGCCTGCTCTCGATCGTGCTCGTCATCACGATCCTCGGGATCCCATTCGCGCTCGTCCTGGGCCTCGCCGGCTTCCTCGCGGCCACGATGGGCCTCGCCACGGTCGGTCATCTCCTCGGGCAGGCCCTCCCCGCACGCGCCCTCGAGGGCAAGCCGGTCTGGCGCCTCGCGGCGGGTATCCTCGCGCTGTTTCTCGTGACGCGCGTCCCCTTCTTCGGCTGGCTCGCGTTCCTGGTCGCGCTCGCGATCGGCGCCGGGGCGGTCGTCCTGACCCGCTTCGGCAAGAACGACGTCGGCGCCGACCCTTGAGCAGTCCCGCCGTTCAGGGCTGTCTCTGCGAGGGGCGCTTGCTCGGGGCGCTGACTCGGGGCCCTCACTCGATGCGGCACCGCGGGCCTGCGCCGGGGATCGGGGTGCACGTCACCTCGAAGGCGTCGCGCTCCATGCCCGTGTCGTCGGCGCAGAGGCCTCGAATACGGTCGGTGCCGTCGGGCGCCCGCGTGATCTCGAATTGCATGGCCTGGATCTGGTTGTGCGAGGCGACGCGGTAGGCGGCGTCCTCCGGATGGTCGTCGACGTACTCGTTCAGCGCGTCCGGGGTGATCCGGAACCCTCCGCCGCCCGTCGTGACGTAGGCGACCTCGAAGGAGTCGGCCCCGGTGCCGTACGGCACGGTGAAGCGCTCGTAGCCATGCATGTGACCGGCGAGCACCAGCGGAACGCGGTGCGCGCGGACGATGGGCTCCACGGTGTCCCGCTGCTCGGCGCGAATGCCGTAGTCAGCCACCGAGAAGAAGGGGCGGTGCAGGTAGAGCACCGAGAAGCGATAGCCCGGCTCGGCCTCGATGCGGTCGAGCGTGGCCTCGAGCCAGTCGTTCTGCGGGGAACCGAGCGCCAGAACGTGCTCGCTCGAGAGCGAGAGGAAGTGCACTCCGCCTGTCTCGTAGTGGTACCAGAAGGTCTGATCGTCCTCGTCGCCGGGGGTCGCGAACAAACGCTCGTAGATGTCCTCGCGCTCGTGCTCGATCTCCTCTTCGTGGTTGCCATAGCAGGGCAGAAACGCGTTCGCGCGCAGGAGCGGCTCCATGGCGCCGAACCAGAACTGCTGGGTCTCGAAGAGCGTGGAGTAATACTGGATGTCCCCGACGTGGATCGAGAGCTCGGTCTCGTTCGCGGGGAGGGCGTCGAGCACGCGGAGCGTTCCCATGAAGTACGGGCTCGTGTCCCCGATCGCATAGAACGTGATCGGCGTGCCCGTGTCGGTCGGCTCGTGCATCGTGCAGAAGCGGCCGCTCGCCGCCGGGTGATCGTGGATCGCGTAGGTGTAGCAAGTCGCCGGTCTCAGCCCTTCGACCCGCACTTCGTTGACGAAGTACGTGCCAGGGACGTCCGGTTGCTCGATCATGGGGAGACCGATCCCGTAGGAGAGGCGGACTTCGGTCTCGGTGCTGGTGCCCGCGGCGCTCTGCATCACGCCACTGCCATCCTCGGTCTGGTAGTCGACGCGGGGCGGTGTCGGGGCGAGGCGGCTCTCCCAGCGGATCACGGTGCTGGTGGTCCGGGGGCGCATCGCCCAGGGGCCCTTGTAGGGAGCCTCGGTGGGTGGGCCGCGCGTCGCGTCGGGGGGGCCGGCGTCCGCACGCGGCGTCCAGAACGCGTCCGAGCCCGCATCGAGGGCAGCGTCGTCGGGTGACGGCTCCCCCGGACAAGCGGTCAGCGCCGAAGTGAGCAGCGCCGCGCTGGCGATCGCACGTGGCAGCCTCGAACGTGGCAGTGGAGAGAGGGGCATCGAGGTCTCTGGGCTTCAGGGAACGACGACGGTGGCCGAGACCGCCTCGAGCCGGAAGCCGGCCGAGATGGCGAGGCACGCGGTCGGATCGGCCTCGGTGGGGTCGAGGTCGGCGAACATCGGGAGGATGGAGCGCGCGATGTCGCCGAAGCCGTTCGAGGCGGCGAACGCCACGAGCGCCTCGACGGTCAGGCCGCCGCCGCCTTCGCCGTCGAAGAGCGCGCGGTCGGTGATG
>JBKDQC010000393.1:0-8643 GCA_046342295.1 Deltaproteobacteria bacterium | reverse complement strand
GCTGGGCGTCGAACTCCTCGCTCTGGACCGAGGAGATCTCCCGGATGAGCACTCCGGGGGCCGTCACGAGGCTGATCTCCCTGTGCGCGACGAAATCCCCGAGCGACATCGCGTCGGCGTCGATCGAGACTTGCGCCCTGTCCGGAAAGAGGTGGCCGAGCAGCGCGGCGAGCTGCGCCGCCCCGAAGTCGGGCGCCGTCGCGGTGAGGAAGCGCTCGAGCTCGTCGGCGAGCTGCTGCGCGGTCTGCGTTCGCGCGGCGCGGTCCTTCGTGAGCGCGCGCAGCATGATGGCCTCGAGCTCCGGTGGGACGTCCGGGCGCAGCTTCTTGAGCTTGGGGATCTTGGCCGAGCGCGCCTTCGAGGCGACGTCGGCCGCCTTGGTTCCAGGGTACAGAGGCTCCCCCGCGAGGAGCTCGTAGAGGAGGATGCCGGCAGCGAAGACGTCCGCACGCGCGTCGACGGTCTCTCCTCGGGCCTGCTCGGGAGCGAGGTAGTTGTACTTGCCCTTGACGACGCCGACCTGTGTCTGTCGCGAGCGCAGGAGATTCTTGGCGACGCCGAAGTCGATGAGCTTCACCTCTCCTTCGAGGGAAAGGAGCACGTTCGTGGGCGTGACGTCGCGGTGCACGATCCCCAGAGCTCGACCCGTCTCGTCCGTCGTCGTGTGCGCGGCGTGCAAGCCCTTGGCGATCTCGGCGACGATGTATGCCGCGGCCGGGATCGGTACGTGGATTTCCCGGAGCTCGCACGCTTCGAGCAATTTCCATGCGTCGACGCCGTCGACCCACTCCATCGCGATGTAGAACTGCTCACCGACCTTCCCGAGGTCGAAGACCTGCGCGACGTTGGCGTGCGCGATGCGCGAGACGAGCTTGGCCTCCTCCACCAGGTGCTCGATCAGCTGTGTGTCGTTCGCGTGCCCGTCGAGCACACGCTTGACGCAGAGCAGACGCTCGAAGCCGCCGATGCCCACCGCACGCGCGAGGAAGACCTCGGCCATGCCGCCCTTGCCCACGGAGCGGAGCAGCGTGTACGGGCCGAATCGGGTCGGGACGAAGGAGCTCAAGAGGCCTCGAGCGCACCCGGAGCACACTGCCCCGGTGCGCCGGTCAGGCTACCAGAAGGGGGCGTTTTCCGCGTGAAACCGGGTCGTCGGTCAGACGGTCTCGATGCGACGCAGCAGGCGCGCGAGCAGACCGGGCGCGTAGCGGCGCGCGTAGATCCCAGCGATCTCCGTGCCTCCGACGTAGATCTCCCGCGCACGCCTCGCCGTGCCGTCGAGCACGGCTGCGGCACAGCGCTCGGCGCTGATTCCATGCTTGTTGGCCTTGGCGCGGCTGTCTCGCTGCGCGTCCTCGCCGCCTCCTGCGCGCTCGATCGCCTTCGTCGCGATGTCGGTGTCGACGAAGCCAGGGCACACCATCGTGACCGCGATGCCGTCTCGGTGAGACTCCGCCCGGAGCGATTCGAAGAAGCCGTGCAGCGCGTGCTTGCTCGCGGCGTAGCCCGAGCGGAAGGGCGTGCCGACGTAGCCGGTCACGCTCGAGACGACGACGAAGTGCCCGCCCCCGCGCGCCTTCATCTCCGGAAGAAGCGCCTTGGTGAGCGCGACCACGCCGAAGTAGTTCACCTCCATGAGGCGGCGATCCTCCTCGAGCGAGGTCTCGGCCACGAGCGAGCGCTGCCCGATGCCCGCGTTGTGGAGCATGATGTCGATCTTCCCGAACGCGGCGAGCGCTTGCTCGACATGGCGCTTCGCGAGGTCGGTCCGCGCGACGTCCATCGGTAGGACCGCCACGTCTTCGGGCCGCGGGCAGCGCGCTTGCAGCTTCTCGAGCAGCTCCGCCCGACGCGCGGAGACCACGACGCGTGCTCCCTCACCCACCAGCTGGAGGGCGAGCGCCTCTCCGATGCCGGAGCTCGCGCCGGTGACCCAGACGACCTTTCCTCGGAACCGCGACTTGGACATGGGGCGCACCCTACACCCGCCGCAGCGCTCGGGCGCCCCGCGCCGTGCGGAATTGCGCGGGCTGGTCAGCCGCGCTCGCAGAGCACCTGGTTGCCGCCTGGGATGCAGGGACCGCACTCGGCCGCGCAGGTGAAGGACGCGCTCCGGTAGCCGGAGGGACAAGGCCGGCAGGATGTGAAGGAAGCGTCGTCGATCTCGCAGCGGTCCGCGTTGGTGCCCGCGCTCGGACCACAGCCGGGCGAGTAGACGAACGACGCCGCGTGGTAGCCGCGGGGACACGGCGCGCAGCTCGTGAAGGATCGCCCGCAATCCGGGGCACAATCGACCTGGTTGTAGCCGGAGCAGAACCCGCAGGAGGCCGAGCAGGCGATCGCTCCCGGATGGTAGCCGCTCGGGCACGGCATGCAGGACGGGCCGCCGCCCGAGCAAGTGCATGCGGAGCACGTGTCCGACCAGCGACAGCGACTGTCGCACTCGAAGGCACTGCAGTCTCCGCAACTGCGCCCACCGACGAAGGCCGAGGTCGTGCCGGCCTCGCACTCGCCCATCCCAGTGCACGCGGACGGCAGGCCCCAGCGGCACGTCGACGAACAAGTGCGGCTGCGGGTTCCGCAGCGCTCGCACGAGACCCGCTCGACGGCTCCCGCCTCGCACTCGCCCATTCCGGCGCACTCGCCGAGGGGTCCCCAGGTGCAGCTCTCGAGGCAGGTCTGGACACGCGTGCCACACAGCGCACAGGGCATCTCCCGGCGCTCGCCCGGAGTGCACTCGCACGCGACGCAACTGCCCGAGACACACCTCGAGCCCGCCGCGCACGGCGCCGCGCCAGGACAGCACGTCTCTCCGCGCGCTCCACAGCCCGTGCAGACGCCGCCGGCGCACGTCAGCCCGGCATTGCAGCCATCCCCGGCACAGCACGGATCGCCGGAGCGACCGCACGCCCGACAGCGGCCCGCCCGACAGACCAGGATCCCCATGCACGGGCTCGTGCCCGCACAGCAGGCCCCATCGACCGTTCCACAGCCCGCGTCGGTCGGCGCGTGGGCATCGGGCCGCGAGGGGTCGCGGCTGGGCGCGTCAAGGCCAGGCGCATCGCGGCCGGGCGCGTCGAGGCCAGGCGCATCGACCCCCGGCGCCCGTGCGTCCAAGCCCGAGGCGTCGGCGCGGACGATGCGGGCGTCCGGCACGCTGATCCCCTGGGCGCACCCCCACAGTGACGCCACCAAGAGCATGGCCGAGAGCGTTCTCCACCAGAGCCCCTGCCCCGCGAGCCAAACCAGGATTCGTCCTCCACAGAATTGCCGAGACCATGGTTCATCCGCGTCCAGGCGATTCCGTTTCGCGGAGCGGAGTCGGGCGGCGGCGGTGAGCCGGCTCGACCGAGCGGGGGGCGTGTCCGCTCCGTTCAGCAGGGGATGCATACGAGAAGCCCCCCGAGGTCGATGCGGTCGTAGAGGCCATTGTCGCAGGTCGGGCGACAGGACCACTCTTGGGTCTCGAAGACGAACGTCGGCGCTTGCCCGTCGGGACATCTCACATCCGGCCAGCCCGCACAGACGTTCTGCCCTCCGTAGATGTGCCCGTAGTGGATGATCAGCTCGCAGGGCGGCTCGCACGTCCAATGGGCATATCCCGAGTAGCTCGCACTCTGCCCTTCCGGACACTCCGACGGCGGCGGCACACAGAGCGAGCGGCCCTCGGCGACCACCCGAACTTGCCCAGGAGGACAGCTGCCGTCCTCGCACTGGGCGCTGGTTTGGGGTGCGCCGTCACCGCGCTCGATGGAGCTCGGTCCGCGGCTCGCCCCGAGCATTCGCTGTCGGTAGGTCTGCACCTGTCCGGGGGGGCAGTCCATCTCCGAGCGACACGAGGGGTCCATCGCACAGTCGGTGTCCTCGCAGTCGATGCGCGCGTCGCAGTCGTCGTCGACTCCCCCCCAGCACACCGCCTCCGACGGGGGGCAACTGCGCTCGCAGAGCGGTGCGCTCCGGCAGTCCGGGTCGGCGCAATCCGTCGCCGTGTCGCAGTCGGTGTCGAGCCCGTCGTCGCATACGGTCTCGCGCTGCTCCGTGGGCTCACAGACCGCGTCGGGCTCGTCCGTCGCGCCGTCGCAGTCGTTGTCCGTCGCGTCGCCGCGCACCTCGCGCGTCGGCATGCGCGCGTCGCGGCACGTGGACCACGCGGCGTTGACGCCGTCGGAGTCGCAGGTCTGCTCTCCGTCGCTGCACGCTCCGATTCTCCGCATGTCCGGGGGTCCGGGCCAACACGCGCGGCGCGTCCCGACTCCGCAGGCGCAACCGTCGTCGATCGAGCCGTTGCGGTCCTCGTCGATTCCGTTGGTGCAGATCTCCGGTGTCTCCAGGGCGCGCACGGCCGAGTCGACTTCGACGGAGGCATCGAGATCCGAGCGCGCGGTGTCTGCGCCGGTGTCGCGCCGCTCGGGCTCGCCCCGCAAGCTCGGAGCTGGGCAGCCCGAAAGGACGAGCGCCGCGATGGCACATGGGGAGCGCAGAGAACGGCCCATGGCACCAGGATAGGCCAGCGCGCGGCGACACGGAACGCGTCGTTCGCGTCGCCGGGGAGGCGCCCGGGCCAACGCAGGCTGAGGTAGGCTGCCGGCGCATGTGGATCCTCCTCCAGGCGAGCTCGGGCGCGGCGCGCGAACTGCCCGGAGGCTACGGGGCTGCGTTGTTGCAGTCGCTGCTCGCGCTCGCCGCCGTGTGCATCCTGGCCTGGGTCGTGCTGCGGTGGAGCGCGCAGCGCGGGCTCGGCACGGGCCTCGGGCAGCGCGTGCAGGTCCTCGAGCGCGTCCCGCTCGATGCGCGACGATGGATCTATCTCGTGAAGATCGGCGAGCGCGTGCTCGTGCTCGGCGCGGGCGACGGGGCCTCGCCGACGCTGCTGACGGAGATGGCGGTCGAAGACCTCCCCGATGCTCCGAGATCCCGCTCGTTTCTCGAGGTGCTGCGCGCGAGATCCGGCGCGGAGCTGCAGAGCGCCGAGATGGCTGACGCGCGGCGTCCCCAGGTGACGGAACGCGGACCGGCGTCGGCGCCGACCGAGCCAGCGCCGACCGAGCCGGCGCCGACCGAGCCGGGACCGATCGAGCCCGGGCCGATCGAGCCCCGGCCGATCGAGCCCGCGCCTCCGTAGACCGGGTCCGGTCGCCGAGAACCGAGGGTACCCGACGAATCCGTGGAACCTTCGGAGCGCGGCTGCGTAACACCGACGACCATGAAGGACGAGCTCGACGAACGGACGCTCGACGAGGCCGTGCGTGGTGACGCCACCGCCCGTCTCGCGCTCGTCCGTCGCTACGAGGTCCTCGTGCTGACGATGGTCACCCGCGTGGTCGGGGCCTCCTCGAGCGACCGATTCGATCTGGCGCAGGAGAGTTTCGTGCGGGCACTGCTCAACCTGCCTCGGTTCGATCGCTCGCGCGGAGTGCGCTTCTCGACGTGGATCTCCACCATCGCCGTCCGCGTGGCCATCGACCACGTCCGCCGGCGCGGCCGCGTGGTCTCGCTCGATACGCTGCGCGCGTCCGGGCGCGCTCCCGAGGAGGAGGTCGCCGACGCCGACGAGACGGGGCTCGATGACAAGCGTGAAGCGGAGCGCTTGAGGCGCGCGATGCTGGAGCTGAGCCCCGAGCACCGCGCGATCCTCGTCCTCCGCTTCGAGGCGGAGCTGTCGCTCGAGGAGATCGCGCGCGAGCTCGATCTCGAGCTCGGGACGGTCAAGTCGCGTCTGTCACGTGCCCGTGACGCGCTGCGGAGCGCGGTGCGCGGCGCGGCTCGACGCGCGGAGGGAACATGAGCCAGGACGAAGACGAAGCGCTGTTCCGCCGGGCCCTCGAGGCGTCCGCGCCGGAGGTCGAGGTTCCGCCGGGGTTCGCGGAGCGCGTCGTCGCCCTCGCGCCGAGCCGAGCGCGAGCTCTCTGGCGCTCGTGGGCCGGCGTGGGGCTCGCCGCTGCGGCGGTGGCGGTGGGCGCGTGGGGGCTCGCGCATCGCCGCGTCGAAGGAGCGCTCGAGGCGCGTGACACGATCGAAGAGGTGCGTCTGGGCGACCGGGCCGTGGCCGTGCTGTCGCCGGGCACCTCGGGTCGGTTCGAGGTCGGCGGGCTCTGGGGAGAGCGCGATGTGCTGCGTCTCGAGCACGGGAGCGTGTTCGTGCGCGTCGAGCCGGGAGGCCCCTTCGCCATCGTGACGGATGAGGGCGAAGCCACGGTGCTCGGCACCTGTCTTCAAGTGACACGGATGGAGGATGCGATGAGCGGAGGAAGCGGAGCGCGCGGGCGCTGGTTTGGTGCTGGGGCCGTGGCGATGGGCATGCTGGTCGCCGTCTACGAGGGCAGTGTCCGTGTGTCGGCCGGGCGCGCCGACGATGGCGGGCTGACGCTCGGGGCCGGCGAGCGAGCCCTCGTCGAGGCGGGCGGAGAAGTCCGCGCCATCGACGAGAACGGTCTGCTGGCCGTTCCCGCATCCGCGGCAGCGCCGCCTCCTTCGGGACCGCATCGAGGCGTGGACCTGCCAGAAGGACAGATCCCCACCGGGAGCCGTGCGGAGTCGCTGCGCCTCGAGAACGACCGACTGCGCTCGATACTGGAGCGCCACGGCATCTCGGTCGAGACGGGGGAGCGCGATCCGGAGGCGCGCAGAGGCATCGAGGACTCTGGAAACACCGACCTGACCCCCGAGGAGTGGGGGCTCCTCGCCGACCGGGGCGAGCTTCGCTTCCGGCTGCCGGCGGAGGTGGGCGAGCGCGCGCGTCGCAGCGGACGGTTGAGCGACGAAGAGGCCCGCGCCCTCGGCGAGGTGATGCACACCGAGCAGCGCGCGCTCGAAGAGAGGATCGGGGAGGTCTACCGCGCCGCCATGGGCCGCGAGCCCGAAGGCCGATCGCTCATGGTGATGATGACGGAGATCGAAGACCTGACCACGTCGGAGGAGACCGAGCGCGTGCACTGGATGCTCGCGCAGGAGCGCGCGGGGCGTCGCGCACCGGGCGCGCCGCAGTCGGAGTACGAGCGCATGATGCGCGAGCTCGTGGCCTTCGAGGGGAGCGTGGAGCAGCAGGCGGCGGCGCAGCTCGGATCCGAGCGGGCGCACACGGTGATCCACGAGAGCTCCGGACATGGCTTCGGACGAAGCGGTCATCCTCCCGGCGATGCGGCGGCGCCCGACGTGGCGCCGTGATCGCGTCAGGTGCCCGCGGTCGGGGCGAGCCTCGCTGCGCCGCAGAGGCGCAGATCGGAGGCGAGGCGTGCGCAGTGGGGTGCTCGCAGCGCCCGCTCAGCGCATGGGTCACTCGCATGGACCCATGCGTTGACGTCTCTTGCCGGAGGGGCTGCCCGCCGCTCCGATGCCGATCGCCGCGTGCATCGGTGAGAGCCTCCCTCCCGCCGATTCGAGCCCGTGGCACCCGCAACGATCCATCCGAGTGCCACGTGCTCTCACGCCATGCGACGCTCCGGACATGCCTGACACGCTCCCGCTGTATTGGTCCGCCGCCTACATCGAGTCGTTCGTGGACGCGCTGCGCGCGGACGCTGACTTCCAGAAGGCCGCGCGCAAGTTCGAGGGCGTCTTGGTGCTGCGTTGTCTCGACACGCCGGAGGGTGAGGATGTCGAGGCTGCGTACCATGTCTCGAACGGCACCCTCCGTGTGGAACGCCTCGCGGAGAAGGCACCCTCTGCGTCGCTTCGCGGCAAGCCCTTCGACGGCGCGCGCGCTTTCGCGCGGACGACCGCGCCCTACCGCGTCTGGACGAAGCTCGATCGCGGGGAGATGAACGTGCTCCAGGCGATCGCTTCGCCCGACTACCACGTCGAGGGGCCCAAGCTGCGGATCCTGGCGAACGTTGGCCTCTTGAACGCGATGGCCGCGGTGGGCGCACGGACCCCCAAGCGCTTCGCTTGAGCGCCCGCACGGCAGAGCGGAGCGGTCGACACTGGCGGGGCTGCCGCGACGACCCGGCCATGCGTTTCACACGGGCCCTATCCGCCGCGCCGCGAGGCCACGTACGCCGCGAGCGTGGTGAGCGAGCGGGCTTGCTTGTAGTCGGCCTCCGGGATGTCGACACCCAGCTCCCTCTTCCCCGCGCGCACGAGGTTGAGGTAGTCCATCGAGTCGAGGTCGAGCGCGTCGCGCAGGTCCTCGCCCGGATCGAGCGAGGCGAGGTCCGCCTCGGGGGCGAGCTTCGCGATCAGCGCGCGCAGCGTGGCGTCGAGGTCGAGCTCGTTCATCGCGTCGTCTCCGTCGTGAGGCTCTTCTCGGGGTGGGCCACGAGGTCGGCGAGCTCCTCGAGGTAGAGGCTCGCGCGGTGCCCGTCGAGCACGCGGTGATCGACGGCGAGCGTGACGTCCACCACGCTGCGCGCCACCACCGCGCCGCCCACCACCCAGGGCCGCTCGACGATGCGGCCGAAGCCGACCATCGCGACCTGGGGCGGGAAGATCACGGGGAACACCGTGGGCGCGCCGCGCTCGCCGAGGCTCGTCACGGAGAGCGTGGCGCCCGTCATTTCGCTCGAGCGCAAGCCTCCCGAGCGCGCGCGCTGGGAGATATCGCCGAGAGCCGCCATGATCGCGTCGAGGTCCATCGTGTGCGCGTCGGAGATCGCGGGCGCGACGAGCCCGCCGCCGCGCAGCGAGAGCACGACGCCGAGGTGCACC
>JBKDQC010000392.1:0-14747 GCA_046342295.1 Deltaproteobacteria bacterium | reverse complement strand
GACCCACCCTCCCAGGCCCGGTTCCCATGGAGTCGATGCGCCGCCCCACGAGCGAGACCTGGCGTTCGTTCAGGCGCTCCAGAACGTGGGACTTCTCCCCGGGCTCTCTGGAGACGAGCTCGCGCGGGCGCTGCGCCTGGCCCGCTCGTCCGCCGCACGCGAAGGAAGCGCGGCGTTTCGCATGGATCGCCTCGACGCGTACTACGCGGCGGCCGGCGATGCCGAAGCGGCTCGGCTGCGCCGCCGTGCGGACCGCTACTTCGTGCACCACGAGCACGAACCGGTCACCGCGAGCACGCTGCTCGACAGGCTCGCGGCGCTCGCCCCCGAGGTCGGGCCCATCGCCCTCGAGCGCATCGGCGCGGGCTCGGACTCGACCCTCGTGCTGCGCGCGGGCGAGGACTTCGTCGCGGTGCTCGACGACTTCGAGGAGATGATGGACACGGGCGACGTCGACGTGCGCGACCTCGACGGGAGCGCCCGAGCCGCGATGGTGACCGTGCGCGGCCTGGTGAGGGGAGTCAACGTCCTCCTCGGACGCCGCAACGTGCGCGAGCGCCTCGTGCCGCTGCGATCCGACGTGATCCGTGAGGTCTACGTCGCGCTGCCCCTGACCGAGGCGATCGAGCTCGCAAGGTCTGGCTGGCTCGAAGAGAGCAGCGCCGAAGACGTGATGGAGCTCGGCGGCTGGTGAGCGAAGCCCGCGAGGAGGGTCTGGGGCAGACCCTCGGCGCGAAACGGCCTAGGACTGCGCCCAGGATCCGGATCGGATTTGTGGGCGGCAGTACTAGTCCCGAAGAGGCTCCGGCACGTCGTTCGCGCACAGCTGGCGCAACGCGTCCACCGGAAGCGAGCGACGCACGATGCCGCGACGCAGCCCAGCCATCGTCCGGATCATTGGGTCGCGCAAGAGGCCGATCGACGCGCCGAGCGGAAATCCGACGTCCCGCGCCCACGCGAGGATCCGGGAGTCACCCTGGAAAAACGGCGTGAGCCACCGGCTCGCCCACTGGTAGAAGCGCACGTGAGGCACCCGCTCGCGCGTGTAGCGGGCGAGCCCGTCGGCCATCGCGTCGTCGGCGGCGAGCGCGTCCGCGAGCACCATCGCATCGTAGAGCGCGAGGTTGGCGCCCTGGCCGAGCTGTGGGCTCATCGCGTGGGCCGCGTCCCCGAGCACGACGAGTCGGTCGTCGTGGAAGCGCTCGAGCACGACGTCCCGGTACGCCGCGAAGACGAGCTCGTGTTCTCGCCCCGCGTCGGCGACGAACGGCGCCGCACGCGGCTCGTAGCGCGTGACGCGCTCGCGCCAGCGCTCGAGGGGCTCGGCGCGAAAGGCGTCGAGCGCGCTTCGAGCGAGGCTCCAGAAGATGGAGACGACGGGGGTCTCGCCCTCGGGCCCGAGCCCCGTGGGGAGAAATCCCACGAGGACTTCGCACCCATCGACGACCTGGAAGAGCTCCCGATCGAACACGCGCGAGGGGTCCGCCGAGACGTGCCACAGCGCGCCCCACGGATAGGTCGCGACGCGCTGCCGGATCTTGGCGTCGTCCCGGAGCCTCGAGCCGGCGCCGTCGGCGACGACCACGAGCTCGTGCGGGCCCCGCTTGCGCCCTCCGGTCTCGACGAGGAACACACCCCCGTCGGTGCGCACGGTCGAGTCGAGCTCGACGCCGAGCTCGACGCGGATGCGCGGGTCGGAGCGCACGGCCCCGAACAGCGTCGAGAAGAGCACACCACGGTGGAGCCCCACCCCGAAGAGCCCCGGATCGACGTCTCGGTAGGCGAGATCGAAGATCTGGCGGCCCGACGCGGACCGACAACGAAGTCGCTCGATGCGCGCGCCGCGCCCGAGGATCACGCCGAGCAGGCCGAGCCGCGCGAGCACTGCCTGGCCCGTGGGCTGGAGCAGGATCCCCGCGCCGACCGGGCTCGGATGCTCGACCCGCTCGTAGAGCGTCACCCGATGCCCCGCCCGTGCGAGAAAGAGCGCGGCGGCGCTGCCTCCGGTGCCCGCACCCACGATGCCTACGTCGAGAGAACGAGCCACCCGCGGACACTACCAGAGAGCCCGGTTCGCCGCGGCGCTCGTCGCGTGCGCCGCCTGCGCCAGCCCGCAGGCCGAGCCAGCTGGCGTGGCCGCGCCGCTCCGAACGCGCCCTGCCGGAGCGAGCGCTCCGGACCGCGTGCGGGTGCCGCGGGGTCACTTCCGCCGCGGCGGTGTCGTCCACGTTCTCGAGGCGTTCGACGTGGACCGGACCCTCGTGACGCGCGCAGGCTTCGAAGAGTTCGTCACATCGAGCGGTCATGTCACCCGCGCCGAACGCGAGGGCGACGGGCAGGTGCTCGACCTCGCGACCGGGCGCTGGGCGCTGGTGCGGGGCGCCACGTTCCGCGCTCCTCGCGGGCCGGACGCCGAGACCGCGGCGCCCGACCACCCCGCGACGCAGCTTGCCCTCGAGGACGCCGAAGCCTTCTGCGCGTGGGCCGGCGGTCGGTTGCCCACGGAGCTCGAGTGGGAGCACGCCGCTCGGAATGGCCGTGGCGACCGCAGCGCCTACCCCTGGGGTGAAGAGCCGTACCCCGGCGGGCGCGCGCGCGCGAACACGTGGGAGGGATCCTTCCCGACCGCGAACACCCTTCGCGACGGTCACCTCTTCGCGTCACCGGTCGAGGCCTTCCCGCCAAGCCCGCTCGGCCTTCGAGACATCGTCGGCAACGTCTGGCACTGGACGCGCTCGGCGTTCGACCCGAGCGACGCGCGGTCGGTGGCGCTTCGCGGCGGATCGCATCTCTGCGACCCCGACATCTGTCACGGCTTCCGGATCGACGCGCGGCAGAGCGCCGACCGGGACGACCGCTTCGCGCACGTCGGACTCCGGTGCGTGTACGTCAGCGCGGGAGACCGCTCACCCAGCGGGACGGCGGAGTGAACGACCGCGTGCCGAGCTCCGCGCGGAGGATCCGATCTCCGC
Source organism: Deltaproteobacteria bacterium (assembly GCA_046342295.1). Lineage (GTDB taxonomy): Bacteria > Myxococcota_A > Polyangia > Polyangiales > Sandaracinaceae > JAFLCL01. The sequence goes on along the minus strand of JBKDQC010000392.1, from coordinate 11,775 downwards.
GGAGCACCTTGCGACCGCGGCTCGCGAGCACGCCTTCGACGTGGGCCTCCGCGAGCGCCCACGGCTCGAGCTCGTCATCGATCGCGGCGCGCCCAGGAACGCGGTAGCGCACGCACACCACGCGGCCCTCGCCCATCGCCTGCGCGATCACCGCGCGCACGTCCTCACGCATCCTGGCGCGCCCCTCGATGGACTGCGCCACCCAGAGGTCGAGGGCGGTGCTCGGCTCGAGCTCGGCCACGAGGCGGTCGAAGAGCGCCGCGGTCGCGCGGACATCGGGGCCCGCGCGGTGTGCGGGCCGCGGCAGCCCGAACACCTCCGCGAGCCCACGAAGGGAGGTCGCGATCCCGTGCGTGCACCGCTGCGCCAGCTTCTTGGTGTCGAGCGCGTACGGCGCGGGCGAGTCGATCTCGCCTCGATCTGCGGAGGCGCGGAGAAACGACAGGTCGTAGGCGATGCGGTGCCCGACGAGCACCGCGCCATCGAGAGCCTCCGCGATGCGCGGCGCGAGCTCGACGATCGACGGAGCCGCGGCGAGCATCGCGTCGTCGATCCCGTGCACGGCGCGGGAGACCCCGACCTCGACGCCCGGACGAACCAGGCTCTCGCCGCGGGCGAGGACGACGCCGCGCGCGTCGCGGCGCTCCCAGGCGATCTCGCAGATTCGAGCCGAGAGCGGGTCGATCCCGGTCGTCTCGAGATCGAGCACGACGTGCTCCACGTCGTGCCAGGGCGCAGACCAGAGCGGCCCTTCCGGTGAGGTCTCGTTGGGCATCGCAGCGGACGTTTGCTACCACGCGAGCGTGGCCATGCCTTCCGTCGAGCCCACGAGCCGAGGCGCCGGCGATGCGCGCGCGCACCCGTTGTCTCTGCGCGGCATGCTCGAGGGGCAGCCCGAGGCGACGCTCACGCGCCTCCTCGCGCGGCGCCGCACCGAGCTCGACCCCCACAAGCAGCTCGGTCCGGCCGCCCAGGCCGCGCGCGCGCTCGCGACCGTCCCGCGGGCGGCGCTCGAGAGCCTCTCCGCCGCGTCGCGCGAGGCGCTCGACGCGCTCGTGCCCGCGCCGGGCTGGCGCGCGCGGCGCGAGCTCGGCGGCGGCGGGCTGGCGCTCGTCGAGGCCGGCCTCGCGCTCTCGTCGAGGGTCGCAGAGCTCGACGTGCAGGCCGGACCGGCGGCCTACCGGCTGCAGCTGCCCGCCCCCCGCGCCGAGTCTCGCCACGCGGCGCGTGCCCTGCTCGCACAGCTCGTTCCCGAGACGCGAGACGACATCGCGCTCGCGCTCCACGGACGACGACCCACCGCCGCGTGGCCGCTCGCGCTCGAGCCTGCGTTGCTTCGCCTCGAGACGCCCGCCGAGCTCGAGCGGGCGCTCTCCGAGCACGATCGCGACGCCCTGCTGGCGCTCTCGGCGATCGAGGCGCGCGGCGGCGAGCTCTCGCTCGACGAGTACCTCGACCTCTGCCGCGAGCCCGCGCGCTGGAGCGGCGCGCGCATCCCGCGGCGCGGCACGGCCTTCCAGCTCGTCTGCCACGCCCTCGTGCTCCCCTCGGGCGAGGGGCGCCTCGTGATGCCGGAAGAAGTGGCTGAGCGCGTGGGCCGAGAGCGCCGCATGGCGCTCCGACACAAGCGGGCCGCCGCGATCGACGGCACCGCGCGGCGAGAAGACGAGCCCCAGCGCGCCGCGCTCGCGACCCCCTGCGCGCCACGCGCGCTCGCCGTGTGGCTCGAGGCGACGGCGGCCGAGGGCAAGACACACGCGGCGGGGCGCGGCGCGATCGCCCGGGCCTCGCGCCACGCGGCCGCGCCCTTCGATCAAACGCTGCTCCTCGTGACGCTCGTGCAAGCCACGCCGATGCGCGGCCACACGCTCGCGAGCTACGGAGACACGCTCCTTTCGACCTGGCGCTCGGGGCATGCGTGGGACGAGATGCTCGAGAGCCCGCGCGTGCTCGACGCTTCACCCGAGACGCCCACCGTGGTCCTGCGGGCTTGCGCGCTCGACGCGCTCGATTCGATGCCGGCCGGGCGCTTCGCCCCCCGAGAGCACGTCCGGACCGCCATCGAGTCCGACCTGCGCTTCGACGGCGTGCGCGCGGCATTCGAGCGCGCCCGTGCGCGGCGAGGCGTCGCTTGGATCCCGGAGCTCGGTCGCGCCCTCGACCGGTTGCTCGACGTCTCGCTGCCCGCGCTGGGCTTGGTGGATGTCGCGCCCGACGGCTCGCTCCGCGCGAGCCTGAGCACGCAGAGACGAGCGCCTCCACCCGCGCCGACCCGTCCGGCCTTCGATGGCGACCGCGTCCGCCTCGAGCCCTCGAGCTCGCTCGACCTGCTCGTCGCGCTCGCAGGTACGGTCGACGCCGTCGCGGACGAGGCTGCGCTCGTCGTTCGTCTCGAGCCTGGGCGCGTCTCGCTCGACGCCCGTGAACGCTGGCTCGCCGCGCTCGCGCGCGCGGGCCATCCCGACCCCGGGGCCCTCGCAGAGCGCTGCGTCCGCCCGAGAGGCCGCGCGCTGGCGCAGCGCGTCTCGCTGGTCGTGACCCTGCCCACGCCCGAGCTCGCGAGCGAGCTTCGCGCGGCCCCGACGCTCCAGCGTCACCTGGTCGAACCGCAGCCCCCCGGGCCCGTCCTCGTGTTCGCCGAGGCCGCGCCGCGCGCCGCCATCGTCCGCGCGCTCGAGCGCCTGGGAGTCCAGGTCGAGGTCGCCTCCTCGACCCCACCGACCCCGCCGCGCAAGCGCGCCAGGATTGCATGATGTCGCGCCCCCCTTGACCGTCCGCCAGGGGCGTCCAAACCTCGCGGTTCTGTCCAGGACCGGACGCGAGCGGGGCTCCTCCCGATGGCTTCCGTTTCGGGCGGGGGAGGCTGTGATGTCGGAAGAGAAGCTGAACGAGACGAAGCTCGGGACGGTGAAGTGGTTCAACAACGCCAAGGGGTGGGGCTTCATCAAGCAGGACGACGGCCCGGATGTCTTCGTCCACTACTCGCAGATCGGCGGTGACGGCTTCCGTACGCTCCGCGAGGGGGAAGCCGTCGAGTTCTCGCTGAAAGATGGACCTCGCGGGCCGCTCGCCGAGCGTGTCTTCCGCAAGAACTGAGTCGGCTGCGGACCACACGGCGCGTCGGCCCAGCAAGAGATCCCCTGCCGCAGCATGTCCATCAGCGCGCAGGGAGTCCTCGAGCTCCGTTTCACGAATGTCGAGGTTCTCTCGGACACCGAGGGCGTGCTCACCGCGAACTGGCAAGCCCTCCACCGACCGCAGCAGCCCTCCCCCACCGCCCCGCAAGCGGGCGGGGGATCCGGATGCGCGCACCGGCGGATCTGGGCTGAGCTGCACGCAACTGAGAGCACGTGGCACTCGGATGGATCGATGCGGGTGCCACGGGCTCGAATCGGCGGGAGGGAGGCTCTCGCCGATTCACTCGGCGAGAGGGAGGGGCTGCGGCCCGACCCTCCGGCCAGAAACGTCAGAGCATGAGTCAATCCAAGTGACTCATGCTCTGAGTCGGGTGCGGACCACACGCCGCGTCAGCGACAGCGCAGGAGACTGCGCATCCACGGAGGTCGTGGGCTGCCTCTCGAAATCGGCGGCCAGCCGTGCTAGCCAGCGTTTCAGCCATGCAGCGACGCCTTCTGATCCTCGTGCTCATCTCGATGATCGGCGCCATCGCCGTCGCCTGCTCGGGCGACGACGAGGACGGTCAAGCTGCCTCGGGGTCGGCGTCGACGGCCGAGGAAGGGCCGCGCACCCACGGCCTCACGGAGGCGGAGGCGGCGCAGGTGCTCGCGAAGATCGGCGACCGCGAGATCACCGCGGGCGAGTTCGCCGAATCCATCGCCGCCAAGGGCCCGTTCCTGCGCGCCCGCTACAACTCACCCGAGCGGCGTCGGGAGCTTCTGGACCAGATGGTGCGCTTCGAGCTGTTCGCGCAGGAGGCCGACCGGCGGGGCCTCGACGACCTCCCAGAGGTGCAGCGGGCGCGAAAGCAGGTGCTGATCAGGCGTTTCCTCAAGCAGGAGTTCGAGGATCGCATCCGGCTCGAGGACGTGAGCGACGCGGACGTGGCGGCCTACTTCGAGGCACACCAGGACGAGTTCAACAAGCCCGAGCAGGTGCGCGCCAGCCAGATCGTCGTGTCGAGCCAGGCGACGGCGCAGCGCGTCCTGCGCCAGATCCTCGCGAGCCCGAGCGACATGCGCCTCTTCCGGCAGCTCGCCGAGCAGCACAACACCGACCCCGCGACCCGGGACCGCTTCGGGGACATCGGCTTCTTCTCGCGTCCAGCGGAGCGGCAAACCGACGAGCCCGAGGTGCCTGCCGAGGTGGCGGAGGCGGCCTTCTCGATGGAGACGATCGGGACGGTGCACCCCCAGCTCGTACGGTCGAGCCAAGGCTTCCACATCGTGAAGATCACCGGGCGCCGGGCGCCGCTGCGCCGCACCCTCGAGGAGGCGGCCCGACCCATCCGCCACCGTCTCTGGCGCGAGCGCCGCGAGCAGGCGGTCGAAGATCTCGTCACGCGGCTGCGCAGCGAGGCGGACGTCCACGAGGAGCTCTCGTTGCTCGACCAGGTTCGAATCGACGTCCCGGAGGGGAACTACCCGGCAGTCCTGAACGATGCAGCCCTGGCTCCTCCGCCCGTGGTTCCGCCCGCCGCACCGGCTCCGGCGGGCACAGCTCCGGCGGGCACGGCTCCGCCGGCCGCACCCACGGGCGGTGCGCCGTCTCCCACAGGCATGCGCTGACATGAGCGCACCGCGCCTCGGTCTGGTCAGGGAGCGCCGCGTTCCCCGCGCGCTCGAGCTCCTCGCGCTCGCGACGCTCGCGTCCGTCGCGGGCGCCTGGACGGCGGGTTGGGCGCCGAGCCACGCCCACGGGGACGTGATCGAGCGCGTCGTCGCGGTCGTGAACGACGACGCGATCTTCCTCTCGGAGCTGCGAGCCAGGGCTGCGCCGCGGCTGCCCGCGGCCATGTCTTCGGCCCGGACGGAAGCGGAGCGCCTGGCCGCGATCCGCGGCGTCTACGACGAGGAGCTGACGCGGCTCATCGACGAGCAACTGATCGTCCAGGCGGCCTCCGCCGACAGCATCACCGTGTCCTCCACCGACGTCGAGAACGCGATCACGAACGTACGCTCGCAGACGCGCCTGCAGCCCGCGCAGTTCTGGCAGCTCGTACGCGAGCAAGGCTTCACGGAGGAAGAGTACCGACGCGACATCCGACAGCAGCTGCTCCGGTACAAGGTGCTCAACCAGCGCGTGCGCAACCGCGTGAACATCACCGAGGAGGATGTTCGCCGCCGCTTCGATGAGCTGGTCGCGCAGGCGCGTCGGCGCAGCCGATACGACGCAGCGTTCGTGCTGGTCACGATCCCCGACGGCGCCTCGGCCACGGAGGTCTCCGGGCTGCTCCGCCGGGCCGACCAGATCCGCGATGAGATCACGGACGTGGACAGCTTCGAGGACGCGATGGAGACCTACGGCGGCGGCGAGCTCGGCTGGCTGAGCGAGGGGGACCTCGAGGCCGATCTCGAGTCGGCGCTCGCGACGCTCGACGAGGGGCAGGTCTCGCGGCCAGTGCGGGGCGCGAGCGGCTTCTTCATCTTCCTCCTCCGCGAGCGCGACAGCGGCTCCGGCGCTCTGCCAAGCTACGAGGGCGTCCGCATGGACATCTACCGCCAGATGTTGCAGGACGCGATGACGCGGCAGGAGCGCGCCTTCGTGGAGGAGCTGCGGAGGGCCGCGACGATCGAGCGTCGGCTCGATCTCTGAAAGGCGCTCGACCTCCGACAAGCGCTCGACCTCCGACAAGCACTCGACCTCCGAGACGCACGCGCTCCACGGGTCGCCGAGGACTGGTGTCGCAGAGGCTGCTCCGGAGCGCGGGTCAGCCGAGGCGGAGCTTCCAGACCATGCCCACCGCCTCGATGAAGATCTTCCGGCTCATCTTGCTCTGCCCCGCCTTCCGGTCGACGAAGGTGATGGGGACCTCGGCGACGCGGAAGCCGCGCTGCACCGCGCGGTAGGTGGTCTCGATCTGGAACGAGTAGCCCTCGGAGCGGAGCGAGCCAAGATCGATCGACCGCAAGACCTCCGCGCGGAAGGCCTTGTAGCCGCTCGTCAGGTCGCGGATGGGCAGGCCCAAGACGGTCCGCGAGTAGAGGCTGCCGCCCTTCGAGAGGATGTGGCGGCCCGGGCCCCAGCCGACGACCCCACCTCCCGCAATGTTGCGCGAGCCGATGACGAGATCCGCGCCTCGAGCGAGCGCCTCGAAGAACGCGGGGAGATGCAACGGGTCGTGGCTCATGTCCGCGTCCATCTCGAAGAAGACTTCGTATCCTTCCGCGAGCCCCTTCTCGAACGCCTGGACGTACGCCGTCCCGAGGCCGAGCTTGCCGGTCCGATGCATCACCCGCACGCGCGGGTCGCCCGCGGCGAGCCGGTCCGCGATGGCCCCCGTGCCGTCCGGCGAGTTGTCGTCGACCACGAGCACATCGACCTCGGGCACGACGCGAAGAACGCTCGTCACGAAGTGCTCGAGGTTGTCCCTTTCGTTGTAGGTCGGAGTGACGATCAGCGTGCGAGGGAGCTTGGCGGACATGGGTGACCGACCATATTCGCGGGGTGCCGAGCCGTCGAGGGACCCACGCCCGAGCCAGGCGATTGGCACCCGGGTTGGCAGGCCACCGAGGCCGAGGCGGATCCCTCGGCCGTCGATGTCGCGATCCGGCTCAGGGCGAGGACCGGCTGTGCGGGCTGGCGCCGCTCGGTCCACCGCGGCTTGCCCTCGCGGAGCTGACGCGGACGACGCCTCGTGCGCCTCGCCTACGGCCGGGCGAGGCCGGGCGAGGCCGCCGCTCCGCGGCGCGCGCGACGGCCGCCTGAGAGCGGTCGACCCACGGATGGTAGGGCGGCTCTTCGTCGCACCGCGGCACGTCGTCGACGGGACAGTAGATGCGGACGTGCATGTGGTTGGTGTGACGCCGCTCGGCGTCCACGACCGCGTCGATCCGAGCCAGCAACTCTTCGCTCGCCCCGCGTCGGCGGCCCTCCGCGAGCAGTCGCTCTTCCAGGTGGGGCGCGAGGAAGATGAACTGCACCGGCGTCTCGGTGTCGGCGACCAGCGCCTCGAGCAGCTCCCAGGTGCGCCCCTCGTCGAGGCGCACGGTCGGATCCTGCGTCGCGGTGCCGTCGCGCCGGATGTCGTAGAAACGCTCGGTCATGACCGGCTGACCGTCCGCGCCAACGAGGTACAGGCCGACGTCGGCGTCACGGCCACTTCGGTGCGAGCGGTGCGGACCGAAGCGCCCCCCGCCCTCCCGGGAGAGGTCACCGACGTGGAGCCGGGCGCCGGGAGAACGCTCGGCCACCCGCGCCGCGACCCGGCCAAGGAGCGAGACGAGCTCCGCGGTGCCGAAGTGCTGCCCGTGGGACGAGCTCTTGACCGCGAGGTGCTCCGAGGGCTCGAGCGCCACGCCGCGGACGAGGCGGCCACGTCCCGGTCGCCCGATGGAGATCGAGCCGACGCCGGCTTCCGGAAGGTCCCCGACGCCGCGGCGCGCACGGCGCCTCGACGCCGCGTGCGCGCTCACGGGGCGTCGGCCGCGCCGGGAGGATCGGACCGCGCGGGTCGCCCGCCCCACCCGAGAGCGAGCGCGGCCACGGGAACCGTCCGCGCTGGAAGGACCGCGGTGCGTCGTCTCCGGCTGGCCTCGCCCCTCCTGACTGCGGGCCCGCTGCGCCTCGGCGGCCGCCGGAGCCAGCGCCAGCACGAAGATCGCCCCGATCAGGAGAGCCTTCATCACCAGGAACGCGCGGGCCAGCATGGGTCCGGAAGGTCGCACGCAGCGGCCCCGGGGGGCAACCCGACCCCCGGGCCCCGCTCGATCCAGTACCGCTTTCCCTCGACCATGCCGTTCGGCGACTGGCACGGAGGCCACCGGGCGGTCGAGCCGCTCGGGCTTCGCGTCGACTCACGAATCCGGAGAGAGGATCGAGGTCAGTCGACGATCTCGAAGCGCGCGTCCTCGATGACCGGATTCGCGAGCAGCTTGCTGCACATGGCCGGAAGCTCCTGCTCGGCCTTCGCGCGATCGGCCCCCGTCAGGTCGAGCTCCACGAGCTTGCCGATCCGCACATCTCGCACCCCCTCGAAGCCGAGCGTGCCGAGCGCACGGCGGACGGCATCTCCCTGCGGGTCGAGGACTTCACGCTTCAGGGTCACGAACACCTTGGCCTTCATCGTCTGCTCCTGTTCGGCTCGGGCATGAATCGGTCGTGTCGCTCTTCTTCTCGCCGGAGGGGGATGCGTGCAGCCCCGTCCGTTCGCCGCGTGGTCGGCAGGAGCCGAGGCGCGCTCCTCAGCGCTTCCAGATCCCGGCGCGTACGAGGTTCGAGGCCATCCGCCCCGACGGCTCCGTGAGGTCCGCGACGAAAGGCTCGCCGCGGATCATCTCGCAGGCCTCGACGTAGCGCCGCGAGGCCTCGACGCGTACCTCGTCGGGAATCGCGGGGATCGGCCCATCGCCCTTGAAGCCCACGCCCGCGAGCCAACGGCGAACGAACTCCTTGTCGAAGCTCTCGGGCTCCTCGCCTCGCGCCAAGCGCTGCTCGTAGCTCGCGGCGAGCCAATAGCGCGAGCTGTCAGGCGTGTGGATCTCGTCGATCACGACGATCGTTCCGTCCGGCCGCTTGCCCATCTCGTACTTCGTGTCCACGAGGATGATTCCGCGCTGCCGGCAGATCTCCTGGCCGCGGGCGAAGAGCTTCATCGCCATCGCGCCCGCCGCGTCGAAATCTTCTTCGGAGACCTGACCCATCGCGAGCAGCTCGGCGCGCGAGACCGTCACGTCGTGACCACCCTTGGCGGCCTTGGTCGACGGGGTGAGGATCGGCGCGGGCAGCGGCTCGTTCTTCTTCAGCCCCTCCGGCAGGACATGGCCGGCGAAGCTCCGCTTGCCCTCGGCATAGTGCGTCCAGACGCTGGTGGACGTGACGCCCGTGACGAAGCTGCGGACGACGAGCTCCACCGGCAGCGGCTCGCACTCGACGGCGTGCAGGATGTTCGGATCCGGCACGGAGAGGACGTGGTTGGCTGCAACGTCCGCGGTCGCGGCGAACCACCACGTCGAGAGGCCGTTGAGGACCTGGCCCTTGAACGGCAGCGTACCGAGCACGCGATCGAACGCGCTGATGCGGTCGGTCGTGACGAGGACGCGCGTCCCGTCCGACAACGAGTAGTTGTCTCGGACCTTGCCCTCGTACTTCTCGCCGAGGCCAGGAAAATCCGTGGCGTCGACGGTGCGCGTGAGGCCGAGGCGGAGTGTGTCGAGGTCGAGCGGCATGCGGGGGCCGGAGGGTACGGATCGAAGGCGACACGCGCAACGCCGCACACGCAGTGACGGAAACAGAACGAGCCCGATGGACAACCCACCGGGCTCGTTCGTCGCGACCAGAACCGCTCAGCGCTTGCTGAACTGGAACTTCTTGCGGGCGCCGGGCTGGCCGGGCTTCTTGCGCTCCTTCTTCCGCGAGTCGCGCGTGAGGAGGCCCGCCTTGCGCAGCGTCGGCCGAAGCTCACTCTCGCCGGCGAGGAGCGCGCGGGAGATGCCGTGGCGCACGGCCTCGGCCTGGGCCGCGAGACCCCCGCCGCTGACGGTCGCCGAGACGTCGAACTTGCCCTGCTTCTCGGCGATCTCGAAGGCCTGGTTCACGATCATCCGCGAGGTCTCGCGCGGAAAGTAGTCCTCGAGCGTGCGACCGTTGACCGTCACGGTGCCGCCGCCGGCCTTGAGGTAGACGCGGGCGACGGCGTTCTTGCGCTTGCCGGTGCCGTACTGCTTCTGGATCGCGGGCATTCTTCAGTTCCTTCTCGGGTCGAGATCGGGTCAGAGGGCGAGGCTGGACGGCTTCTGCGCCGCGTGCGGGTGCGTCGCGCCGGCGTACACCTTGAGCTTCGCGTGCATCGCGCGGCCGAGCGGGTTCTTCGGGAGCATGCCCTTGACGGCCTTCTCGATGGCGAAGCCGGGGTCGCGCTCCATCAGCTTCCGGTACGACTCCGACTTGAAGCCGCCCGGGATGCCCGAGTGCTTGTTGTACGACTTCGTGTCGAGCTTGCCGCCGGTCAGCGCCACGTCCTTGGCGTTGATGACGATCACGTAGTCTCCCGTGTCCACGTGCGGCGTGTAGGCGGGCGTGTGCTTGCCGCGGAGGACCGAGGCGACCCGCGAAGCGAGCCGACCGAGCGGGACCTTCGTCGCGTCCACCACGAACCACTTCTTCTCGATCTCGCCGGGGGCCGTGCTCTTGGTGATCGTCGTCGTTGCCATGGAAAACCTGACTGCAGCGTCTGCGGAGAACCTGTGTGAGAGCCGCGCGAGGCACGGCCCGGGAGTCGCGCGCGAGCGGACGAGCCGCCGGCCGGGACGCGAAGGGCGCGTGATCTAGCGGCGCGCCCGGAGGGTGTCAAGGACGCGTGCGCTCAAGACCGAGGCCGCGCACGTCCGGTTCGGGGCGTCAGGCCCCGGCGAGCGCAGCCGCCGTGAACGGCAGACGCTCGAGGAATCGTGTGGAGAGACGGCCTGCCAGGAAATCCTCGTGCTCGAGGATCGCCTGGTGCAAGGGGATGTTGGTCCGGATCCCGTCGACCACCATCTCGTGGAGCGCACGCCTCATCCGCACGATCGCTTCGTCGCGGGTGCGGCCGTAGGTGAGCAACTTCACGAGCAACGAGTCGTACTCGCCGGGGACCCTCCAGCCGCTGAAGACGCCCCCGTCGACGCGGACACCTGCGCCACCGGGCGCGACGTAGTTGGTGATGAGGCCCGGCCAAGGCGCGAAGGTCTTGGGGTCCTCGGCGTTGATCCGGCACTCGAGCGCGTGCCCCCGGGGCGTCACGGGCTCGTTCGGGTAGAGCGGCGCGAGGCCCGCCGCGACACGGATCTGCTCGACGACGAGGTCGACGCCCGTGACCAACTCGGTCACGGGGTGCTCGACCTGGATCCGCGTGTTCATCTCCATGAAGTACAGGTGACCGCGCTCGTCGAGCAGGAACTCGAGCGTGCCCGCGGAGCGGTAGCCCGTGTCCTTCATCGCTCGCGAGATCGTGCGCGCCATGTCGCGGCGCAGCTCGTCCGAGACGGCGACCGAAGGCGCCTCCTCGACGACTTTCTGGTGGCGGCGCTGGATCGAGCACTCGCGCTCCCCGAGCACCATCTGGATGTCGTGGTCCGGATCGCAGAGGACCTGGAACTCGATGTGGCGAGGCTCCTCGACGTAGCGCTCGAGGTAGAGGTCACCGTTCTTGAACCCTGCGATCGCTTCCGCGCGCGCCTGGGGGAAGACCCGCACGAGCTCCTCGGCCGAGCGGACGATCTTCATGCCCCGGCCGCCCCCTCCCGCGCTCGCCTTCAGGATGACCGGAAAGCCGATCTCGCTCGCTCTGCGGACCGCCTCGTGCTCGTCTGCGAGGACGCCTGTCCCGGGCAGGAGAGGGATCCCGAGCTGGCGCGCGAGATCCCGCGCCGGAACCTTGCCGCCCCAGCGCTTCATGTCTTCGGGGCTCGGCCCGATGAAGGTCAGCCCGCACTGGCGGCAGATGTCCGCGAACTCGGCGTTCTCCGAGAGAAAGCCGTAGCCCGGGTGAATCGCGTCGGCCCCGGTGATCTCCGCCGCCGCGATGAGCGACGGGAGGTGGAGGTACGACCGCGTCGGGGCCGCGGGCCCGATGCACACGGACTCGTCCGCGAGCCGCACGTGCAGGGCCTCCGCGTCCAC